>DATJAI010000093.1:0-3169 GCA_035516415.1 Binatia bacterium | reverse complement strand
GTCCCAGGGAATGATGCCTTCGCCGACGGGCACGCTGTCGAGATCGTCGGCGCGACCTTCCTGGTTGCCGATCGGCGCGCCCTTGCGCAGGTCCTTGAGATGCATCAGCCGCCAGCGGTTGGGATACTTCTCAAGCAGCTTCACGCAGTCCTGGCCGGGCACGACGATCCAAAACGTGTCCATCTGGAATTTCACGTTTTGGGGGTCGGTCGATTGGGCGAGCAGGTCGAAGAGCGTGCCTTCGGGTGTCGGCTGGAACTCGTACCCGTGCGCATGGTAGGCGAATCCGTGGCCACTTTTTGCCATGGCAGAGGCCCAGTTGTTGAAGTTCGCCGCAGCGCGCTCGGCATCCTCGCGCGTGAACGCCCGCTGGTGCGGAATCCAGGGCATGCAGGCCCATCGCGCGCCGAAGACGTCCAGCTCGCGGCGTACGCCATCCACGCCCTTCTTCTTCCAGTCGTCGTACTGGAAGTGGATCGATGTGGCGTTCAGGCCGGCGGCGTCGAGCGCTTTGCGGAATTCCTCGGCGGTCTGGCCGTAGTAATCGTCGCCCATCTCCACGTGGTCGAAGCCCATGGCGCGCGCCTTGGCCAGGGTGCCGGGAATGTCGCGCTTCATCTCGGCGCGAAAGCTGTAGACTTCGAGGCCGATGTTCAGCCTGCCCGGCTGCGCAGTCAGTGTCGAGGCAACCGCAGTGGCAGCGGCTCCGGCGAGGAATTCGCGGCGCGTAGTCATGTGGGTCCTTCCTCAGCGGCTTTGAATCCGCCGTGAGAGTCGAATTTCGGCGTCTCGAGAACCACGCCGGAAAGTAGTTGAACGCGCCGGCCGCTGTCAAACCGGAAGGGCCAAGGGGTTAGCCCGGGGCTAAAGAGTCTGCGTAAAAACCCTTGCCGCCGCCATGAAAATTGATTTCAAATGCTGGCGGCTAAAGCCGCCGCGATATTTTTCGCTGAGTTCAGCAGCCTGAAGGCTGCTGCTCCCTCCAGTTTGCACGTCCAAACTCTCTCGAATTGAGTTCTCACGCACACTCTAAAGCCCCGAGGAGTTTGGGGGGCGAAAGACGTACGGGCTAAAGCCCGTACCCTCCCGCTAAAGCCCGTACCCTCTCGCTAAAGTTCGCACCCTCGCAGTTGTCCTGCAAGCCCGCTCGATCGGCCGTTCAGCGAATCCGCCAATTTGGTCGCAGGCCCTGTAAACTCGCTCACGGTGCTTCCGTCTACCATGAGTGATGGCAGCCGGCACGATGATGGAACCGATGACCATGGCCGCGGCGGACGAGTCTGCCGCGCAGGAGTTCTCGTCGATTGTCGCCACCCATCGTCCGCAGATTTTCCGCTTTCTGCTGGCATCGACGCGCGATCCGGACCTGGCCGAGACGCTGACGCAGGACTGTTTCCTGAAGGCGCACCGTAACTGGGCGAGCTTTCGCGGCGAGTCCAGCGCCATGACCTGGCTGATGCGCATCGCCATCAACCTGCAGAAAGACCACTGGCGCAACCGGCGGATGCAGTTCTGGCGGCAGACGCGGACCAACGCCGTGGACGTGGACGAGGCCAGCGACTGGCTGCCCAGCCACGAGAGCTCGGCCGAGGCAAGGCTGCTGGCCAGGGAGCAGGTAGCGCAGGTGTGGCGGGCGGTGAAGGGGTTGAGCGGGCGGCAGCGGACGGTGTTCCTGCTGCGCCACGTGGAAGAGATGGAGTTGGCAGAGATTGCGCAGGCCACCGGATTGAGCGAAGGGACCGTCAAGGCGCATCTGTCGCGCGCGCTGGCACGGGTGCGCGCGGAGTTGGGGGGGAAGCGATGAATTCGCCGAAGGATTTCGAAGACGGCCGCCAGGAGCGCGAGCGTCTCGCCGAGGCGGCGGCCGAGGATGCGCAGCTTGAAAAGGCGCTGCAGAGCTTTCGCCTGAGCGTTCACGCCTGGAGCGAGGCCGAACTGAGCCGGCCGCGCACGGCGACCGTTGCGGTGCGGCATTGGAACTGGCGACTGGCGACGGGATGGGCGCTGGGCTGCGTGCTGGTAATTGGCGGCGCTTCGGGAGCGGTTTTCGAGCGCCATCAGCGGCAGGTCGAGCAGGCGCGGATCGCCGCCGAGCGCGATGCGGCGCATCAGCGCGAACTTGCCGCTGAGAAGGCGCGGATGGACGCCGACCAGCTTCTGGCCAAGGTGAACAGCGATGTCTCCCGCAGCGTTCCCGACGCCATGGAGCCGCTGGCACAGCTTATGTACGATGACGGGAATCAATAACTCGAAAGATTGCAGCGAAGGGATGGGGGAACCAAGATGAATGCGGGTAAGGCAATACGGCTGGGTGCGGCGTTGGCAGCGCTCCTCAGTTTGGCAGCGGCGGCGGGGGCGCAGGCCCCTCCGGCCGCGAGGGACGGGTTTGGACCGGAGATGCGCCAGGATCGCGGGGACGCGGTCTTCGGCGGGCTAAGGGGACGCTTTTGGAACAATCCCAGGATGGTGGATGCGCTGAAGCTCACCGACGATCAGCGCAAGGCCATGGACGACATTTTGCAGCAGCACCTGGAGACGCTCGTCGACCTGCGCGCGAACGCCGAGAAAGCGGAGCTGGCGCTGCGGCCTTTGATCAATGCCGATCAGCTGGACGAGGGCCGGATCCTGGCGCAGATCGACCAGGTGGCGCAGGCGCGCGCCGAGCTCTTCAAGGCTAATGCGCGCTTCCTGCTGGCCATTCGCGGCAAGCTCACGCCGGACCAGTGGAAGCAGGTCCAGCAGTTTCGCGATGAACATCCAGAGATGATGCAGCGTTGGAGACAGAGGCGAGGCGAACAGGGACCGCAGGCTCCGACTCCGCCTCCGGAGAATCCGCAATAACGCTCTGTTGTCTCCCAGGTCTCAAAATCGAAACCTGGGGCACCCGAGGTCAGAGAGGCTTAGAGAGTTTCAGGCAGAGAGCAAATACGGTTGAAGTCAATACCGGTGGCGGCAAGGGGCGATCCTCTTGCCGCCGATTTTTGTCTGCGGAAGCTTTCCGCTGCCGGGATAGTGCGGAATCTCAGGAATTCGTTTCATGCGCCGGAGGAGTAAGCCCAAGATTTCTCCGTGGGGCCTCGAATCCGCCGGGCGGATTTTGCCACCGGCGGACGCCGAGGAACGTAGACGCTGTCGCGATTCGATGCACCGGCTGGAGCGCAACGGAACA
>DATJAI010000092.1:0-2763 GCA_035516415.1 Binatia bacterium | reverse complement strand
TGGAAGCGGTGCTCATGCTGGTCGAGCAACTGGAGGACGGCCGGGCCGAGCTGCAAAACCAGTACGTGCGTTCGGTCTCGCGCCCCGGCAACGTGCCTGCGCAGAAAATCATGCAGGCGGTCTTCGAGGTGTGCGACCGCAAGTGGCGCGGTATCGGCTGCATTGCGCAGAGCGGATATCGTCTGCGGCCTGAGTTTGCGGCTTTCGATGCGGAGCAGTTGTTTGGCATGGAAGGGGGCGGCGTGCAGGAGCCTGCCGAATGCATCAGCGCACTGGTATTGCAAGGGCGGAAGAAGCCGCCCGACTGCGCCGCCTTCGGGGTGCGTTGCACACCGGAGAATCCGCTGGGAGCGCCCATGGTCTCCGCCGAAGGCGCCTGCGCCGCCTATTATCAATACCGGCGCTACGCCATTACGCGCTGAGCACAAGCCATGTCCGACGTAAAGTCATTCTCGCTCGCCTGTCCGCTGCCTCTGACAACGTATGACCAGGTGCTGTTGGCGCACGGCAGCGGGGGCAAGCTCTCGGCGGAATTGACGGCGCAAATCTTTCTGCCGGCTTTCCATAACCCGGCCCTGGCGCGGTTGGATGATCAAGCCATCGTGAATGTGAACGGCTGCCGGGTGGCATTCACCACCGATTCGTTTGTGGTCAAGCCGCTGTTCTTCCCCGGCGGTGATATTGGCTCGCTCGCCGTACACGGAACAGTGAACGATCTCGCCGTGGGCGGCGCACAGCCGCTTTACCTCAGCGCCGGATTCATCATCGAGGAAGGCCTGCCCATCGATACTTTGCGCCGCGTGGTCGAATCTTTGCGTCAGGCGGCAGCCGCTGCCAACGTGCAGGTGGTCACCGGCGATACCAAGGTGGTAGAAAAGGGAAGCGCCGACGGATTATTCATTAATACCTCCGGCATAGGTCTGGTGCCGAACGGCGTAGAGCTCTCCGCCAATCAAGCCAGGCCCGGAGATCGAGTCCTGCTTAGCGGCGCCATCGGCGAACACGGCATCTGCATCATGGCGCAGCGCGAGGGCCTGGAGTTTGAGACCAGGCTGACCAGCGACAGCGCTGCCTTGCACACCCTGGTTGCTGCCATGCTCACCGTGCCGGGGAAAATCCGCTGCATGCGCGATCCTACGCGCGGAGGCGTCTCCAGCACGCTTAACGAAATCGCCGCGCAATCGCGGGTGGGAATTGAGCTGGAAGAAGCTGCCATCCCGATTCGAGCGGAAGTGCAGGGCGCATGCGAGATGCTGGGGCTGGATCCGCTTTACGTCGCCAACGAGGGCAAGCTGGTGGCAATCGTGGAGCCTGCGATTGCCCAGCCGATGCTGCAAGCCATGCGCGCGCATCCTCTGGGCAGGGATGCGCAAATCATCGGCACCGTGACCAGCAATCACCCGGGGCTGGTCACCATGCGCTCGACGCTGGGCACAACCCGCATCGTGGACATGCTCTCCGGGGACCAGTTGCCGCGCATCTGTTGAATACCGCCTTACAGCAATTTCCACCGAATTTCGCGTCGCCTACAGCGCGCGCTTCCAGAAGTCCAGCATCGCGTGTCCCAGGTGGATCCGCGCCGCGTCGTCCGTGAAGCCATGCTTGCGCATCGGGTAAATCATGCTTTCGTACGGCTTACCGGCCTCGATCAGCGCGTCCATGAAGGCCAGCTCATTCTGCGGGTGCACGTTGTCGTCGTAGCTGCCGAAGATGATGAGCAGCCTGCCATGCAATTTTCCGGCGCGCTTCACGAGCGAAGTACTATCGTAGAGCTCGGGGTGTTCGGTTGGAAGCTTGACCACCGCCTCCGCCCACTTGGAATCATAGAAATGCCAATCCGTGACCGGCGCGCCCGCGATGCCCGCCTTGAATTCCTGCGAGCGCGTCATGCAGTTCAGCGTGTTGGTGCCGCCGCCGCTCCAGCCGTAGACCCCGACCCGGTCGCCGTCCACCCACGGCTGCTGCTTCAGCCACTTGATACCGGCTACCAGATCGTCAGTCTCCGAAGCCGAGGGGTTTTCCGCCGATTCATTTTCCAGCTTCTTGCTGATCCCGGTTGCGGAGCGATTGTCAATCACCGCCACCACGTAGCCATTCTCGGCGAGGATGTTGTAGTAGAGCATGCTGTATTGCCAACCATTACTCACCGACGGCGCCGACGGGCCGCCATAGATGTGCAGGATCACCGGATACTTCTTGTGCGGGTCGAAGTTGCTCGGCTTCAGGATCTGCGCCGGCATCGGAAATCCATCGGCGGCGGGAATGGTCAGCAGCTCGGGGAAGTGTACGCTAGCCGGCAACAGCTCCGGACGCGGCTCCGCCAGCACCGCGGTCTGCTTGCCATCGGAGGTATGCAGGCTCAGCGCGGGCAGCGTCTTGATGTCGGAGAAGTTGTCGAAGTAGTAGCGTGCGTCGGGTGACATCGCAATGTGATGCACTCCGTGCTCGCGCGAAATTTGCGTCAGGCCGGTGCCGTCGAGGTTCACGCGATACAACTGCCGCTCGGTGGAGATGTCTTTCAAGGTGACGAAATAGACCCAGCCGTTTTTTTCGTCAATTCCAGTGACCGACTGCCGCACCCAGAAGGGGCGGCCGCCGGCCGAGGCCATCGCCCAATCGCCGTTCGTGACCCGGTTCACCAGGGTTCCGTCCATGCGGTAGCGGTACAGGTGCATATAGCCATCGCGCTCCGACGCCCACAGGAAATGCTGGCCGTCTTTGAGGAAGTACAGATCGTCCTGTATGTTCACCCATCCCGGAATG
>DATJAI010000091.1:0-4796 GCA_035516415.1 Binatia bacterium | reverse complement strand
CTCTCCTTCGGCATGCACCTCAGCGGATTCAACGTCCTCAACTACTTCTCGCGCAATGCCGACAATCTGCTGGTGGGCAAGTTCCTCGGCAGCATACCTCTGGGTTTCTACCAGATGGGTTACATGCTGATGACCTACCCGCTGCAGAACTTCGCTGCGGTCGTCATCCAGGTCGGCTATCCGGCATTGTCGAAGATCCACGACGACAACGAGCGTTTCCGTGCCGCGTATCTGCGCATCTGCCGCCTGATCGCACTGCTCACCTTTCCGCTCATGCTCGGGCTGACGGTTACCGCCCAGCCATTTGTTCGGGTGTTTCTGGGCGCCCGTTGGGTCCCGGTAGCCGGACTGCTGGTCATTTTCGGCCCGCTGGGAGCCGCCCAGTCCGTCTACACGACCATCGGCCTGATCTACAACACCAAAGGCCGGCCCGACATTCAGCTTCGCTGGGCGATCTTCGCCAGCATGGCCTATGTCGCATCCTTTGTCGTGGGTCTGCGTTGGGGCATCACGGGGGTAGCGGGTTGTTACGCTCTGGTCTGGGCGCTTCTGATGGTTCCCGGCTTCCTGATTCCGTTTCGCCTGGTTGGGCTCTCCGGAAGTCATTTCTTCCGCAGCCTGTGGCCAACCGTATGGATGAGCCTCGTTATGGCTGCGGTGACCGCAGCCTGGTTGGGGATATTGCAGCGGCTTGGGGTGGAGAACGTCGTCGTGCAGTTGATCAGCGCCGTTGCCTTGGGCATGGCGCTCTATTCCCTGCTGCTGCTCTGGCGCAGGCCGCCGGTTCTTTCAGACCTCGCGACCGCTCTGCAAGGCAGTCCCTATCGGCCGGTACGAGGCATCGCCGCACTGCTGGACAGATAACCGATTCGCGCCCCCGAACTCCACGTGCGGGCGGCCAACTGCGCCGCCGAACGCCCCCGATGTTGGGAAACGTTACTTCAGCCAGTCCGGCACCGGCCGGGGCTTGCGCGGTAATTCTGTCCTGCTATTGGCCAGGGCGTAAGCCAGCACAGCGACGACGGCGGCATTCTCCCGCAGCTCGCGCGCATCGATCTTGTCCAGCGTGTCCGCCGCCGTGTGATGGTAATCGAAATACCTGCGCACGTCCTGTAAGGGACTGAAGGTCGGCACGCCTGCAACCTTAAGCGGGATGATGTCGGCACCGGTATCTTCCGACAGGCGCAGAATGCCGGCCCCTGACTCGTGCAGCGCTTCGGATATCGGCTGCAACAGCTTCAGCATCGCCTCGTCGCAGCATACGTTGATTCCCATGGGGTGTCCCGCGCCCAGGTCCGTCTCGATGGCGGCGAAGTGATTCCCCATTTCCGCCGCATGCAGTTTTGCATACGCCCGGCCTCCGAAGACGCCAACTTCCTCCGCCATCCACGCCACCACACGAATCGTGCGCTCCGGCCGCAGATTCAGCTGCTTCAGGATCTGCGCAGCCTCCATGGTCACGGCGACTCCGGCCGCATCGTCGAGTGCCCCTGTTCCCAAGTCCCACGAGTCCAGATGCCCGGAGACCACGACGACCTGCTCGGGGCGCTGACTCCCCTTGAGATCGGCGATCACGTTGTAGGACTCGACGTCGGGCAACAGCTGCGGTGTCAGGACCAGGTGCAGGCGCACGGTCCCCTGCGCCGAAAGCCGGGCCAGCAGCTCGGCGTCTTCCGCCGTAATTGCGCTGGTGGGAATGCCGGGTAATTTGGGATCGTATCCGGCCTCGCCGGTATGCGCCAGCCGGAATTCCGCCCCTCCCGCCGAGCGTACCAGCGCGGCTATCGCACCCTGCCGGGCAGCAGCCACGCGTCCATCCTCGCGATAGGCAACCGCCTGCTCATAGGCCTTCAGGGCAAATCCCGCGGCCGCCATTTCATGGTCGAAGCGCTCGTTGAAGACAACAATCCTGCCGGCTATTTTCTCGCGCGGCATCGCCGCCAGCTCGTCGAAGTTGTTCACCACTACCACCTCGCCCGTGATGCCCTCGGGCGGCGTGGCGTTGCTGAGCGAGGCCAGCGCAGTCACAACGATCTTCTGCGTGGTCCCTCGGACCTGGCCCGGATAGCTGACCAGTTCGGCATGTTCCTCGCCGCGCACCCAGTGCGGAACCATCACTTTCTCCAGCCGGACTTCGAAGCCGAGTTTGCGCAACTCCCCGGCAAGGTATTCCACCGCGGCGGCGGCCTGAGCTGAGCCCGTCAGGCGAGGACCGATATTGTCGGTGAGATGTGCGGCCTGCTGCCAGGCGTAATCGTCCTGCAGTGCAGTCTGCTGAATTTGCCGGAGCTGGTGAAGCGTTTCAGGGGTCCATGGTGAAGGCGGGGTCTGTGCGCGGGCATTGGCGCCAGACAGCACCATCGTTATCGCCACAGCTATACCAAAGGCGTGCTGTTTTTCGGTCACGAGGCGAGGATAGCAAACTGACCATGTCGCCGGCGGATTCCCCTGCGTTCTTCCCGATGCTGCCGGACAGCAAAACGTCACAGCTCACTACTTTTTTTTACCGTAATGCTATCCGCGATCCTGTTGTATTCCTCCCGGGAAACGATGCGCCGTTCCAGCAGTTCGTGCTCGCTGGAGTAGGGGCGGCCGGCAATAATCCGGTCTGCCGAGGCATCATCCATTCCGGGCAGGCTCATCAACTCGGGCTTCGACGCCCTGTTCAGGTCGAGGGGCTTGTCAGGACTGGGACGGCTCAACCCCTCGCGTATACCCTGCGCTACAGCTTTCGCATTTTCCTTGAGTTCCGCTGTGGCTTCGGCGGTCTTCTGCCGCACCTGATCGGGGCTCGCCGGCTTGGTGCCGCAGGCAGTGCACGCCGTGTAGCCAACGGCAACAGCGCTCACGGCAATCGCCAGCAAAATCGTTGATATTCGCATGTCCCTGCCTGCGGGCCCCCGCCCCTGGTGAAATGTAACATAAAGTGGAGTTCCGCATCCGCGACCGGCAGCCCCTGGCTATCGGATAGCGGATGGCGGGAAGAGCGCCCGTTTGCCGTCAGGCAGCAGGCTGCGCAACGGGCATTTCTCACATTTCGCCTCCGCCTTGCCGCAGTAGTGTTTCCCGACCTGCACCAGCAGCCCGTGCATCTCGTTGTAAATCTGCGCCAAGGGCGGGCGCGAGGCCTCGCTCATCGTGGTGGGCGCGTGGATGTGCACCGGCTCGGCACTACCCTCTCTTCCCGCTCCTCCGCCCTGCTCGCGCTGCAGGGCGCGCTCCACCAGCACGCGGATATCCTCATATCCCGCCTTCGTGCCGATGGCTCCGTGGCGTTCGAGTATGCGGCGCGCGTACGCGTCCACCACGAAAATCTCGTGGTTGCCGGCGTAAAGCAGGATTGCGTCGGCGGTCTCGTGCCCGATGCCGTTTAGCGACAGTAGCTGCGTCCGCAGTGGCTGCGTAGCAGCCGTAAACATCCGTTCCACTGAGCCGCCATACGTTTCATCGAGAAACGCGACGAACCGCTTCAGCCGTCGCGCCTTCCGGCGGTAGTAACCGGAAGAACGCACAAGCTGCTCCAGCTCCGGTAACCCCACTTCCCGGATTCCGCCGACACTCAGTACGCCCGCGGCACGTAGGCTGGCGATTGCCCGCTCGACGTTAGCCCACGCGGTGTTCTGGGTAAGGATTGCGCCCGCAATGACCTCAAATGGACTCTCGGCCGGCCACCAGTGCTGTGGTCCCCAGGCGCGCGCCAGTTTGCGATACAGGGCGCGTATCATCCTTTCCGCCGTAAGCTGTCGCGCCGGCTTCACTCCGATCTGCTCCTCGTTATACTGACTGCACAGATGCGCAATATTCTCCGTTTTGTGTGGAACTCCGCTCGCGGTCACCGCCTTGCGCCGTGGCGGAGCCCGTACTTACGCTGGCGTATTGAGACCTACACCGGCATCAGGATGCATAGCATCGGCTTTCTCGAGTTCTGGGGTTTTATGTGGCGTGAACGCAAAGAGCTGGCGCGCTTCCTGAAATGGACCGCCGAGATGGAGCATTACGCCCGCACCAAACCGAAGAACCCCTAGCCCCGCTCCACCACCACGCCCACCGGCGTCCCCACTCCGGCAACGAGCTTCTCTGCCGCCGATGCCTGCCGTGCGGCGATCTCCAGATATCCCGAACTGCCGACGATGGCGAACAACTCGCCCTCGGCGCCTTCCGCATACGAGCGGCACAGGCGCGTAATGTTCTGTCCGGCTATCAGAATGGTCACCGCCGGAGCCTCACCACCGAACAGCGCCGGCGCATCCAGCTCGCCGATGTTGGTGATGAGATTCCCGAACCTGTCCACCCTCAGCACGGCTCCCCGCAGGCGGTTTTCCGCGATATGTTCCACCTGCGGCATCGCCAGGCGGACGTAATCGGAAATCGCCGGCCCAAATTCAGACGGCGCAATGCCCCTGCTCAGCCAGGCCGCCACCGGCGCAAAGATGTCCCGTCCATGAAATGTCTGGCTCACCGGCTCCAGAAAATAACGATCGGCGGTGACGTGCCGGACCGCGAACCTGGGCTCGCCAGCCTCGACCAGCGACAGCACGCCATTGTCAGGCGCCACAAAGATGTAGTCATCGGTTTCGGCGATAATTGGCCGGCGCAGGCTGCCCACTCCCGGGTCCACAACGATCACGTGCACCGTGCGCTGCGGAAAGAAACGGTACGCCTGGGCAATCGTCCATGCGCCGCCGAACACATCATGAGAGGCGACGCCATGGCAGATGTCCACAACCCTTGCTTCGGGGGCGATCTTCAGCACCACGCCGTGCATAATGCCCACGTATGGGTCGAGCAGGCCAAAG
>DATJAI010000090.1:0-5159 GCA_035516415.1 Binatia bacterium | reverse complement strand
ACGTTCACCAGCCCGTGCTCGGGGTCCTCCTCCAGCTGGGAGCGCACTTCGGCCCTGAAGTATCCCTGCTGGCGGTAAAACTGCACCAGCGCATCTTCGGCGTGGGTAACGTCGGTTGCCGAATAGGGCATCTGCGCGTTGTAGTTGGCCACCTGCAGCAGGCGGGTGTAGCTGAATTCGTTGAGCGCGCCGGGAAAGCGATACATGCCCACATACAGGGCGGGCTCAAGAATGAAGCGGACCCGCACGCCATCGGCGGAGGGCTGCAGATCGAGCCCTACCTCGTTGACACCGGGATGCTGTTTGAGCCGTGCGACGCTGCTGTCCACGTCGCCCTGGGTCAGCGGCCTGCCAGGTTTGACCGCGATCAGCTCCTGAACGCTGTCGAACGTGGTGTCAGGCCGGCCCGCAATGCCGGTGGAGGAGACGTTCTGGCCGATGTAGGACGACAGCCCGAGGCCGGGCGCTTCCTGGGCGCGCACCGCAAGCGGCAGCAACGTGAGCGCCAGCGCCGCAGCCGCTAGGCGCAACCACGACAGGGGAAAGGACCTCGGGCGAGACATAGACGGAGCGTCCGGAACTGGATTCGTGGGACCGTGCCCTGAAACTTGGATGCGAATTCCGCGAATCGCGCGAGCACCAGGGCGATTCTGTGCGACACCGGGGTTCCGGATCCCCAGGAAATGCCTGTATGCCGCCAGATTCCGATGCAAGGCCTGGGCTGATGATCGAAGCCAGATGTAGAATCGAGCGGTTGAAGCTGCCGCAAATCCTGCGCCCCTATAACTCCAGGAGCAGGAGCTGTTGGGGGCCCTCCCGATTCCCCGCGGTTATCCTGCTGCTGCTCTGCCTTGCGCTGCCCCTCAGCGCAGGTGGCGACAACCCGCCGGCTGCGGTTTGCGCCGACTGCATCCGCCAGAACCTCGACTATCTTGCCGGACCAGCGTTGCACGGCCGGGGCAGCGGGACGGTCGATGAATATCACGCTGCCGAATACATTGCGAAAAAGCTGAAGGAGTATGGGCTGGCTCCGGCGGCAGAGCATCGTGAGTACATCCAGACCGGCGGCATTCAGTCGCGGACCGTGAGGGGGGTTCCCGTGCTCAGCTTTGGGGGAAGTGGCGCCCGCTCAGAGCCTGTCGTGCTGACGCAAGGCAGGGAGCTCGCCGTGGTTACGGCATCGCAGCCGGAGGTATCCGCGCCTCTGCAAAAGCTGGACCTGAACGATGCGGGAAGTTCGCCGGCCTCCGCGAGGGCTGGAGCCGCGGTGCTGCTGAAACTGAAATCCGGGAGCAGCCCGCAAAGAGCGCAGAGCGTGGTTGGGCCGTACCTGACCAGCAAGGCTACGCTGGTCATGGTGGCCGAGCCCGCCGATGGAGGCGCAATATTTCAGCAGCTGGTGAAGCGCGGGCCGCGGGAAGAGAGGAAAGTTGCCGATACACCGGCGCGTCCCGATCTGATTTTCGTTGCGCACGAGGCGGCGCAGCAGGTGTGGGGAGCGGCCGACGGTACGCCGATCAGGTTTCACGCCGATGTGACAGCCTGGCAGATCTCGCATACGTGGAACGTGCTGGCGAAGATCGAGGGAACGACGGAGAAGCGGCAGGTCATCCTGCTGAGCGCGCACCTCGATCATCTTGGGGTGAGGGACGGGCAGACCTATCCCGGCGCCGACGATGACGCTTCGGGAACAGTTGCGGTGATGGAGCTGGCGCGGGCGCTGGCAAAGCAACGGCGGCCCCAGCGCACTGTGGTCTTTGCGCTATGGGGCAGCGAGGAAGTGGGACTGGTAGGGGCGCGTTATTTTCTGGCGCACCCGACGTTCGCGCTGCGCGACATTGTGGCAAATCTGGAGTTCGAGATGATCGGGCGCTCCGATCCCAGGGTGAAGCCCGACGAGCTTTGGCTGACGGGATGGGAGCGCACGAATCTGGGTCCGGAGCTGGCGGCGCACGGAGCCAAGCTGGTGGGCGATCCGCATCCCGAGCAGAACTTCTTCATGCGCTCGGACAACTTCGCGCTGGCGCGCGACGGCATCGTTGCCCAGACGGTTTCCAGCTACGGCCTGCACAGCGACTATCACCAGCCCACGGACACGCCGGACAAGGTGGATTGGGAGCACCTGGACAGCGCGATCGGCTCGATGATTGCGCCGGTGAGCTGGCTGGCGAACAGCGACTTCATGCCCATGTGGAATGCGGGAGGAAAACCGTAGGATTGTGGGAGAGCAGTTCGAGCCAAAGCCGCTAGCCGAAACCGGCAACTGGCAACTGCTCTTACGCGTTCGCCTCTTCCAACTCCTGCGACAGGCTTTCCCACTCACCCATCAGAGCTTCGAGTTCGCCTCGGCGCCTGGCGAGAAGTTCGGTCCACTTCGCCGTCTCCTCCACGCTGACGAACGACTGCAGCGCGCGCTCGCACTCGGCGATGCCGTCCTCGAGCTGCGAGATGTGCTGCTCCACCTGGTCGTGGCGTTCCTGCATCTGTTTCAGCCTGATGGGATTGATGCGCTTCTTCCCACCCCGTCGTGCCGGGGGTCCCGGTGACCGGGACTTCGCCTTCTGCTCTTCGTAGCCGGGAACATCCGACAAGGTAGGAGTCCAGCGCGCCTGTTCCGCCTCTCCTTCGCCCGTTTGCCGGCGCTGCCTGCGCCATAGGTAGTCCTCGTAGTTGCCGGGGAAGACCTCGATGCGGCCCTCGCCGATCTCGAAAACACGCATGGCCAGCCTGTCGATGAAGTAGCGGTCGTGCGAGACAAAGACGACCGTGCCGTTGTACTTCTCCAGTGCCTCCAGCAGTACGTCTTTGGCGCGCATGTCGAGATGGTTCGTCGGCTCGTCCAGCAGCAGGAAATTTGACGGATGCAGCAGCATTCGCGCCAGCGCATAGCGATTACGCTCGCCGCCCGAGAGGACGCCAATGGGCTTGAAGACGTCATCGTCGGAAAACAGAAAACATCCCAGCAGGCCGCGCAGCTCCGTATTGGATTTCTGCGGCGCAACATCGGAAAGATCGTCGAGCATTCGGCGCGAGGTATCCAGCTCCCGGTACTGGTCCTGGGCGAAGTAATCGGGCTCGACGTTATGGCCGAGCTTGAGCGTGCCCGAGGTGAGCGGCTCGATGCCGGTCAGCAGCCGGATGAGGGTTGACTTGCCTGCGCCATTCACGCCGACCAGGGCGATGCGGTCGCCGCGCTGGATCGTGAAGTTCACGTCGCGGAAAACTTCCTTTGCGCCGTAGCTCTTGGCCACGTCGCTGCATTCCACAACCAGCCGGCCGCTGGGATTCGGCTGGGGAAAGGTGAAGTGGATGGTCTTCTCTTCCGCAGGAATCTCGATACGCTCGATTTTTTCCAGCTCTTTGATGCGGCTCTGCACCTGCTTGGCCTTCGTCGCCTGGTAGCGGAAGCGGTTGATGAAAGCTTCGAGCTGCTCAATGCGCTCGCGCTGGTTTTTCCAGGCGGCCACCAGCGAGTCCCGGCGCTCCTGCTTCTGCTGAAGATACTTTTCGTAATTGCCGCTGTAGAAGTGCACGCGCCGGTTCCAGATCTCGACGATGCGCTCCACGGTGACGTCGAGGAAGTAACGGTCATGCGAGATCAGCACATAGGCGAAGGGATATTCGAGCAGGTACTGCTCCAGCCAGTTGCGGGTTTCGAGATCGAGGTGATTGGTGGGCTCGTCGAGCAGCAGCAGGTTCGGCTTCGACAGCAGCAGCTTGCCCAGGGCAATCCGCATCTGCCATCCGCCGGAGAACTCTTCGGTGTAGCGCGTCCAGTCCTGCTTGCCGAAGCCGAGGCCGTCGAGCACGGTGCCGACCTGTGACTCGAGGGCGTAGCCGTCCTTGACGCGGAACTCGGCGGAGATTCGCTCGTAACGCTCGGCCACCTGGGCGTATTCGCCGGAGGTGTGGTCCAGCTCGCCCATTTTATGGGCCAGCTCTTCCATCTCCCGCTCCAGGGCGCGCAGGTTGGTGAAGACGGACATGCATTCGTCGAAGACGGTGCGGCCGGAGAGCTGAAGGCCGTCCTGGGGCAGATAGCCGAAGGTAGTGTTTTTGGCCGCGACCAGGTTGCCGTAGTCGAGCGACTCAAGGCCGCAGAAAATCTTCAGCAGCGTGGATTTGCCGGTACCGTTCGCCCCGACGAGGCCGACGCGCGCATCGGGAGTGATGAGCCAGTCGAGATCCTCGAACAGGAGCTTGGGACCGAATCGCTTGCCGGCGGAGGAGAGTTGGATCATGTTGAGTTGGAAGGTTGAGAACGGCAGAGTTATTTCGCAACGCTTCGCAAGCGTTGAAAACCAACTCACCGCGCTATGGCTGCTTTGTATCAGGGCACGACTTCAGTCGTGCCGCCAGCACGAGAACGTTCTGGGCTTTAGCCCCTGCCGCCTTTTGCCGTGCTAAGTAAGAATAACAATAGGGGAACTCGTCTCGAGAATTCGCCAGCCCGGCCTCAACTGGGTTCTGAGCGATGTATTCACGATGTTGAACGAAGCTCTCCCGATTATCAACTCGCACCTCGGAAAACCCGCGCTGCCAAACCTCGGCGGTATAGCCGAATTCCCTCTTCAGCCGATAGGAGAAACCTCCTTTGATCAGTTGCATGGCCTTCTCAATCGTCGCATCAGCATTGACAGTAATCAAACGCATGCAAGTGGTTCGGCATGACCACGAAATCGTGTACCTGAAACCTGTTCGCTTTGACATTGGCGCGAAGCACGTCAATCAGGAGCATCGCATTCCGCTCCGATTGCAGGAGTGCACGTCCCATGCTTGTCCTTGTGGTCACAAAAAAGGTACGTGACGTGCTTAAAATTTCGCTCACGTCAGCATTGCGGATTGGTTTCGGCATTACACAGGGGCTGAAGCCCAGACCCTTCGTGGGCGCGGAACGGCACGACTGAAGTCGTGCCCTGATACAAAGCATGACGCCGACTCAAGGGGCGTCGTAATCATGCAGCGACCGGGGTGAATTGCTGTTTCCAGCTTTTCGTTCCGCGACCACGTTTGCTTTTTGGCGGAGCACCAGCTTTGGCGCGATCTGCCGCAAAACCTCGCAGGAACGCGGTTAGTTGCGGATGCTCATCTCCGCAACGATCAGCCCACTCCGTCAAAAACCTGGCAGACTCGCGGTTCTTTTTTCGCTGTCGCTTGTT
>DATJAI010000089.1:0-30124 GCA_035516415.1 Binatia bacterium | reverse complement strand
GTTGCCAGACGACAGAAAGGTTTCAATCTCCGCGATCATTGCAGTGGTCGCGGACACCGAAAGAATTGGTTCAAAGCTGCGCATATGCATTTGAATTTCATTCAGACGATCTCGACTACGCCGCCACGCTCGGCCTGCTGGAGAAGTGGGCCGGGCTCGGGGCACCGCAGCGGAAGTAAATTCCGCGCAATGGACAGGAGCGCACGGGGCGCTCCGCATCGTGCCTGCGCGGGCGGGCGGGGGCTTTATCACATGCAGCAGTGATGCAGGTCACGGCGGGAGGGCAGGGCCCGCGGTGTAATTGAAATTGAATTTCAATTTCACAGGTGCTGCCCTCATGAACCTTCGCCTCCTTCTGCTCCTGCCTGCGCTGCTTGCTCTGAGTCTGCCGGAGGGCCGCCACCGGGCCCGGAAGCCGCCGCTGCCGCCGCTGCCGTGCAGCCCGGCCGCTCATTGGCCGAGCTGAACTCCTCTCCCATTCAGGACAACAGTTTTCTGGTGGAGGAGGCCTACAACCAGGAAGACGGCGTCATCCAGCACATCAGCCTCTTCCAGAAGCTGGCCACCGGCGATTGGGCATTTACCCAGACGGAAGAGTGGCCGCTGCATTCGCTGAAGCATCAGTTGAGCCTTACGCTGGTGGCCGACCATGCGGCCGGCTTCAGCGGCGCAGGGTGGGACGATACCTTCATCAACTATCGCTATCAACTGGTGGGCAGCGGCGAAACACGGCTGGCGGTGGCTCCCCGCCTGTCGCTGTTGCTGCCCACCGGCAACCCGGAATATGGCCGCGGAATGGGTGGCCCGGGGCTGCAGACGAACCTGCCCATAAGTTTTCAGCTCAATAAATATGTCGTGACGCACTGGAATGTGGGCGCGACATGGGTCCCGCACGCCCGGAACCAGTTTCAGCAAACCGCAGGCTCTTTGGGAGCGAACCTGGGGCAGTCGTTCGTGTGGCTGATCAATAACCGGTTCAACGGACTGCTCGAGACGGTGTGGAGCTCGAATCCGCAGGTTGTTGCCCCGGGAAAAACCGTGCCGCAGCCCAGCCTGTACGTGAGTCCCGGCGTGCGCTGGGCGTACAACTTCAGCAACGGTCTGCAAATCGTGCCTGGCTTTGGCGTGCCCGTGGGCGTGGGCCCCAGCTCCGGACAGGTGGGCGCGATCTTTTATCTCAGTTTCGAACACGCGCTGGCTTTAGCACACTCCAGGCACTGAGTTCCCGGCCCCGCAGCCTGCGACATCTTCTGTGATGCGGTGGCGAAATCGTCTATCCTGCCGGGATGGACGTCTGCGCCCTCACCCGCAAGCTCATCGACATTGAATCCACCACCGGCATGGAAGCCGCCGTCGGCGTGGCGCTCGCCGGCGAACTGACGCAGCTCGGGTACGACGTGGAGCGGATGCCGGTGGAAGGCGAGCGCTTCAATGTCTGGGCGACACATCCGCATCACCCCCGACCGGAGCTTGCGCTCTCCACGCACATGGACACGGTGCCGCCGTTCATCCCTTCGTCGGAAACCGCCGACCGCATTTACGGCCGCGGCTCATGCGACGCCAAGGGAATCATCGTGGCGCAGATTGCGGCCGCGGAGAAGCTGAAGGCAGAGGGCATTTACGCCGGCCTGCTCTTCCTCGTGGGCGAGGAGCGCGACAGCCAGGGCGCGCAGGTCGCCAACCAGCAGCCGCGCGGAGTGAAGTTTCTCATCAATGGCGAGCCTACGGAAAATCGGCTGGCGGTCGCATCGAAGGGCACCCTGCGGGTGGAACTGGTGGCGCGCGGCAGGATGGCGCACTCCGCCTATCCCGAGCTGGGCGACTCCGCCATCGAGAAGCTGCTGGACGCGCTGGAAAACGTTCGCCGGCTGAAGCTGCCCAGCAATCCCAAAGCCGGCCCGTGCACGCTGAACATCGGCCAGATCGAAGGCGGCCGGGCTCCCAACGTGATCCCCGATTACGCCATGGCGCATCTGCTCTTCCGTCTGGTAGGTCCCACAGAAGAGTTGCGCCGGCAGATCACGCAGGCGGTGGATGGCAGGGCCGAAGCCATTTTCAGGCTGGAGATCCCGTACGTGGAACTGGACACGGCGCCGGGCATCGAGACGATGGTTGCCGCATTCACCACCGATATTCCCGCGCTTACCCGCTGGGGAACGCCGTTGCTGATCGGCCCGGGCTCCATTCACGTTGCCCATACCGAAGGCGAATACATCGGGAAGAAGCAGGTGCTGGATGCGGTCGATCTCTACGCGCGGATTGCGCGCGAGCTGCTGGGACGCGCCTGAGTCTTCCGCTTTTTCGAAAACGTTGCAGCCGGCACGCCGCATCCCGGATTTTCCGCTATTCGAATGCGCCCCTGGGGGCGCACAATTGGCACGCAATCATGCCGGCCCGATCCTTTTCCAGAAGCATGCCGAAGAAGTCCCACGCCACCAGCGCGCCGGGACAGCGCACCACCCGCGGGGTTCCGCTTCCGCTGGGCGCTACCGTCGCGCGGCATGGTGTCAATTTCTCCATATTCTCCAGCCACGCTACGGCCTGCACGCTGGTGCTGTTCCAGCCTGGAGCGGAGGACCCTTACGTGGAGTACGTGCTCGATCCCCACTCCAACCGCACCGGGCAGGTGTGGCACGTGTTCGTGGAGGGTCTGGATGCGGGCGTGCAATACGGCTACCGCTTCGACATGCAGCCCAATCCCGATCCGCGGGTCAATCGCTTCAATCCCGCGCAGGTGCTGCTCGATCCTTATGCGCGCGCCCTTTCCCACGGCAGCGCCTGGGGCGCCTACAAGCCGGGCAAGCGGCCATACCGCAACGCGCTGCTGGTGGAGGACCGGTTCGACTGGGAACACGATCAGCCGCTCAACATCCCCCTGGCGGACAGCGTCATCTACGAAATGCACGTCCGCAGCTTCACGCAGCATCCCTCGTCCGGAGTCGCCCATCCCGGTACCTTTGCCGGCCTGATCGAGAAGATTCCATACCTGAAAGAGCTGGGGGTGACCGCGGTCGAGCTGCTTCCGGTCAACGAGTTTGAGGAGTCGGATACCGACCGCGCGAATCCTTTCACCGGCGAGCCTCTGCTGAACCTGTGGGGATATCAGCCCACCGCATTCTTCGCGCCCAATACTGCCTATTCCTCAGCTCGCGGCCAAGGAGAGGAGATTCGCGAGTTCAGGCGTATGGTTCGTGCCATGCATCGGGCCGGGATCGAAGTCATCCTCGACGTGGTGTTCAACCACACGGCCGAGGGCGACCAACACGGCCCGACATGGTCCTTCCGCGGCATCGACAATTCCACCTATTACATTCTTGAGCCGGAGACCGGCAAGTACGTCAACTACAGCGGTTGCGGCAACACCGTGAACTGCAACAATCCGGTGGTCCGCGATTTCATCGTCGATTGCCTGCGTTACTGGGTGATGGAGATGCACGTGGACGGCTTCCGCTTCGACCTCGCCTCGATCCTGGGACGCGGGCAGGACGGTGCGGTCCTGAAAAACCCGCCGCTGCTGGAGAGTCTGGCTTACGATCCTGTCCTGGCCAATACCAAGACCATCGCCGAAGCGTGGGACGCCGCCGGGCTGTATCAGGTCGGATCGTTTCCCTCCTGGGGACGATGGGCGGAGTGGAACGGCATCTTTCGCGACGACATTCGCAGGTTCGTGAAGGGCGAGGCCGGCATGACCTCGGCGCTGGCGACGCGGCTGGTGGGCAGCCCTGACCTGTACTTGACCAGCGCCCGCGCACCCTATCACAGCATCAATTTCATCACCTGCCACGACGGATTCACGCTGCGGGATCTCGTCTCCTACAACGAAAAGCACAACCTGGCCAATGGCGACAGCAATCGCGACGGCGCTGACACCAACTACAGCTGGAATTGCGGCGCCGAAGGCGGCAGCGACGACCCTGCCATCAACGCGCTGCGACTGCAGCAGCAGAAAAATTTCACCGCCATTCTGCTGGTCTCGCACGGCGTGCCCATGATTCTCGCCGGGGACGAACTGGGCCGCACCCAGCAGGGCAACAACAACGCCTATTGCCAGGACAACGACATCAGCTGGGTCGACTGGCGCATGGCCGACAGCAACGCCGGGCTGCTCCGCTTTTTCCGGCTGATGGTTGCCTTTCGCAAACGCTGTCCGCTCCTGCGCCGCGACAGCTTCCAGCTGAACGGCGAGTGCGGATTCCACATTACCTGGCATGGCGTGAAACGCATGAAGCCCGACTGGGGTCACGAGTCGCGCAGCCTGGCGATGCAATTGACCGAGCTGCACGATGGCGAATTGCGCGACGACCTGCACGTCATCGCCAACGCCTGGTCCGGCGATCTGGAATTCGAACTGCCGCTCATCGGCGAGCACGAGTGGTTCCGCATTGTGGACACCGCACAGCCCTCGCCTCGCGACATCGCCGACGATGGCCAGGAATTCCCGCTGCTCTCCCAGGAGAGCTATCTGGTGAAGGCGCACAGCGTCGCCATCTTCGCGGGAAGATAAACCCCGGTTTGCAGCGTGCACCTTCATGCGGCCGTTGACGCTGTGCTGCCCGGCGGCCCGATAATTGCTATGCGCCGGGATGGAACAGCCGCACCAGCCAGAACACCACCATGGCAACCAGCGCCGAGGCCGGGATGGTGAGGATCCATGCCCAGACGATGCGCCGCGCGATGCCCCAGCGCACCGCCGAGAGCCGGTGCGTGGTTCCGACCCCGACGATGGCGCCGGCGATGGTGTGGGTGGTGCTCACCGGTATGCCCGCCAGAGCGGTGCCGAAGAGGGTGATGGCGCCGGCCGCTTCGGCGCAGAAGCCGCCCACCGGCTTCAGCTTGGTGATCTTCGAGCCCATGGTGTGCACGATGCGCCAGCCCCCAAAGTAGGTGCCGAGCGCAATCGCTGCGTGGGCGGCCAGAATGATGGGCCAGTGCCAGTGTCCCCAGCTCGACTCGAACTCGTGCTTGCTCAACACGCCCGCGGTGTACAGGGCGCCCGCCACGATGCCCATGGTCTTCTGCGCATCGTTGCCGCCATGCCCGAGGCTGTAAGCGGCGGCGGAGAGCAGTTGCAGCCGGCGAAAAATTGTGTCCACCTGGCGCGGCGAGTTGTACTGGAAAAGCCAGGAGATTGCGACCATGAAAACAAAGCCGAAGACCAGCCCGATGACGGGGGCCACTGCGATGAAGATCAGGGTTTTTGTCCAGCCGCCGGGAATGATGACTCCGGGCGCGGCGCTCCAGCCGTGCAGCACGGCGGCGCGTCCCATGGCCGCTCCCGCGAACCCGCCGATCAGCGCATGCGAGGAGGAGGTGGGCAGGCCCAGCAGCCAGGTCAGCACGTCCCACACAATCGCCCCCACCAGCCCGGCCAGCACCACGTACTGCGTGACGATGTCGAGCCGGATCATGCCCGCGCCGATGGTTTTGGCAACCGCAGTGCCCAGCAGAAATGCGGCGAGAAAGTTGAAGGCCGCGGCCCATACCACGGCCAGCTTTGGCGACAGCACCCGCGTCGAAACCACCGTTGCGATGCTGTTGGCAGCGTCGTGAAAACCGTTCAGAAAGTCAAAGACCAGCGCCGTGATCACCGTGACGATCAGCAGCACCACTCCCGGGCTCACCGGCGTACACCCTCGTGCCGGCGCTGCTTCGCATCTACCGCCTCGCGCCTCAAGCGTTCTTCACCACGACGGATTCAAGTACGTTGGCGGCATCCTCGGCCTTGTCGCTGGCCTGTTCCAGGATTTCCAGCAGCTCTTTCAGTTTGATCAGGGTGATCGGATCGTAGCCGCCGTCGAAAAGCCGGCCGATGGCTTCGCGGGTAATCCGGTCGGCTTCGTTCTCCAGCCGGTTAATTTCCACGCAGTGCTCAAGCAGATGCCGGTTGCGGTTCAGCAGGCCGATGGCTTTCTTCAGTTCCTCGGCCTGTTTGAGGATGATGCCTGCCAGGACCCTGGCGGAGGGCGAAGGCTGGGTGATCTTGTAGGTCACCAGCCGGTCGCTGGCGGCATAGACGAAGTCCAGAACGTCATCCAAAGATGACGCCAGCAGATGAATGTCCTCGCGATCGAAAGGCGTGATGAAGGTCTGGTTCAGCTTGACCAGGACCCGGTGGGTCATGTCATCGCCGCGTGTCTCGATCTCCTTGATCTGCTGTACGACGGCGGGAGCGCGCTGGTAGTCCCAGTTGTCCAGCAGCTCGCAGAGCACGCGCGCGCCCTCTACCACATTGTTCGCAATTTCCGCGAACATGTCGAAAAACCTTGTTTCACGCGGGATCAGGCGTGGCATGACAGGCTCCGGCGAGCGTGGTTGTCGGGAGGTGCATGAGCTGTTTATAGGATGACTGTAATACGGTTCGATGAAACAGCTAACTATCGCATGCGGTTGTGAGCATGGTCAAACCGCGGCGCCACCGCCATTTGTGGGCGCTCGCCGGCGGCGCAGGCTTTCCGCGCAATGCCACCAGCGCGGGTCAGACCGCGCTGCCCCGCCGTTCCTCGTAGATGGCGCCCACCACCGAGCCGCCCATCTCCTCGGCCTGCAGGACCGGCAGCACCAACCGCACCAGTGTGCCGCGATTGGGCTGGCTCTCGAAGGCGATCGCCGCCGCGTCCCCGTACACCACCTGCAGCCGCTCGATCACGTTCAGCATGCCGATTCCCGTACCCGAAGAAGGGTTGGTGCCCTCGGTGGGCATGCCCACGCCATCATCCTCCACCTCAATCACCAGCTGGCGGTCGGCGCTGCGGCTGCGCAGATAAATGCTGCCGCCCTCGACTTTCGACGCGAAGCCGTGCTTCACCGCATTCTCCACCAGCGGCTGCAGGATCATGCTGGGGACCAGCAGGTCCAGCGATGCCGGCTCCAGTTCCTTGACCACCTTCAGCTTGTCGCGGCCGAAGCGGGCGACCTCGATGTCGAGGTAGTCGTCGAGAAAATCGAACTCCTCGCGCAGCGGAACGAACGACTCTCCCTTGCGCAGCAGGCGCCGCAGGATGTTGCCCAGCTTCACGATCATCAGCCGCGCCGCGTCCGGGTCAGCCCGCACCAGCGAGGAAACGGAATTCAGCGTGTTGAACAGAAAATGCGGGTTGATCTGGCTCTGCAGCGCTTCCATGCGCGCCTGCAGCAGCAGACGCTCCTGTTGCTCCAGCTTCATCTCGATGCGCACATTGTTCAGCACCTTCAGCGCAATGGCCACGGCCATCACCGTGCCGGCATAGATGGCCAGCTTCACCCAGACGTTCGGCGAGTACAGGGCAAAAATCCGGCGCGGGAACGCCAGATGGAGGTGGATATGAATGAACTCGAGAACAAGGATGAGGAAGAAGAACGACGTCTGCCAGTCGATGAACGACTTGCGGATACTGCGCCGGATCCAGTGATAGATGCTGAGGTCGAACAGTGGCGAGAACGACCAGATGGCCTCGCGCTCCGGCGCGATGTGCCGCAGGAAGCCGGCGGAAGCCCCGGCAAGCACGCACATGGGCAGCGCCAGCCACTCCCCCAGGAACAGTGAGGGCAGCGAAACCAGGATGCCGCCCGCCATGCCCGCCAGCCGGCCTCCTATGATCCCCAGCAGGATGGCGCCTTCGAAGGCGATATCGGCCGCGAGAAAATTGTGCACCCAGCCGCGGGCCAGCACGCCCAGCGCAATCGGCGTGCCCACGATAAAGACAATCTCCAGCTTCTCGGTCGGGCTGCGCTCTTCCCGGAAAAGCAGCACACGAAAACGGCGCGCGCGCACCAGCACGCTGCTGATGGCCGCGGCCACGCCGAGGCGGATCAGCAGGGTAACGAGAATGAGTCGCTGGTCCAAAGTCAGTTGTCAGTGGCCAGTGGCCAGTGGTCAGTTCCAGATCGTCCTGCTTCGCTGATTTAGCGTCGCGTGGCCGGGCTACACGGAGACGGCGCACCAGACGCCCAACACTACTAACCTGCCCCGATTTGCGAAGCGGCCTGCCGGAGCGCTGCCTCCGCTCGTGCCCCATCCGGAGCCCCGCCCTGCGCCATGTCGCGATTGCCGCCGCCGCGCGTTCCCAAGGCCTGCGCCGCCTGCTTCAGCAGGGCTCCCATATCCTGGCTCAATCCGGGCGTCTGCGCGAAGACCAGCGACGGCTGCGCTCCTCCGCAGGCGAGCAGCGCGACCGCCTGCCCGCTTCCGGTCAGCTTCTGCGCAAGCATTTTGATGAAGCCCAGATCGCGATCGGCGAAGTACTGCACCACCAGCCTGTGACCGCCCCTCATCTCCGCCGATTGCAGCAGTCGCTCCGCCTGCAACTCCGCCACCTCTTCCAGAAGCCGGTGCTGCGCCTTCTGCGCCGACCTGATCTCCTCCAGCGACTTGCGCACCTGCTGCGGCACCTCCCGGATGTGCGTGGAAAACAGCCCAGCGGCTTCGGTCAGGGTCTCGAAATCGCGCCGCGCCGTGCCCATCGCCCGCAATCCACAGACGAACTCCACCCGCACCCCCTGCTTTACCTTGTCGGTCTTGCGCAGCAGGATAGCGCCGATCTGTCCGGTGCTGCGCACGTGCGTGCCGCCGCAGGCGTTCAGGTCAAAGTCGCGAATGTCGATCAGCCGCAGCTTCTCGTGAGCGGCGGCGGGAATCTTGCGCACCCCCATGGTGCGGGCCTCCTCCGGCGTGGCGAAGCGGATTTCCACCGCGCGGTCTTCGGCGACGATCTCATTCGACAGCCGCTCTGCTTCTTTCAGTTGTGCGGGAGAGACGGAGGTGGCGGCAAGGTCGATGGTGCAGCTCTCATCGCCCATGTGAAAGGACAGTGTCGCCAGCTCATAGAGCCGCTCGAAAGCTGCTGACAATACATGCTGGCCGGAGTGCTGCTGCATGTGATCGAGGCGGCGCTCACGGTCAATGCTTCCACGGATGTTCGACCCCGGCTGCAGATGCTCCGGGGCCGCTTCCACCACGTGCAGCACGTCTCCGGTCCGCTCGTCTTCCGTGACCTCCAGAACCCGCAGGCGGGATGCATCTGCCGCAAGTCCCAGCCAGCCGGTGTCGAACGTCTGCCCGCCGCTGGTGGGGTAAAAGGCGGAGCGGTCGAGCATAACCGCGGTGCCGCCCGCGGCCCTGGTGACCGAAAGCACCCGCGCATCGAACTCATGCAGGAAGCAATCGGTGTAGTAGAGGCGCTCGGTCAAGTCCACAACTCCAGATCCTATTGTATTGTGTTCGGCTCACGGCCTGAGCAGCGCCCGGGCAGCCCCGGCATAGTGCTCCAGCGTCTTCTGGTCGAAGAGCACGAAACGGACCTCGCGCACATGGGCGGCTTTCTCCAGGGCGCCGGCGGCACTGCTTACCGCAACTTGCGCCGCCTGATCGACCGGGTAGCGATAGGCGCCGGTGGAGATGGCGGGAAAGGCAATCGATGCAAGCTGCAACTCGTCGGCGATGCGGATGGACTCGCGGTGGCAGCGGGCCAGGGTTTCCGCTTCGCTGTGGCCGCCGCCGCTCCAGAACGGCCCCACCGTGTGGATAACGTAACGCGCCGCCAACCGGCCGGCGCCGGTCGCGACGGCTTCTCCGGCCGGCAGGCGCCCGATGCGCCCCACAATCCGCTCACACTCCTCGAGGATCGCCGGCCCTCCGCTGCGATGAATCGCCCCGTCAACCCCTCCTCCACCCATCAGCGAGGAATTGGCGGCATTGACGATCGCGTCGGTCTGCTCGCGCGTAATATCTCCCGGCCCGGCGATGATCAGCGACCCATCGCCGACCGCTACACGAAGAACTTCCGGGCTGCCAGTCATACGTGCATCATAGTATGATCTCAGCCCCGGCAGGTCAGCCTGAGCGCCGCCCTGCCGCTTACGTGCAATCAGGATTGAGGTGCTTCATGGCTCTCAGCTTTGCCGCCGACATTCGTCCCATGTTCCGCGATTCGCCTGACGTGGAGGCGATGAAGAGTTTCGGCATGGATCTATCCAGCTACGACGATGTGAAAACCCACGCCGAAGCCATCTATGCCCGTGTGGAGGATGGCAGCATGCCCTGCGACGACCCATGGTCGAAAGAGCAGGTGGCGAAGTTCAGGCAGTGGATGCAGGAGGGCATGGCGCCCTGAGCGGACAAATCCCGCACCGTTCGCCATGGCCGATTGCCCCTACGCTCTTTCCCGATCAGGCCAACGGAAGACGCTGCTATCCCCCTGGCACCAGCTAAAGTACTGGCGCAAATCTCAACGCCAGGGTACGCTGCACAGAAACAGGTTCTGTGGAAGGTGGGCGCCCGGCAGGAGGAAATTCCATGTGCGCGGTCTTCCGCTTGTTCTCCATCGCAGCCATGCTGCTCATGGGCGGGCTTGTTGCCCTGCCGCTTCCTGCCCAGGAACTCCTGTATTCCAACGGTCCGGACGGCGACTCCGGGTACTATCATGTGAACTTTGGGAGCGTCGCGGCGAACTCCTTCGTGCTTTCGCGGGCCGCCACGGTCACCAACGTCGTCCTCACCCTCTACGACGTCGATGACCGCAACGTCCCGCAGTACCTGAAGTGGACCATCACCACTGAGCCCTTTGGCGGAAGGGTGGAGGGGAGCGGCTTTGTCCCGCTTTCCCGATTGCAGCAGCCGTATCTGACGAGATTTCTCTTCTTTGCCTGGGAAATGGGCTTCACCCTTCCCGCCATCACCTTGCCTGCGGGCACGCATTATCTGCAAATCCAGGACGTGGTGACGCAATGGGACACTTGGGCCTTCTGGGCGCAAAGCGCCAACGGCGGCTCACAGGGGTATTACGAAAGCATCGGACCGAACGGAGCCGGCACCATCGGACAGGTCTCGTCGGAAACGTTTTCCGTCTCGGGCCAATGGTTGCCGGAAGAGGTACCTTAGCAGCCCTACGCGATTGCCGGATCGACCTTGTCCGGATCGACTCCCAGCTCTGCGAAGGCCTGTTGCGCCCGCCGGGCATCGAACTTGCCCTCGCGGGCCAGCCGCGACAGCGCCGCCGCCGCAATTGATTCGGCGTTGACCTCGAAGTGCTGTCGCAGATACTGGCGATTGTCGCTGCGCCCGAATCCGTCCGTGCCGAGGCTCACCAGCCGCTTCCCAACCCACGGCGCCAGCTGGTCGGGAACAGCTTTCATGTAGTCCGTGGCGGCGATGATGGGGCCTTCCGCGCCCGCCAGCGCGGTGAAGATGTAGGGCGGCTTCTCCGGCTCGGCCGGATGCAGCCGGTTCCAGCGCTCAATGGCGAGGGCATCGCGGCGCAGTTCGTTGTAGCTGGTGACACTCCAGACATCGGCAGCAATGCCGTATTTTTCCGCCAGCATGTTCTGCGCCCGTAGCGCCTCGTTCAGGATGGGACCGCTGCCGAACAGCTGCACCGCCGCCTGGCCTGCGTCGGCGGCACGGTACCTGTAGATACCGCGCAGAATACCCTCTTCCGCCCCCGGCGGCATCTCCGGCATCGCATAGTCCTCGTTGTACAGCGTGATGTAGTAGAAGCGGTCTTCGCGCTGCTGGTACATGCGCCGCATGCCGTCCTGAATGATTACGGCGATCTCGTACACGTAGGCGGGATCGTATGTGTGACACGTGGGTACCACGCTGAAGAGCACGTGGCTGTGGCCGTCCAGGTGCTGCAGGCCCTCGCCGGGAAGGGTCGTTCTGCCGGCGGTGCCGCCCATGAGGAAGCCTTTACCGCGCGCGTCCGCGAACGCCCATACCAGGTCCCCCACCCGCTGGAAGCCGAACATGGAGTAGTAAGTGAAGAACGGGATCATGGGCACGCCGTAGTTGATGTAGGCCATGCCGGCGGCGGTGAATGATGCCATGGAACCGGCCTCGGTGATCCCCTCTTCCAGAATCTGCCCGTCCTTTTCCTCGCGATAATAGAGCAGCATGTCCTGATCGTGCGGCTTGTAAAGCTGGCCCTGGCTGGCGTAGATGCCG
The DNA here is from genome assembly GCA_035516415.1 of Binatia bacterium. GTDB lineage: Bacteria > Acidobacteriota > Terriglobia > Terriglobales > Acidobacteriaceae > Bog-257. The sequence continues at coordinate 18,207 of DATJAI010000089.1, read as the reverse complement.
ACCTGGCGGATAATCGATTCCATGCCGAAGCTGCGCGCCTCGTCGGGAATAATGGGCACGATCAGCTTGCCCAGTTCAGGGTGCTTCAGCAATTGCCGCAGCATGCTGACGAAACCCATGGTGGTGGAGACAGCCCGTCCTTTGGAGCCGGCAATCGAGTCGGCAAACGCATCGAGGCCCGGCGTTTCGATGCTGAAGGCGGGAACGTCGCGGGCGGGCATGAAACCGCCAAGCTTCTCCCGCCGCTGTCGCATGTAAGCGATCTCGGGACTGTCGTCGGGCGGCCGGTACAACGATCCGTCGCGGGCCGCCTCTTCGGGAATGGGAATGGCAAAGCGGGAGCGGAATGCGATCAGTGCCTGATCGGCCAGCTTCTTTTCCTGATGGGTCGCGTTGCGCGCCTCCGCCGAGCCGAGGCCGTAACCCTTCACCGTGTGCGCCAGGATGACCGTCGGGCCGCCGCCATGCTCCACCGCGCGTTTGTATGCGTTGTAAACCTTCTGCGGATCGTGTCCGCCACGGGTGAGCCGATGCAGCTCGTCGTCGCTCATGTCGGCCACCAGCTGCAGTAGCTCCGGATACTTGCCGAAGAATTCACGCCGGATGTACTCCCCGCCCTTGGCCTTGTAGCTCTGGTACTCGCCGTCCACGCACTCTTCCATCCGCTTCAGCAGGATCCCCGACCGGTCGCGGGCAAAAAGTTGGTCCCAATCGGAGCCCCAGACCACCTTGATGACGTTCCAGCCGGCTCCCCGGAAGGCGGCCTCCAGTTCGTTGATGACCTTTCCGTTTCCCCGCACCGGGCCATCGAGGCGCTGCAGATTGCAGTTGATGACGAAGATCAGGTTGTCGAGCTTCTCGCGCGAGGCCAGGGTGAGCGAGCCCATGGATTCGGGCTCATCCATCTCCCCATCGCCCAGAAATGCCCAAACCTTGCGTGCCGTCGGCACGATGAGCCCGCGATGCTCGAGATATCGCATGAAGCGCGCCTGGTAAATAGCGTTGAGCGGACCCAGCCCCATCGACACGGTGGGAAAGCGCCAGAAGTCGGGCAGCAGCCAGGGATGCGGATAGGAGGGCAGACCGGGAGCGCCACGCAGCTCGTGGCGGAAGTTCAACACCTGCTCTTCGCTCAGGCGTCCCTCCAGATACGCGCGCGCATAGACGCCCGGCGAAGCGTGGCCCTGAAAGTAAATGAAATCGCCCGGCTGATCGCCGTAGCGGGCGTGGAAGAAATGATTGAAGCCCACTTCCAGGAGCGTAGCGATGGACGAATAGGTGGAAATGTGCCCGCCGATCCCCGGGTCCTTCTTGTTCTGACGATGCACCATCGCCATGGCGTTCCAGCGGGTCAGGCTCTTGATGCGGCGCTCCAGTTCACGGTCGCCAGGATAGGGAACTTCCTCCGCGACGGGAATGGTATTGACGTAGGGCGTGTTCAGCTGGACGGGTACCTCGATTCCCGATTCACCGGCCCGTCCGATAAGCGCGTGAAGGACCTCCCGGCCGCGCTGGCTTCCCTCCGCCGCGACTACCTGGTCAAACGCTTCCAGCCATTCCGCGACTTCTTCCTCCGAGTCGATCGCCGGGCTCGCAGGAAACTCCAGTACGCTATGCATTTCTTGTGTCGCCACTGTTCCCCCCAACAAGGAAAATGCCGCTCCCCCCGGGCGCGGCGAGAGTGCGGAGAGGCAAATACCTGTTCAGTCTGATAGGCCTGATATTACAGATGCACGGGGCGACGAATCGTTTCCCTTTCCTGGGGGAGGGTGCCGTGAACCTTATATCGCCCGGCACGCCCAGGAGGGTACCGCGATTCATCGCCTGCGGGAAGACCGGCTGGCAGGGCCAATAATGCCAATCAGAAGTGTCGCTCGGGCACGGTGAGCCGCGGCCGTCGGTCAGGTGGGAATGACGCCGGAGTACCCGCGTAAATCACAACGCACGCCCCCGGCAAACCGGAATTCTCCGCCTGATCAGATATTGGAAGCTCGGGGGACAGCCGCCCCACACCGTTTTTTCCATAGCGGTTATCGGCGAAACAGGGCGCGGTTCAATAGCCCTGATTCATACGCTGCCATACCGCCAGTCCCGCAATGACGATAATCAGCACGGCCGAGGCCGCTGTCAGAATGCGCACGAAGGGCGTCACTCTGCGCATGCGGAGCTGGACCTGCTCCTGTTCTTCGCGCAAGTTCTTGCTGGATTCATCGAGGAACAACTGTTCGTCCTGGTGCATGCTGAGCGTGCTGCGGTAGATCAGCAGAAGGATCAGAATGACCGTCAGCACACCCCACAAGATGAACAACATCGTCAGAGTCGACATTCGCCACCTCAGTCCAGGAATGAACCGGTCCCGCGCGATGGATTCCCGCTCTCCACCGGCCGGGCCCTCATAGCCAGGTATTATGAGCCTACCACCAAACGGAGGCAACTGTATTTGCGCTCTGGAGAAGTTGCCGGCGAGCGCTGCGCGCCTGTATTTTTCGCATGCCGCTCGCGCCCGCCGCTTTGCCTGCGACCTGGCTTGCCCCGCGGGCATCCAATCGGCTGAGGGAATAGCCTGCTAAGCGCCAGATGAGAGGACCGCACAGGCCGTTTTGATATAATCCCGCAAGGATTTTTCAGGAGAGAGGCATGGCTACGACGACAACAACCCCGACTACTGCAACCCCAGTTACCGACGTGAAGCCCATCAGCTTCACCAACAGTGCAATCGCCAAGGTCAAGGAGATCATGGCGCAACAGAACCCCGTGCCGGCGGGACTGCGGGTCGGCGTGGTGGGTGGTGGATGCTCGGGCTTCTCCTACTCCATGTCGTTCGAAAATGGCGCGGGAATGATGGATAAGACCTTCGATTTCGAAGGCCTGAAGGTCTATGTCGATGCGACCTCGCTGATGTATCTGAAGGGGGTAAGCATCGACTATCTCGAGACGCTCGAGGGCGCCGGATTCAAGTTCGACAATCCCAACGTGAAAAGCACCTGCGGCTGCGGCTCCTCGTTCAACGTCTAAGACGAGAGCCGGCGGCGCGACACATCCAAGGCCCTATCCACTGCGGATAGGGCTTCGTCATCTGCACAGACATCAGCCTCAAACCTGCGACGCATGGCCGACGCGGGCGAGCCGGAACCCCCGCCGGATCAGGGCCGCGCACGTCAGCCAGAGGACGGCTCCCACGCTCAGCGCCAGCGTGGTATTCCGCCCGGGAGCGGGAAGCGCGAGCGACGCGAAGCCGTCGAGCACCATCAGCACGCCCACGGCGTAGTACAGCGGAAATCGGTAGAGACGGGCCAGGGGCAGGAAATGCAGCCCCACGATGGCGGCGATCGCCGTCAGCACGTACTGCTCGCGGTGAAGGTTGTTCAGCACATTGACGGCGACGAAAATAAGCAGACCTTCGGCAGCGAAAATGATGCCAAAGGCGCGCCCCATTCGTCGTTGGACACGTTTCTGCTCCTCCGTCATGGGACCAGCCCTGTGGGCCGCTTCGTACCCCATTCGGAAAATCCCAAAGGATGGCACAAGCAAAGCCACCGCCAGCAGCGCCAGCGCCACCGCGAGCCACAGCGGGTTCATGGTGAGCGATGCGAGGCCAAGGCCCAGCCACACACAACCGAAGAAGGTAAGCAACAACGCGCCAATGCCGATACCCGTTAGCGCACACGGAACATCGCAGGTCGCCACGCCAGAATTCATTTCATCCTCCTCCCCAACGGCTCCATATTGCGACTCGTGGGTCCGGAGCAGTAGTGCGATCCGTCATCAGCAACGCCTGACATTTGTCATCTTGCGCGATGGGCCAAGCAGGGGCGCGGCAGGCTGCCGCGCGTTGCGGTAGCGGGTCAGTTCGAATGCGGATGCATCCCTTTCGCGCGCCGGCGCGAATCGGGACGCCCAGATCCCTCGCTGCGCAAAAGAAGCTTGCTCGGGATGACAGTCAACCTGACCCGCTGCCCGCCTTGCCGGCGGCTATGCTGCCGGCAACTCCGGCCTGTACAATGTAGGTTCCTGCTTACATCCTGTAAGGCCGGAATTCCACCTTGGGGAGTGGGAATGAACTCGTTGCGCAAAACCGGTTGCCTCGCCTTTATCGCCCTGGTCCTGCTGGCTGAGTTCGGCTGCGGGGACTATTACCGTCCGGTTGCGAACCCGGTTGTCAGTCCCGGCGGTCAGCCCCAGACCGCTCACTTCGCCTGGGTGGTGAACTTCAATCCCAATGGCGCCGGGAGCACTACGGAAATCAACGTCTCGGGCGACAGCAACATGGCGGTCAACAGCATGGGCGTGGGCTCCATTGCGGAAGCTTTTCCCGCGTCTTCACTGGCATTGTTCGTCGCCAACAGCGGCAACGATACCGTAAGCGAGTATCTTCCCACCCTGGCCGGCGCCATCACCACCATTTCGCTGCTCTCGGGATCGCACCCGGTGTTCCTGGCGTCCTCGCAGGCAGGCATCATGTACGTGCTGAATTCCGGCGCCAATTCGACATGCCCGGCAGGCGGCTCCATCAGTTCGATTCCCATTTCGACCCTGACGGTGACCTATACCGCGTGCGTGGGTAGCGACCCGATCGCCATGGCGCAATCACCATTGAACGGTTACATCTATTCCGTCAATCGTGGGGACAATACGGTCACGGTCTTCAATCCGGGGGGGCCTACGACGTCGACCATCACCACGGCCGACGGATTGGGCCAGAATCCTACTGCCGTTACGGTGAGCCCAGACGGTGTCTGGATTTTTGTGGCTACCGCGGGAGACGGCGTTCATTCCGGCACCCTCGATATCATTGCCGCCGGCCAGTCAACCATTGCCGCGACCGCGCCTCTGGGAGTGCAGCCCACATTCGCCGTCAGCGATGCCGGCCGCAATCGCCTCTATGTCGCCAATACCGGCGACAACACGGTGACGGTCTACGATTCTTCCAGCGTGAATGGCGCCAATTCGCCGCCGATGCCGCTGCTGGCCACCGTCCCTGTGGGGACCAGCCCCGTCGCCATCACCCCGCTGACGGATGGAAGCAAATTCTATGTGGCGAACACCGGCTCGAACGACGTTACGGTAGTCAGCGCCAACAGCTTCAGTCCGCTCACCAGCGTCGCCTTGCCGGCGGCCGCCAATCCGGTGTGGATCGCCTCCGACCCCACCGCCAGCAAGGTTTATGTTGCCGACCAGGGTAGCGGGCAGACGACCATCATCCAGACATCCAACGACACGGTCACGCAGAACATAAACGCCCCTCCCCAGGACTCCACCTGCACCAGTTCGTGCGTCCTGCAGCAGCCGGTGATGATTGTGACGCGGTGATGCGCCGGTGGCAGCGGATGCCTCCAGGAGACATTTTTCGGCGCGGCTGAAGCCGCGCGCTCTCAAGGCGGCTACAGCAACTCAGAACCTGCTCTAGCCGAACATGAACTCTTTTGTCCGCAGGTCGCGGATGGTGTCGCGCAGCTTCGCCGCCTGCTCGAATTCAAAGCGTTTGGCCGACTCGCGCATCTCGCTCTCCAGCTTCGCGATGTAGGCGTCCAGCTCTTCCTGGGAATGAAATTCGGGCATGCCTTCGGCCTCGCCGGTGAGGTCGGTGTAATCGGCCTCGGCCACGGCAACCAGGGTCATGTCGAGCGGGCGTACGATGCTCTCCGGCGTGATGCCGTGCTCCTCGTTGTAAGCGCGCTGGATGGCGCGGCGACGATCGGTTTCATCCATCGCCTTCCGCATCGATTCGGTGACCGTGTCGGCGTACAGGATGGCGCGGCCATTCAGGTTGCGGGCGCAACGTCCCATGGTCTGGATCAGCGAGCCTGAAGAGCGCAGGAAACCCTCCTTATCGGCGTCGAGGACCGCGACCAGCGAGACCTCGGGCAGATCGAGCCCTTCGCGCAGCAGGTTGATGCCGATCAGCACATCGAATTCGCCCTTGCGCAGGTCGCGCAGTATTTTGATGCGCTCCAGCGTCTCGATCTCCGAATGCATGTAGCGGCAGCGCACGCCGACCTCGCTGTAGTACTCCGCAAGATCCTCGGCCATGCGCTTGGTCAGGGTGGTGACGAGCACCCGCTCTCCCTTCTGCGCCCGGCTGCGAATCTCGTGCAGCAGGTCGTCGATCTGCCCTTTTACCGGCCGGACCTCGACTTCGGGATCAATCAGCCCGGTCGGACGAATGATCTGCTCGACGACAACTCCGGCGGACTTCGTCAGCTCGTACGGCCCGGGCGTGGCAGAGACGTAAATCACCTGGTTGACGCGATGCTCGAACTCCTCAAAGGTCAGCGGCCGGTTGTCCAGTGCGCTAGGCAGGCGGAATCCGTACTCGATCAGGTTCTGCTTGCGCGAGCGGTCGCCGTGCCACATGCCGTGCAACTGCGGGATGGTCTGGTGCGACTCGTCGATGAACAGCAGATAGTCGCGCGGCACATAGTCCAGCAGGGTGGGTGGCGGCTCGCCGGGCAGCCGCCCGGTGAAGTGGCGGGAATAGTTCTCGATGCCGTGGCAGTAGCCCATCTCCTTGATCATCTCCAGATCGAAGCGCGTGCGCTGATGGACGCGCTGTGCCTCAACCATGCGGCCCTGCTTCTCCAGTTCCGCCTCCCACCACGCCAGCTCCTCCAGAATGGAATCGATGGCGGCATTCTTGCGCTCCGGCTTCATCACATAGTGCGTTTTGGGATAGATGGGCAGGCGCACGTGCTTCTGTTTTACCGTCCCGAACAGCGGATCGATCTGGGCCAGGGACTCGACCTCGTCGCCCCACAGCTCGATGCGATACGCGCTGTCCTCGTAAGTGGGAAAGACTTCGATGATGTCGCCGCGCACCCGGAAACTCCCGCGGCGGAAGTCGCCCTCTGTGCGGTCGTAGAGAATCTCGACCAGCTTGCGGACGATGTCTTCACGCTTGATCTTCTGTCCCTTCTCTAGGAACAGCAGCATGCCGTAATAGGCCTCCGGCGAGCCCAGGCCGTAGATGCAGCTTACGGAGGCGACGATGATGCAGTCACGGCGCTCGAACAGCGACTTGGTGGCCGAGAGGCGCAGCTTGTCCAGCTCGTCATTGATCGTCGCTTCCTTCTCGATGTAGACATCGCCGGCGGGAATGTAGGCCTCCGGCTGGTAATAGTCGTAATACGAGACGAAGTATTCGACCGCGTTGTGCGGGAAGAACGCCCTGAACTCGTGATAGAGCTGTGCGGCCAGAGTCTTGTTGTGCGCGAGGATGAGCGCCGGGCGGTTCACCTGCTCGATGACCTTGGCCATCGAGAACGTCTTGCCCGAGCCGGTGACGCCCAGCAGGACCTGGTGCTTGTCGCCGTCGAAGACGCCGCGCGTCAGCGCGTGAATCGCCGTCCCCTGGTCTCCCTGTGGTTGGTACGAACTGACGAGCCGGAAATCCATAACATGCACCCCAGCACACGCAAAAGCGGCGCGTGCCGGGGACCCCGCAATACGCACCCCAGCACACGCAAAAGCGGCGCGTGCCGGGGACCCCGCAATACGCGCCCGAGCCGCGCCAAACCATTCGCACGCTCACAAAAAGGAATTTCAGCGGGTGGGCATCTTTCGATTATACGATGCCGGTCCGACGTTACCTTCGGTTGGTTGTCAGGTGGTTTCTAGTACTTGCGCATGTGGATTTCAGTGCCGTTCCTCTCGAACTTCACCTCATCCATCAGCTGATTGATCATATAGATGCCGCGGCCGTGGTTGGAAAAAACGTTTTCTCCGCGGCAGGGGTCGGGGATGGCGAAGGGATCGAAACCGGCGCCGGGATCGCGCACCACAATGAGCATGCCGCGCTCCTCGTCGCATCCCACGCAGCACTGGACTTTTTTCCCGGGGTCGTTCTTGCAGCCATGAACAATGGCGTTGGCGAGCGCTTCCCGCAGGGCAGTCTCGATTTCAAACTCCTTGCCCGCGGCGCATTCCAGGCCGCGCGCCATCTCCATAATGCCTTCCACAACCGGAGTGATGGCCGTGGGATCGGCGTTGAGCGTGACCTCAATGCGTATCATCAGTCTGGAGCGGTCGAACTCTACCGTGGGACAAACCGAATCCATGGCGAGTTACTCACTTGGCCCTTGTGGGCTTACTGTTGCAGAAAAGCGGGTACGGGTCAAGCCGGAAAGCACAAAACGTTTGCCCAGAACGGCATTTTGGTGGTGGCGCGGCGAAGATTGCTGTCGCCCCAGGCTCGCCTCGCAGACTGCCGGCCGCCGGCATAAAATCGATTCGCTTAATTTCGCATATAATTAACGATTCTGTTCGGCCTGGCCCGCACGGCGTTCGCGTCTCCTGAACAGCCAGCTCCGCTGTGCGGAAGGTGCGCATGAAAACTGTTCTCGTCAGCCTCGTCCTGACGCTGCTCATGCCGGCAGCATGGCCACAGCAGATAACCGTGGCCGCCGCCGCCGACCTGGACTACGCTCTTAAGGACCTGGCCGGTCGCTTCGAGCGCCGGACCGGCGACACCGTGGCGCTCTCCCTCGGCGCCTCCGGCAGCCTCTACTCCCAGATACAAAGCGGTGCGCCGTACGATCTGTTTTTTTCCGCCGACACTGACTACCCGCGCAAGCTCGCGGCTGCCGGCCTGCTGGACAGCTCTTCGCTGCGCACGTACGCCACTGGCCGTCTGGTGCTGTGGACGACGAACGCTTCCGGCCTGGACCCGAAGAAACTGAAGATGGATATGCTGTTGCAGCCTGCGGTGCAGCGCATCGCGATTGCGAATCCCGCGCACGCCCCTTATGGCCGCGCCGCGATGGCTGCGCTGGAACACTACGGCCTGAAGGACAGGCTGGCCGCCAGACTGGTGCTCGGCGAAAACATCAGCCAGGCAGCGCAGTTCGTGCAGTCGGGCAATGCCCAGGCGGGGCTCATTGCGCTCTCGCTGGCATTGTCGCCGGCAATGAAGAACGCCGGCCAGTTCTGGGAGCTGCCACAGGAGGCGTATCCGCAAATCGTGCAGAGCGTCGGCATCGTCTCTGCATCGAAGCACAGGCGGGCGGCGCAGGCCTTCCTCGACTACCTCAGTTCGCCGGAGGCCGGCGCGCTCCTCGAGCAGTACGGGTTCGGTCTGCCATCAAAGCCATGATCGCCCAGGCACTCACGCTGACGCTGCGACTGGCCCTTGTCGCCTCCCTCATACTGCTGCTGCTGGGAATTCCTCTCGCCTACTGGCTGGCGTTTTCACCAAGGCGCTGGAAATTTTTTCTTGAAGCGGTTCTTTCGCTGCCCATCGTGCTTCCACCCACCGTGCTCGGCTTTTATGTTCTGGTGGCCATTGGACCGCTCAGTCCCGTCGGGCGCTGGTATCAGGCAATCACGCGGAAGACGCTGGCCTTCAGCTTCGAAGGCCTGGTGGTCGGCTCCGTGCTCTACAGCCTGCCCTTCGCCCTGCAGCCGATGACTACCTCATTTGCCGCGCTCGATCGCCGGCTGCTGCAGGCTTCGGCGCTGCTGGGCTCGTCGGCCTGGCGCACGTTCTGGCGTATCGTTCTGCCGCTGGGATTGCCGGGCATTGTCACCGGTTTCGTGCTCGCCTTTGCTCATACTCTGGGCGAGTTCGGAGTGGTGCTGATGATCGGCGGCAACATTCCCGGCGCGACCCGCACCATCTCGATCCTCATCTTCGACCAGGTGGAGGCGCTCGACTATGCCGCCGCAAACCGCACGGCGCTGCTCCTGCTTGCGCTGTGCTTCGCCCTGCTGGCCGCTCTCTATGGCTTGCGCCGGCGGGCCACCTGGACTCCCCGGGAGTGGATGTGATGGAAGCCGGCGCGCCCGCTGCGAACCATCTGAGCGTTCGCATCCGGAAGAGCTTTTCCGGGCAGACGGCCTTCACTCTGGAAGTTGACTTCAGTGCCGCCGCCGGTTTCACCATTCTCTTCGGGGCCTCCGGTGCCGGCAAAACGACATTGCTCGACTGCGTCGCCGGGCTGCAGCGGCCGGAAGCCGGGCGCATTGCGATTGGCGAAACCGCGTTATTTGACTCCGGTCCAGGATTGAACCTCCCGCCCAACCGGCGCTCCGTCGGCTACCACATGCAGTCGCTCGCATTGTTCCCGCATATGACGGTTCAGCAGAATGTGCAGTACGGCCTGCATGCTCTGCCGAGGTTCCAGCGGGAACGGCTTTGCGGGGAGATTCTGGAGGCGTTTCGGATTGCCGGCCTGGCTGGCCGCCGCCCGGAGCGGCTTTCCGCCGGGGAGCGCCAGCGCGCCGCGCTGTCGCGAACTCTGGTAACCCGTCCCCGCCTGCTTTTGCTGGATGAGCCGCTGACGGCGTTAGACGCGGCGACGCGGTCGCAGATTCTCGATGATCTCCGGGCCTGGAACCGGAAGCAGCGGATCCCGGTCCTATATGTTACCCACCATCGTGAAGAAGTGTTCGCCCTGGGCGACAACGTTATCGTTATCGAGGCGGGTCGCATCGTTGCCCAGGGTCTCCCGCATGAGGTGTTGCAGCGGCCCCAGTTCGAGACGGTCGCGCAGCTGGCCGGATTCGAGAACATCTTCGACTGTGTTGTTCTCGCCGACCATCCGCAGCAGGGGACCATGACCTGCCGCATCGCGGGCTCCATGCTCGACCTGGAAGTGCCGCTCTCGCGCGTCGATGTCACACAGCCGCTGCGCGTCGGCATCCGCGCCGGCGACATCCTGCTGGCCTCCGTAGCGCCCCAGGGCCTGAGCGCGCGCAATGTCCTTCCCGGCGTTATTACCGCGCTCGAGCAGCGGGACGTGACCGTAACCGCCAGGGTGGATTGCGGGGCGCAGTTCGAAGTACATCTCACGCCGGCGGCGCGCCAATCGCTTCATCTGGCAGCCGGCCAAAGCGTATGGCTCGTCATCAAGACATACTCCTGCCACGTACTGCAGAAGACGGTACCGCCGGGCTACGAGTAGGGGTAGAAGATGAAGAACAGCAGCGACAGGGCCGTCAGGACCCACAGCCCGGACTTCAGCTGGCCCGCCTTTCCCGCCACTATCTTGCAGACGGGGTAAAGCACGAACCCGGCGCATATTCCGATCGCTATATTGTAGGTAAACGCCATCAACGCCACCACCGCGAAAGATGGGATCGATTCGCTGTAGTCCGTAAGGTCGATGCGCGTGATGGGCGCCAGCATGAACAGGCCCACAATGATGAGCGCCGGCCCATACGCCTGGGCCGGAATGGCGGCGACGAATGGGGCAAAGAACAAGGTCAGCAGAAAACAGCTTCCGGTGACCAGAACGGTAAAGCCGGTGCGCCCGCCCGCCTCGATGCCCGTGGCCGATTCCACGTAGGCGCCCGAGGTCGTGGTGCCCACGAGCGGCGCGACGCAGGTGGAAACGGCATCCACCAGCATGGGCCGCTCGATCTGTGGCAGTTGGCCGTCTTGGTCGAGGAACCCCGCGCGCGCCGAGAGACCTATCAGCGTCCCCATGGTGTCCACAAAAGCCATGATGAATATGGTCAGGACCACCGGGAAAGCCTGCCAGGTAAAGGCCCCGCGGAAGTCGAGCTGCCACAGAACCGGCCGGATGGAGGGCGGTCTGCTGATGAGGTGGTGAGGCGCGGCCGCGACTCCGGTGAGGAATGCGACCGCCGCCGTAATCACAATCGCCAGCAGGATGGCCCCACGAACATTCCGGATGCTGAGCACGGCCAGCAGTATCAGGCCAAATATCGCCACCAGGGTTGAGACCGACGTCAGGTGCCCCGCCTGTACCGGAGCCCCAGGCACGCCCAGCCTGACGAGGCCCGTCTCGTTCAGCCCGATGAAGGTGAGAAAGAGACCCATGCCCACGGCAAAGCTGTAACGTAGCGCTACCGGCACGCCCTCAACCACCCAGCGGCGCAGGTGCAGCACCGTCATTACGACAAACAGCACTCCGGCGATGAAGATGGCCGCCAGCGCCGTCTGCCACCGCATGCCAAGCACCTTGCAGACGGTGAAGGCGATGAAGGCGTTCTCGCCCATATAGGGAGCAATAGCAAAGGGGCGATTGGCGTAGAAAGCCATGAAGTAGCAGCCGAAGGCGGCTACCAGCACCGTGGCCACGAACGAGGGCCCTTGCGGAATGCCTGCCGCCGCCAGGATGGCGGGGTTGACAACCACAATGTACGACATGGTTGTGAACGTGGTGAGGCCGGCGACCACTTCGCGCGAGAGCGATGTCCCGTGGAGCTGGAGGGCGAACCGCCTGTACAGCCAGTTCAAACACGTTCTCCCGGACGCAGGTAGGTTGGTGGCAGCGCCGATGATATCAAAACTCTTCCCGGGACAACCCCTTTCTCAGGGCACTGCAATGCGCTGCACCTTGCGTTCACATTGTTAAACGTAAGTGGCTGAATACACTGGGCGCAATTTGGTATGCAACGTGCGCCGCCGTGGCTGGACTGGGAGTCCAGTCAACACTCCGGAGGAAACGTATGCGACTGAAAACCCTCGTGGTCGTTGTCGCTCTGGCTCTGTTATGCCTCAGTGCGCCGATGGTCAACGCACAGAACCTTCTGACCAACGGTGGATTTGAGAGCGGTAGCTTTAGCGGCTGGACTACCAGCGGGAACTTCGAAGATACCGAAGTGGTGAGCGGCTCGTTTTTTGTTTACACAGGCGCCGAGGAGGGTACCTGGTACGCCGTTATGGGTCCCGTAGGCTCCGACGGCACCCTCAGCCAGTCGTTTAGCGACACCGCCGGCGGCCAGTATGTGTTCAGCTTTTACTTCGCTGCGGACGGCGACAATCCTAGCGACTTCAGCGCCTCCTGGGACGGCAGCCCTGTCCTGAGCCTCACCAATCCGAACACCGGGGGCGTGTGGACGCTGGAGAGCTTCATGGAGACTGGAACTGGTCACGACACCATCAGCTTCAGCTTCCGCGACGACCCAGCCTTCATGGCGCTGGACAACGTTTCCGTAAGCCCGGTGTCAACTGGAACCACGCCGGAGCCCAGCAGCTTCCTGCTTTTGGGATCGGGCGTTCTGGCACTGGGCGGAGTGGTTCGCCGCAAGCTGAGCCGGTAGCCAAAGCTGGAGGGCTGATCGCCTCTCGGCAGGTCGAACGCGTTCTCCCGGACGCCCTTAGAGTTGACGGCAGCGCCGATCATATACAAACCGCTGCCGTCACCACTCCCTTGTCCGGCGGCCAATTCCCAGCTCCGGGACAACCCCCGTTCTCAGGCAGTGCAAGAGGCTGCACTTTGCGTTCACATTGTTAAGCGTAAGTGCCTGAATACATTAGTCCCGATTTGGTAAACAACGTGCGTCGGCGTATCTGGACTGGATCAGTCAACACTCCGGAGGAAACGTATGCGACTGAAAACCCTCGTGGCCGTTGTCGCTGTGGCGCTGTTGTGCCTCGCTGCGCCGATGGTCAACGCACAGAACCTTCTGACCAACGGTGGATTTGAGACCGCTGACTTTACGGGCTGGACGACAGGCGCGAACTTTGAAGACACTTCAGTGACAAGCGGCTCGTTTTATGTTTACACGGGCGCCGAGGAGGGTACCTGGTACGCCGTTCTGGGTCCGGTGGGCTCCGATGGCACCCTCAGCCAGTCGTTTAACGACACGGCTGGAGCTCAGTACGTCTTCAGCTTTTACCTCGCTGCGGCCGGCGACGATCCCAGCGACTTCAGCGCTTTCTGGAATGGCACTCCGGTCCTGAGCCTCAGCGATCCCAATACCGGTAACGCGTGGACGCTGGAGAGCTTTATGGAGACTGGAACTGGTCACGATACCATCAGCTTCAGCTTCCGCGACGATCCGGCCTGGATAGCGCTGGACAACGTTTCCGTAAGCCCGGTGTCAACTGGAACCACGCCGGAGCCCAGCAGCTTCCTGCTTTTGGGATCGGGCGTTCTGGCACTGGGCGGAGTGGTTCGCCGCAAGCTGAGCCGATAGTCAAAGCTGGATGGCAGATCGCCTCTCGGCAGGTCGAACACGTTCTCCCGGACGCCCCTAGAGTTGACGGCAGCGCCGATCATATACAAACCGCTGCCGTCACCATTCCCTTGTCCAGCGGCAATTCCACGCTCCGGGACAACCGCTTTCCTAGCCAGTGCAAGAGGCTGCACTTTGCGTTCACATTGTTAAACGTAAGTGCCTGAATTCATTAGTCCCAATTTGGTATGCAACGTGCGCCGTGGTATTCGACTGGAACTTCAGTCAACACTCCGGAGGAACGTATGCGACTGAAACCCCTGCTGGCCGTTGTCGCTGTGGCTCTGTTGTGCCTTGCTGCGCCGATGGTCTCCGCACAGAACCTTCTGACCAATGGTGGATTTGAGGGCGGTAGCTTTAGCGGCTGGACAACAGGCGGAAACTTCGAGTTCAGCCAGGTGACCAGTGGTGCGTTCGACGTCTACACCGGTGCCGAGGAAGGTACCTTCTACGCAACCTTTGGCCCGGTAACTACCGATGGCACGATCAGCCAGTCGTTTAACGACACGGCTGGAGCTCAGTACGTCTTCAGCTTTTACTACGCTGCAGACGGCGACGATCCTAGCGACTTCAGCGCTTTCTGGAATGGCACCCCGGTCCTGAGCCTTACCGATCCGAATACGGGAGCCCAGTGGACGCTGGAGAGCTTCATGGAGACTGGAACTGGTCACGATACCATCAGCTTCAGCTTCCGCGACGACCCGGCATACATCGCGCTGGACAACGTTTCCGTAAGCCCGGTGTCAACTGGAACCACGCCGGAGCCGAGCAGCTTCCTGCTGCTTGGAACGGGCGTTCTGGCGCTGGGCGGAGTAGTTCGCCGCAAGCTGAGCCGGTAGATCGGTAGCCAAAGCTGGACGGCCCGCCTTCGGTCGCTCACGCCAACCAGCAAATTTTCGGGGCACCTGACGAGGTGCCCTTTATTTCTGCAATCAACCCGCCACGCTGGTCCGCCGCAAAGCCGCGACACGGCACGGAGAGATTTGCTGCTCATCCGCTGAACGGTGATCGCCTGGCGGCTACTTCCGGAACGCCACATTCACCAGCAGCCTGTCGCCTTCCACATCCACGACATTGCAGAATGTGCGGTCGCCGCGACGGCTGAAGTCGAGTCCCACGCGGCTCTCGCCGATGCGCAGGTTGCGAATGTGGAGGTGGTCGAGCCAGTCCGGCAACTGCGGATTGACGATGTTCAGTTCTTTACGGGCGCGCTGGGATGGATGCCCAGCACCGAGGAGAGAATAAGGAACATCGCTCCCGAGGCCCAGGCCTGCGGCGAGCACGACACGGGATAGTGCACCGGCTCATCGTACTCGCGGCGCTGTACGCCGCAAAACAGCTCGGGCAGCCTGTAGTCGCGGAACTTCGAAGCCGCCTGGTACAGGGCGGTGAGAACGCGAAGCGGCGGTTCGCGCATGTCGTTTACCGCCATGCCGTGCGCGATGAGAGAGTTGTCGTGGGGCCACACCGAACCGCGGTGATAGCTGAGCGGGTTGAACACCCGCTCTGCCTGCGACATGGTGCGCCATCCCCAGCCGCTGAACATGTCGTCACGCATCATGCGATTGGCCACGATGCGGGCGCGCTCACGATTGATGATGCGGGTGAACAGCAGTTGCCCGGCATTGGAGGCGATCACTTCCAGCGGCTTTTTCTCCGCATCCAGAGCCATGGCATAGAAGCCCCGGCCCGGAATCCAGAACTGGCGGTCGAAGCGGCGGGCCAGCTCGGCGGCCTCGCGTTTGAGCCGGTCGGCGGTTTTGATGTCGCCGAAGTTACGCAGCAGCGATGACATGCGGTATTTGGCGTCGTAAACGTAACCCTGGATTTCGCAGAGTGCGATGGGTGGTTTGGCTACGGTGCCGTCGCGATGCATGTTCGCGTCCCAGGAGTCCTTCCAGCCCTGGTTGATCAGCCCCCGGGGCGAGCGCCGCCGGTACTCGACGAAGCCGTCGCCGTCCAGGTCGCCGTACCTGTCGATCCATTCCAGCGCGGCATAGGCGTTGGGCAGCAGCTCCTCCACCAGTTGCTGGTCGGCCGTCCAGTTGAAGGTTTCGCCCAGCAGGACGAGGAACAGCGGCGTGGCGTCGGCCGAGCCGTAGTAAGGACCGAAGGGCATCTCGCCGTCGCGCGTCATCTCGCCCGCGCGATACTCGTGCAGGATCTTGCCCGGCTCCTCGTCGCGCCAGTCGTCGTATTCCTTGCCCTGGTAACGCGCCAGCACGCGCAGGGTATCCACCGCGAGCTGTGGGTTGAGCGAAAGCGACTGGTAGGCCGCAATGATGGAATCGCGTCCGAAGATGGTGGCGAACCAGGGAATGCCGGCGGCAATGATGTGCTGCTCGCCGTCGGGAATCTGCAAGGCATGGAAGTCGCCGATACCGGTTCTCAGCATGCTGTCCAGCACGTCATTGCCGGTCTGAAAACTGGTGGAGCTCGCCTCCCAGCGAGCGAAATTGGCGCGCCGCTGCTGCAGGTGATGAGCCATGTCATACACCTGCGCGCGCGACCTGCGGCCCTCGACCAGCGGGGTCACGGAGGTCTCCAGCTCGACCCTCTTCAGCGGCTCCAGGCGAAGGTCCCAGCGCGCCACCCGCTCCTGAATCTCCGTCGGCCGCGGCGCCAGCCGGATGAGCGTCTCCCGCATTACCCCATCCAGCCCGCGATAATAGAGCGCCAGACCGCTGTCGTTCACGATGGGCTGGTAGTACTGCCCGTGCTTCTGGCGGGCCACGCCGCGGACCTGGAAGACATCCACGAAATCGGCTTCAAAGAAAAGTTCGACCGTGAAGTCCACCGGCGTGAGGTTGAAATTCTCGAAAGTCATCCGGTCGAAGAAGATCTCGGAGGCCAGCAGTTGCTCGCGCCGGATATGGACGGTGTTTTCGGGAAGGTCAAAGGAATCGCGCAGCGTGATGTTGCCGGTGGTCAGCTCGATCTGGGCGGAAAATGTCTTTTCCGTCGCCGATGACAGCACCACCGTGCGATGGCCGCCAATGCGCAGTTCGAACTGGCTGAGGAAGCGGGTATCGTCATGGAAGAATCCCACGTCGGGCGAACCCGCCGGATAGATGTCGCCGGAGACGCTGGTGGCGCTGAAGGTCTTGCCGTCGATGAGCGTAAGGTTGTCGACCTTGCGCGGCTCCAGCGCGTGGAAGGCAAAGCGGGGTTCGATAAAAGGCGAAGGGACCTCAACCAGTTCCTCGTAAGGAATTGTCAGGTACGTGCTCATGCCTGCGGGTGAGATGCCTCCTCACGCAACCATGGGGACCTCGGCCGTGGCTTTGCCCACCGGACTTTTTTGGGCGGTCATTTCCCGGTACAGCGCGAGGTAGCCGGCAACCATTCTTTCCACGGAGAAGTACTGCCGGCAATACTGGCGCACGCTGGCTGGACTGAAGAGGCCGGGCAGGGCGCTCGCGCGCTCTACCATTTCGTCGGCCGACGGGCAGACGAATCCGGAAATTCCATTGCGCACCACTTCTTCCACGGCGCCGCCGGGCAGCGCCAGCACCGGCGTGCCGCACGCCATGGCTTCGATCATCACCAGCCCAAAAGGTTCGTTCCACTGAATGGGAAACAGCATGGCCAGGGCATTGCCCAGCAGTTCGTTCTTGCCCTCCAGGTCAGCTTCGCCGACGTACTCGATGAACCTGCCGTCGATGTGCGGCTTGATCTGCGATTCGAAATAATCCCTGAACAGCGGCTGCACCTCGCCTGCCATTTTCAGCGGTATACCTGTCCGTTTGGCGACCTCGATGGCAATGTGCGTCCCCTTGATGGGGGCAATGCGGCCCAGAAAACAGAAATAGTCCTGCTTCTTGCTCTGCAGCCGGTACCCGTTCAGGTCGATTCCATGATGAATGGTCCGGAGGCGCGGCATGGTCTCGTTGTGCCGCTGGAAGTCGCTGATGGTGACGAACTCCACCTTGGGAAAGAACCCGTAAATTTCGGTGAGATGATCTTCGTGCACATGGTGCATGGTGTACACGAAGCTGTTCTCCCGAGCAAAGCGCGTGTACATCAGGGCGGGAACACTGTTGAGATGAATGACGTCGCAGTCGGCGGCAGCGTCGCAGACCGCCCAGGAAGCATGATTGAAGTCCTTGAGATTATCGAAGACTTCTCCGCGTATGGGCCACTGCTGGTCCTTGTAAAGCCAGCGGGTCTCTACCTCGATGGTTGACTCGCCGTTGGCATAGACCACGACATCGACCCCGAGGCCCTTCAGCCCTTCGGCCAGTTGGGCGATGAACAGTTCCGTGCCGCCGTATTTCCTGGGAG
>DATJAI010000088.1:0-21774 GCA_035516415.1 Binatia bacterium | reverse complement strand
TTATCTGTACTTCTGCGCGGTGCTGGCCGCGCTCAGCCATCTTCTGCTGGACTATACGACCGCCTACGGCACTCGCCTTTTCGAGCCGTTCAATTTCCGCTGGTACTCGTGGGACATCGTCTACATCATCGAGCCGCTCATCCTGCTGGCGCTGCTTGCCGGGCTGGCCGTGCCCGCCCTGCTCGGCCTCATCAGCCAGGAAGTAGGAGCGCGCAGCAGGGGGCCGCGTGGTAGAGGCGCTGCCATCGCCGCTCTGCTCTGCGTAGTCCTGATCTGGGTGGTGCGCGATTATGAGCACCGGCGGGCGGTCACGGCGATGGACTCTTTCCTCTACCACGGCGCCGAGCCGGTGCGTGTGGCGGCCTATCCTTACATGATCAATCCATTCCGCTGGCACGGAGTGGTGGAGACAGCCGACTTTTTCGAGACGGTGGCGGTGAACTCCCGTGGACCGGAGGTCGGTTCCGCGGAAGGAAGGATTTACTACAAGCCGCCGGAGACCAGGGTCACTGGCGCGGCGAAGGCGTCGTACTTCGGGCGCGTGTATCTCGATTGGGCGGTGTTCCCCTACGTGGAGCAACAGAGCGTCAATGAGGAGACGAGCGGCTATCTGGTCGAATTCCAGGACCTGCGCTACACCTATCCCTCACGGTCGCGACGGGCGCCGCTGGGCGGCTTTGTCCTGCTCAGCCCCAGCTTGCGGGTCCTGCAACAGGGAATGAATGCCAGCCGCTCGCCCTCGGTGGAGAGCCTCACGCATCCGCCGGCAAGCGAATAGCGGTCGGAGGCTGTTGCCCTCACCTTGACGCCACGCCTTCAGGCCGTAGACAATCGAACCACGAGGTGAGCCATGCTTGCGTACCTGTTCGTGATTCTGGCGGCGGGCGTGCATATCCGCTTTATCGCGCTGCCCTTCAGCTTTACGCCTGTGGTTGCCGCACTGCTGTACTTCGGCGCTCGCCTGCCGCGCAAGCAGATGTGGGTCCCGGTTGCCCTGCTCGCCGCTTCGGACGTGTACCTCACGCGGGTCACCTACGGCTATCCGCTGACGGTGGATCACCTGGTCACGTGGGCATGGTACGCCGCCATGGTCCTGCTTGGCGGCATTCTAATCAAGGGCTTCTCGCCGCTGCGCATTGGTGCCTCTGCCCTGATCGGCTCGGTGTCGTTTTTCCTCATCAGTAATTTTTCTGTCTGGATGGTCTGGCGCATGTATCCGAAGACCTTCAATGGCCTGATGACATGCTACGTGGCCGGACTGCCGTTCTTCCGCACCGCCATCATTTCCGACCTGCTGTTCAGCGCCGCGTTTTTCGGCATTGGATACCTGGCCAACCGCGAGCGAGCCACGGCGGCGGCAACGACAAGATAGGCTGCCGACTCCGCCAATCGAGTCCTGCCCCCATCGGGTGCCCGAATCGGGAGCCTTATGCCTTACGCAATCCGTCCGGCCGCTACGGCCGTACTACAGTGCGACAGCATTGCGTAAACTGCTGATGCGGCGGAGGCAGCAAATGACAGGGAAAGCGCGGGAGGTATTTCTCACCGGTGGTACGGGATACATGGGAAGCGCGCTGGCGGCGGAACTGGTGCGGCGCGGACATCACGTACGCGTGCTGTGCGGCCCGGCTCCGAGCGGAAGGCGCCGCGGGACTGCGAACTGGTGCATGGCGACGCGCTGCGCGCCGAAAGTTACGCATCGCAAGTAGCGCCCGCCGACACCTTCGTTCATCTGGTGGGCGTGGCCCATCCCAATCCGAAGAAGGCTGCCGAGTTCCGCAGTGTCGACCTGAAGTCATGCCGGGAGGCGGTGCAGGCTGCCTGCCAGGCACGTGTGAAGCACTTCATCTATCTCAGCGTGGCGCGGCCGGCGCCGGTGATGCAGGAGTATCAGGCGGCCCGGGCGGAAGGCGAGCGTGCAATCCGCGAGCGGGGAGTTCCGGCGACCTTCGTGCGGCCCTGGTATGTGCTGGGCCCCGGTCACCGCTGGCCGACGCTTCTGATTCCCTTCTACACTCTTGCCAGGCTGTATCCGCCCACGCGTGCCGGCGCCGAGCGGCTGGCGCTAGTGACGCTCGAACAGATGACGCTTACGCTGGCCTGGGCGGTGGAGAATCCGGCGGAGGAAATTCGGGTGCTGGAGCCGTCGCACATCAGGCGCGGCTTCGGCGAGCCGGAGGCCGCGGGGCTGGAGGCTGCCTCGGCCTGAGTCTCAGGCTGCGCCGCGCTGCTCGCCTGCCCGTCTGGAGCGCCTTTTTTGCAGCCGTAGAATCCACCAGCCGATCAGAACAGCAGCGGCAACCACGGCGATCGTGTATCGCAGGTGATGATGAAAGGCGCTGCCGACGAAGCCCAGAATCTGCGGGCCGTAGCGGATGACGATGAGCGAGACGACGGAGAAGCGGATGACCCGGCCGGCGAAGATCGCGCCCAGGAAATGCCAGAAGTTCATCTCGGCAACGCCTGCCGAGAGCACGAACAGCTTGAATGGCGTGGGCGGCGGCAACATGGAAGGGAACATGATGGCCCAGAATTCATGCTGTTCGAACGAGGCACGGATCTTATCGAAGCGGGCTTGCCCGATGCGCTTGACCAGCAGCACCTCGCCGCCCTTGTAGCCGATAAGGTAAATGGGAATGCTGCCCAGGGCGGAGCCGGCCGCCGCCATTACGGCATAAAGCAGGAACCGCCTGGGGTCACGCCAGGCATAGCCGGCGACGATGGCGTCGAGCGGCATGCCGAGGAAGGCAGCGTCGACCGCCGCGAATCCCATTACGCCCCAGATGCCGAGCGGCTTCAGCAGCGCCAGAATCAGGGCCGACCATTTGGCGAGAAGGTGTTTCAAGGCAGTGGCTAGTGTCTGGCGGTCAGTGGCCAGATCTCCCCATGCAGTTGGGACGGTGGCATTGAGGCCTCAACCTCCGATTCTACGCGACGCGTCAGATGCTCCAACCCATTCGTCTGCTGTGGCCCATCGCCTCTGATTACTGACCACTAGCCACTGACTAGTGACCACTGCATAATGGCTTCATGCCCGCCGCCAAAGATGTGCAGCGCAAAATCGACGCGCTGCGCGACAGGATTCGCTATCACGAACACCGCTATTACGTTCTCGACAGTCCGGAGATCAGCGATGCCGAATTCGACGGCCTGATGAACGAGCTGAAGGCGCTGGAAGCCGCCCACCCCGAGCTGATCACGCCCGATTCTCCAACACAGAGGGTGGGAGGGAAGCCGCGCGAGGGCTTTATCAAGGTGCGGCACTCCACGCCCATGCTCTCGCTCGACAACGCATACACCGAGCAGGAGCTACGCGACTGGGAGCGGCGCGTGCACGAGCTGAGCGGCGAGTCGCGTGTGGATTACGTATGCGAGCTCAAGCTCGACGGCATGTCGCTCGCAATCCGCTACCAGGCCGGGAGACTCGCGCTGGCGGTCACACGCGGCGATGGCACGGTGGGCGAGGATGTGACGCTGAACGTGCGCACCGTGCGCAGCGTACCGCTTTCGATTCCGCCGAAGACGCTGGAGAAGGCGCATCTGCCGCCGGAGTTCGAAGTCCGCGGCGAACTGCTGATGCCGGTCAGCGGCTTCCAGCGCATGAACGAGGAACGCGAGCAGCAGGGGCTGGCGAAATTTGCCAATCCCCGCAACGCAACCGCCGGCACGGTCCGCGTGCTGGAGCCGAACATCACCGCTTCGCGGCGGCTCGACTTCTTCTCCTATTTCCTGCTGGCCGAGGGGCGCAACCTCTTCGAGCGGCACTCCGAATCTCTGAAGGCGCTGCAGACCGCGGGTTTCAAGGTGAATCCCAATCACCGCCTGGTGCACAGCCTCGACGAAGCCTGGGAGTTCATCAACGCGTGGGAAGCGAAGCGTGACAGCCTGGCCTACGAGATCGACGGTATCGTCCTCAAAGTCGATCGGGTTGCGCTGCAGGAGGAGCTCGGGTACACGGGCAAGGCTCCGCGGTGGGCGATCGCGTACAAATACGCCGCGCGCTCGGGAGAGACGCAGATCGAGGACATTCTGGTGCAGGTGGGGCGCACCGGCAAGCTGACTCCCGTGGCCGCGCTGAAGCCGGTCCCCATCGGCGGTACCACGGTGAGCCGTGCCACGCTGCACAACATGGATGAGATCGAACGTCTGGGAGTGCGCATCGGCGACTGGGTGCTGGTGGAGCGCGGCGGCGACGTGATTCCCAAAGTGGTGAAGGTGCTTGAAGACAGGCCGCGCGGCCACCGCCATTTCCATATGCCGGAGCGGTGTCCGGTCTGCGGCGGGCACGTGGTTCGCGCCGAAGGGGAAGCCGACCACCGCTGCGTGAATGCGAACTGTCCCGCCAAGCTGAGGGAGAGCATCCGCCATTTTGCCTCACGCGGCGTGATGAACATCGAAGGCATGGGCGATGCGCTGGTCAATCAGCTGGTCGAGACCGGGATGGTGAAGGATGTTGCCGACATCTACGACCTGACCGGGGACAAGCTGCTCAGGCTGGAGCGGATGGGAAAGAAGTCGGCGCAGAACGTTCTGAACGAAGTCGCGAACTCGAAGAAGCTGCCGCTGGAGCGCGTGATCTACGGGCTGGGAATCCGCTTTGTTGGCGAGCGCACGGCGCAATTTCTGGCCGAGCACTTCGGCTCGATGGATGCGCTGATGAAGGCCAGCGAAGAGGAATTGCAGGAAGTGAACGAAATCGGGCCGCGGGTTTCGGCCGCGGTGCGGGAGTTCTTCGACGAGCCGAAGAATGTGGCGCTGGTGGGGCGGCTACGCCGGGCGGGACTGACCTTCAGCGGACAGAAGAAGCAGCGCGCGACCACACTCGCAGGCAAGACGTTCGTCCTCACCGGAACCCTGGAACGCTACACGCGCGAGGCGGCCAAAAAGCTGATCGAGGACGCCGGGGGCAAAGTGGCCGGCTCAGTCAGCAAGAAGACGGATTATGTTGTCGCCGGAGCCGAAGCCGGATCGAAGCTGGATAAAGCCCGCGAGCTGGGAGTGGCGGTGATCGGGGAGAGGCAGATGGAAGAGCTGGTGGGAAGTTAGCCCGGTTCCACCGGGCGCTTAAGCTCGTCAGTCGGCATCGGCGATAATGGCAGGCGCGGCGCCTCGCTCAACGAATCTGTTCAGGTGTTCGGGGCTGAACCCAGGATCCGGCTGGTTCTACTGATACGTCACCCGCTTCTCGCCCTTGACCACCCGTCCGATGGTGTAGCCTTTCTCCCCACAGCGCTCCAGAATGGTCTGCACCTTTTTGAACTTCTTTGGCGGAACGACAAGAATCATGCCGATGCCCATGTTGAAGGTGCGCAGCATTTCGTCCTGAGGAACGTTGCCGAGCTTCTGCAGGTACTCGAAGATGGGCAGCACCGGCCAGGAGTTGATCTCGACGATGGCGCCGGCGCCCTTGGGCAGCACGCGCGGCAGGTTCTCGGTGATGCCGCCGCCGGTGATGTGCGCCATGGCCGAGACCGCGTCGGCTTCGATCATGCGCCGCAGGATCGGCCAGTAGCTCCTGTGGGTCTTCATCAGCTCGCCGCCGACCTTGCCTTTGATCTCGTTGACCCAGGAATCGGGAGTGTAGTTGGTGGTCTCGAAGAAGAGCTTGCGGGCAAGCGCGTAGCCGTTGGTATGGAGTCCGGTGGAGGGCAGCCCCACCAGAACGTCGCCGGCCTCGACAGCTTTGCCGGTGATGATGCGGTCGCGGTTCACCACCCCGACGATGAAGCCCGCGAGATCGTATTCGCCATCCGCGTAAAAGCCCGGCATCTCGGCAGTTTCGCCACCGATGAGCGCGCACCCGTTGTGCCTGCAGGCCTCGGCGATGCCGGCGATGACCTTCTCGGCGATTTCGGGCTGCAGTCTGCCGGCGGCGAAGTAGTCCATGAAAAACATGGGAGCGGCGCCCTGCACGGCGATGTCGTTGACGCAATGATTCACCAGGTCAGCGCCGACGGTGTGGTGCAGGTTCATCTCGAAAGCGATCTTCAGCTTGGTGCCGACGCCGTCGACGCTGGAGACCAGCACCGGGTCCGGATACTTTTTCTTGTCGATCGAGAACAGGCCGCCAAAGCCGCCGATTTCGCTCAGCACGCCGCGGTTGAAGGTCTTGTGGGCGAGGTACCGGATGCGCTGTTTGGTGCGCTTGGCGCGGTCGATGTCGACGCCCGAGTCGGCGTACGTAATGCTGCGGGGCTCTGCTGTGTGCTGTGCCAAGTGTTTGGGATCCAGTTGTTCGAGGGCGCGTCGCCGCAGAAATGTTTCGCGGAGGAATTCATTGTAACATTCCCACGCCCCGAGTCCCGCCGTGCAGATGAAGTGCGGCAGCCCAACAGCAGCCATCTCCGAAGGCGGCGCAGTACGCGGATTTTGCAATGCTAGACTGAATCCGTGATTGCGGAAATCATCGCTATCGGCTCGGAGATGCTGACTCCGTACCGCCAGGATACGAATTCGCTGTTTCTCACCGAGCGGCTGAATTCACTGGGAATCAGCGTGGCTTTCAAGACCGTGGTCGGCGACCACCTCGAGCATCTGATCGGGGTGGTACACACGGCGGCCAGCCGGGCAGATATTTCCGTGCTGATGGGCGGACTCGGGCCGACCCAGGACGACCTGACGCGCGAGGCGGTGGCGGAGGCGCTGGGGGTCGAACTGAGGCGCGATCACGCACTCGTCACGGAGATGTACAAGCGATTTGCCGAGCGCCGCATCCCGATGCCGGAGAACAACGCGCAGCAGGCCGATGTACTCGCGGGCGCTGTAGTGCTGCCGAACACCAGGGGCACGGCGCCGGGACAGTGGCTGGAAACTGCGTTTGAGGGCAAGCCGAGGATCATGGCACTGTTGCCGGGGCCTCCCCATGAACTCCAGGCGATGTGGGATGGGGAATGCATGCCTCGCCTGCGCGAGAGGGTGCCTGCCGCGGCGATCGCTACCCGGATTGTGAAGGTGGCGATGATGGGCGAATCGGCGGTCGACCAACGTACGGCCCCCATCTACAGGAAACATCCGAACGTCGAGACGACGGTGCTGGCAGGCCAGGGGCAGGTGGAATTCCATCTGCGCGCTACGGCCGCGAGCAAAGGCGAAGCGCAGGCAGAAGTGGACCGGCTTGCGGGTGAACTGGAAGATGAACTGGACGATGCGGTGTTCTCCTCGGCGGGCGAATCATTGGAGGAGATCGTCAATTACTACCTGCAGATGCGCAACGCCAAAGTCGCTGTGGCGGAGTCGTGCACCGGAGGTCTGATCGCGGAGAGGATTACCTCGGTGGCCGGCAGTTCGCGCTCTTTCCTCGGAGGGGCGGTTGTGTATTCCAACGAGCTCAAGACACTGTTTGCCGACATCCCGCCGCTGATGCTCGAGGAACATGGCGCCGTAAGCCGGGAAGTCGCGCTCGCCCTGGCGGAGAACATCCGCGAGATCTGCCGGGCCGATATCGGGGTCGGGGTGACGGGCATTTCGGGGCCGGGCGGAGGCAGCGAGGAAAAGCCGGTGGGGCTGGTGTTTGTCGCGGTTTCGGACGGGAACAGACACGATGTGGTCCAGCGGCGGTTCTTCGGCGACCGCGAACGGGTGCGGAGATGGGCCAGCCAGCAGGCGTTGGACATGGTAAGGCGCATGTTGATGTGAAGGAGAGCAACTAGCAACTGGCAATTAGCAAGAGGCAAATAGCTCTCAAAACGGGTGCCGTTTGCAGGGGCTAAAAGCCCGTGTCCTTTTTGCGCGTTTCGGCACGACTGGAAGTCGTGCCCTGATACAAGGCACCGAGCCGTGCGACTGTTTGTAGCCCTTGATATCGATGTGGACATACGCCGGCGCATCGCCGAATTTCGCGAGCAGATGCAGGCGCTGGCTCCCGATGTGCGCTGGGTCGGGCCGGAGACGTTTCACGTCACGCTTCAGTTCCTGGGCGAAACGAAGAAGCTGGATGAGATCCAGAGCGCGCTCAGGCAGGTGAAGGGGTCAGCGGTTGAACTGGCGTTTCGCGGCACGGGGTTTTTCCCAAGCCCGAAATCGCCACGCGTGTTTTGGGTCGGGATGGAATCCGACGAGCATTTACAGGAGCTGGCGAACTCGATTGGAGAAGCGTTGAAGCTGCTCGGCTTCGAACGCGATGCCGGACCGTTCAAACCACACCTGACGCTGGCGCGCGCCGGCAGCGGCAGGCCGCGTCCCGTTCGGGGTGAGCATGCTGCCGCCGGATTGCTGGCCGTGCGGGTCAAGCTCGACGGAGTAGCGCCGCCCGACTTCGGTACAATGACGGCGCGCGAGTTCTGCCTGTACGAGAGCAGGCTATCGCCGGCGGGAGCGAGATACACCAGGCTGGCGAGTTATGCGCTGGGGCCATGACCAGGCTCGTCCTCATCATCGTTGTGGTTTCTTACCTGCTGGGCTCGATCCCCTTCGGCTATCTGCTGGTGCGGATCTTTCGCGGGCAGGATATCCGCAAGAGCGGCAGCGGAAACATCGGCGCCACGAACGTTGCCCGCGGGTCGAAGGGCCTGGGGCTGGTCACGCTTCTGCTTGACGCATTCAAGGGCTACGCAGCCGTGGCGTTCGCATTGTGGCTGGCGGAGAGGCAGAGGTTCGCGGGAGAGGTGCCGGCCAGCCTTTACGGGACGGGGGAGCAGGGGATGAGCAGTCACACCATCCTTTTTCTGGCAGCCCTGGCCGCATTCGTTGCAATAGTCGGGCACATATTCACCATCTGGTTACGGTTCCGGGGCGGCAAAGGGGTGGCGGCCGCCGCCGGCGCGTTCCTTGGGCTGGCGCCGCGGGCGATGCTGGTTGCGCTTGTTCTGTTCGTGCTGGTGGTGGCGCTTACCCGATACGTTTCGCTGGGTAGCATCATTGCGGTCGCGGCATTTCCACTGTGTTTCTGGTGGCTGAATCCGGCGGAGCGCACAACCCCGCCAATCCTGCTGCTGGTGGCGGCCTCGTCGCTGCTGATCGTGGTGCGGCACAGGGACAACATCCGGCGCCTGCTGGCGGGAACCGAAAACCGCCTGCGTCAGGAAGAACATTCATGAGCAAGATCGCCATTATCGGTGCCGGGGCGTGGGGCACGGCGATCTCCATCGTTCTGGGCCGCAAGGGGACGCACGGCGTGCGGCTGTGGGCGCACGAGACCGAGGTGCGCGAGAGCATCGCCGGATCCCGTGTCAACGAGCTGTTTCTGCCCGGATACAGCATTCCGGAGACGGTGCGCTGTACCAACAGCCTGGAGGAGGCAGTGGCAGGCGCGGAGATCGTGGTCAGCGTCATGC
Source organism: Binatia bacterium (assembly GCA_035516415.1). Taxonomy (GTDB): domain Bacteria; phylum Acidobacteriota; class Terriglobia; order Terriglobales; family Acidobacteriaceae; genus Bog-257. The sequence goes on along the minus strand of DATJAI010000088.1, from coordinate 12,502 downwards.
CGTCCCACCATACGCGCCGGCTGTTCGAGAGGATGCGGCCGTGTCTCCGCCCGGAAATGCTGATCGTCAGTGCGACCAAGGGCATCGAGAACGATTCGCTACTGCGCATGACCGAGGTCATCACTGGAGTTCTGGCAAATGGCAGCGCCGGATTCCGCCCACGAATCGGGACGCTCAGCGGACCAAGCTTTGCCCGGGAAGTGGCCAAAGGCGATCCCACCGCAATCACCATTGCCTCGAAGGACAGCGAGCTTGCCACACTGGTGCAGCGGGAGTTCAGCGATCCGTGCTTCCGGATTTACACGAACGACGATGTTATTGGGGTGGAACTGGGGGGCGCGCTGAAAAACATCATCGCCATTGCGGCGGGAGTGCTGTGCGGCCTGGAACTGGGAAACAATACCGTAGCCGCGCTCATCACGCGCGGTCTGGCGGAGATGACGCGGCTGGTGGTGGCCTGCGGCGGGAACGCCGCGACCATGTCCGGGCTGGCGGGACTGGGCGACCTGGTGCTCACCTGCACCGGCGGACTCTCGCGCAATCGCACCGTGGGCATTGAACTGGGGCGCGGCCGCAGGCTGGAGGACATCATCGCGGGCATGCATGGCATGGTGGCCGAAGGTGTGCTGACGACCAATGCCGCGGTTGGACTGGCGCACCGGGCGGGAGTGGAGATGCCCATTACCGAGCAGATGCACGCCATACTGCAGCAGGGAAAACCGGTACAGGATGCCATCCGCGATCTTATGGGCCGACGCTCCACCAGCGAGGTGGCCCTGGTTCGGGGCTAGGGCAGTCCAGCGCCCGGGTCTTCAGCAGCCCTGGGGAAAAGCATGCCGGGCCAATTTCTGCGCCCTGAAGTTGTCTGGTGAGCAACCATCACCTTCGGGTTGAGCGCGCGGGAGGGCGGTGCGCTCTGTCGCTGGGGCCGTTGGCTGATGGGCTGACATGCGGTCCGCCGGTCAGGGTATCAAAGTAGCCTAGCAGCAGAGTTTTCAGGGCGGCTTCGGGCAGCATGCTCCGATCGAGCATGTGCTCCAGCGCGAGGGCATGCGTGACGGCCGACAATGACATGGCGGCAGCAGCGGGCGAGAGCGACAGCCTGCGACGCGTCGCCTGCGCGATCTCCTCCAGCAGACGGACCCGCGGACCGGCCAGCCTCCGGTTCATGGCCGCCAGCCTGGCCCTGACCTCCGGGTGACGCACCGCAAACAGCTTGAACTCGAGCACCAGCAGAGTCCAGCGGCGCTCCTCGCAGATGGCGAGAAGAGAGTCGCGAGAGATCCGGAGCTTCTCGTGGGGTTTCCCTCCCAGCAATCTTTCGATATGGGCGATACGCGAGGTTACTTCACTTTCCAGCAGCGCCAGAAACAGATCTTCCTTGCTGGCAAAGTTGGCGTAAAAGGCTCCCCGCGTGTGGCCTGCTTCGGTGGCAATGTCCTCCAGCCTGGCGGCTTCAAACCCGTCGCGGGCGAATATTTTTTCGGCGGCGCGGAGGAGGCGCGCACGGGTGCCCTCGGGGCGTTCCTGACGGCGGGAGATGAGCGGGGGGTTTTTCATTTATGCTCAAAATGGCGTTCGCCGCCGCCGTGTTGGATGCGGAATTTGCGCAACGCGGCTGCTCCGGTGAACATCTAAGGTGAGGGTATCCGGCGCGCAGAAACCAATACATACATGCATGTATGTACGTACTAACGTACCATGGAAAGAAGCGAAAGTAATTTCTGGAAACGCGGGCACGATAAAGCCGGTTTCGCGGCAAGCCTGGGCGCGCTGGTTCTGCTGTCCTGCTGCCTGGTGTTTCCGCAGGTTCAGAACCCAGGGCTTACGTCGCTGCCTTCCGCCGAGCAGGTCATCCAGCGGCAGCAGGACCCGTTCAGCGGCTCCCTGCCGCAGGGGAAGGCGGCCGCCGGAGTCATCGATCTGAGCATCGAAGACGCGCTGGACCGGGGTCTGAAGTACAATCTGGGACTTTATCTGAGCGATCGCGCGACCGATCAGACGCGGGCGGCGCGGCTGCGTGCGCTCAGCGAACTGTTGCCGGTGGTGAACGGCGGGTTTTCGGGAGAAGAGACGCGCATCAACCTGAAGGCGTTCGGCCTGACCTTCCCCGGGTTTCCCAGTTCGGTGGGGCCGTTCAGCCTGACGGAATTGCAGGCCACGGGATCGTGGGACCCACTCAATCTGCACTACATCAGCGGGGTGCATGCTGCCACGCAGAACGTGAAGGCGGCGGAGTTCAGCTATCGGGACGCGCGCGACACGGTGGTGCTCGCGGTGGGGGCCAATTACCTGCTCACCATTGCGCATGAATCCCGTGTAGAGGCGACCGAAGCTGAGCTGAAGGCGGCACAGGCGCTCTATCAGCTCGCGGTGGACCAGGAGAACGCCGGCATTGCGCCTGAGATCGATACTCTGCGCGCCCGGGTGCAGTTGCAGACGCAGCAGTCGGCGCTCATCCAGGCGCAGAACGACCTGGAAAAGCAGCGCATTGCGCTGGCACGCGTTATCGGGTTGCCGGTGCAGCAGAAATTTCGGCTGGTGAACCGGGTGCCTTATCAGCCGTTGCCGGAAGCGGAGACGGCGAATGCCTACGAACGGGCATTGCAGACGCGGCCGGACTATCAGGCTGCCCTCGCGTCGCTGCGGGCGGCGCAGTACAGCCTGGATGCTGCGTGGCAGCAGCGGCTGCCTTCGATCGGCTTCGCGGGCAATTACGGTGTGCTGGGCTTCAATCCCGCGTCGTTGGGCCCGAACTGGACGGCGGCTGCGACGCTCGCCATCCCGATTTTTCAGGGAGGGAAGGTGGAGTCGGACATCCAGCAGGCCAGGGCGGTGCTCAAACAGCGACAGGCGCAGGTGGACAATCTGAGGGGCAGCATCGAGCAGGACATCGAAAACTCGCTGCTCGACCTGAGAGCTGCGGCGGAGCAGGTAGAAGTGGCGAAGACGGGGCTGGACTACGCGCAGCGGACGTTAGAGCAGTCGCAGGACCGTTTTGCCGCCGGTGTGACCAACAACGTTGAGGTGATCCAGGCGCAGCAGCAGCTGGCATCGGCCAATGAACAGTACATTGCCAGCCTCTATGGGCATAACATCGCAAAGGTGCTTCTGGCACGCGCCATCGGCAATGCCGAGCAGGCGGTCAAGCAGTATCTGTCGCAGCCAGGCAGCGTGGTGCCGGTGAATCCCGCAACCCCGCCGAACCCGGCCCCACCGCCGGCGGCGCCGCAGACGGTGCCGCAGGGGCCGTCTGGAAACGTGGGAGAGCTCCGCGCGATGCGGCCACAGCCGGAGTGGAAGGCGGCATCGGGAATTGCGGTAGCGCGGCCGGAACAGGACACGGCCGGTCAGGCGACCGGGGGTCAGCAATAGGTGCAGACAGGGGAAGAGATGAGTCCCACCAGGACAGAACAGGATGACGTCGAACGCCCGCAGCTCGGGGGCGAAAATCACGAAGAACCCCGCGAGGCGGAACTGCGGCATCGCGAGGCGGAGCGGCGGGGCTTCTTCCAGAAGCACCCCGCGGCCAAGCCTGTGGTCTTTCTGGTGGCCATTGTCGCCGTCGTTCTGGTCGGCTGGTTCTGGTGGGAGAGCAGGCAGTGGGAGGACACCGACGATGCCGAGATCGACGGCCACATCTATCCCATCAGCGCGCGGGTGAGCGGTCAGGTCATCAAGGTGAATTTCGACGACGGGCAGATTGTGCGCAAGGGCGACGTGCTGGTGGTCATCGATCCCACCGACTATACGGTCGCGCTGGAGCGTGCCCGGGCCGACTATCAGGATGCGCAGGCGCAGGCCGACGCCGCACGCTATGGAGTACCGGTCTCCAGCGTAGGCTCCACCAGCCAGATCCGTTCGGCAACGGCCGACATGGCCTCGGCGCGAGCGGGAGTGGCCGCGGCGCAGAAGGAGGCCGAAGCTGCGCAGTCGCAGGTGACCGAGGCCGAGGCGGACGCGCAAAAGCTGAACACCGACGTGGAGCGTTACCGGCAACTGCTGGGCAAGCGCGAGATCTCGCAGCAGCAGTTCGATGCTGCAACCGCGGCGGCAACGGCTGCCAACGCGACGGTACAGGCGCGCCAGGCGGCGCTGCTGGCGGCAGAGTCCCAGGTGAAGATGGCGCAATCGCGGATCGAGCAGGCAAATGCGGAGCTGCGAAACGCGCAGGCCACGCCCAACACCGTGGCGGCGACTAAATCAAAAGCGGCTTCGGCCGATGCCCAGGCGCTGCGTTACAAGGCGGCGCTCGACCAGGCGCAGCTGAATCTCTCCTACACGACCATTGCAGCCCCGGTGGATGGGGTGGTGGGAAAACGTTCGGTGCAGGTCGGTTCCAATGTGGCGGTCGGCCAGGACCTGATGGCCATCGTGCCATTGCGGGACGTCTGGGTGACGGCAAATTTCAAGGAAACACAGCTCGCCCACATGCAGCCGGGACAGCCGGTCAAGATCAAGGTGGATACCTACGGCGGCCGTAAATGGGATGGCCACGTCTCCAATGTGGGAGGAGCAACCGGCGCCAAGTTCAGTCTGCTGCCTCCGGAAAACGCCACCGGCAATTATGTGAAGGTGGTGCAGCGCATCCCGGTACGAATCGACTTCGATGGCAACGATAAGCCGGACTTCAACAGGGACGGCCTGCTTCGGCCGGGAATGTCGGTGGAGCCTGACGTGCGGGTATCGTATCAGCCGCACGGCCGACGCTAGGAACCGGTTTTCGCGCCCTCGTGCAAGGACAAAAGAAAGCTTGTTTTCCTGCTGTTGCCGGATAGCCCGGCTGTCGCCCGATTATTCCCCAAGCATGGGTAGGGCAGCAGATTATCCCACAAACGAGCTATAGAGCTGTGCGACCTCAATGCCGATTTTGATTAGTAAATGGGTGAATTCCTGTCATACTTGTGCTGGCAGCGCCCTTTGACAATGAATTACGCGACTTTACCCAACCTGATTGCGCTGTTCATCCTGGTTGCAGTGTTTTGGGCGATTTCAAGGCGGGCGACCGCCGAGCGCCTGCATCTGTGGCTGGTGGGCTGGATCCTCATCCTGCTGCATTTCGTGGCCCAGTTTGTAACCGCGGGAGAAGGCGCATGGAGTCGGGTGGCAACCACGATCAACCTGGATTGCCTGGCGCTGGCCGGCGTCGCCTTTCTGGTTTCCTGTTCGCTGATTGCTCTCGACCAGCGGCGGCAACTTCTGTTGGGCATCGCGATTGCTGCCCCGGCACTCAGCTATGTCAACGGGGTGATCTGGGGGATTGCGGACCCGGACTTCTACTATTTTCTGATTGCCATTGGAGCGGCAGCTCCGCTGATGGTGTTCTGGCGGTACAGCCGGCGGGGCCACAGCTATGGCGTCATCGTGACGGCGGCAGTCGTGCTGATGGCCGCTGTAACCGCGTGGATCGTAGCCCGCGGGGCCGGCGCCCTGGGCATTACGGTCATACTTGCCAGCCTCAATCTGGTCGCCGCCATTCTGTACTGGAACCGTTACCGCCGGCCCACGGCGGGAGTGCTGACGGCAGTCCTCGGATTTGCCGCGTGGGGCGCGGTATTTCCCACGTCCATTCTGATCAGCATTTTCCTGAAGTCGGTGAAGGTGGACTCCGAGGTATGGAACATTCCCAAGTATCTGGTCGCGCTGGGGATGATCCTTACCCTGCTGGAAGACCAGATGGAGAAGAGCCAGTATCTTGCGTATCACGACGAGCTCACAGGTTTGCCGAATCGGCGCCTGCTGGAGGACCGGATGGAGCAGGCTCTGGCCTCCGCCCGGCGCGCCAGAACCAGGGTGGCAGTGCTGCTGCTGGATCTTGACCACTTCAAGGAAGTGAACGACAACTTCGGGCACCGGCTTGGCGACGAAGCGCTGAAGGGCGTGGTAACCCGGCTTGCAAACCGGATTCGGGCCAGCGACACGCTGGCGCGTTCCGGCGGCGATGAGTTTACCGTGATCAGTTCGGTGAACGATCTCTCGGGGGCCGAGGTTCTGGCTCAGGACCTGGAATTGGCACTGAGCACGCCCATTGAAGTCGGAGATGCGCGAGTGCAGATCGGATTGAGCGTCGGTATCGCCCTGTATCCCGAGGACGGCGATACGGCCGACGAGTTGCATGCCGCCGCTGATCGCGCCATGTATGCGGCCAAACGCTCGCGCTCCCGCGCCGTGGCGAGCCTGGCGCCGGAAGCCCCGGCCTAGGACGGACCCGGAACGCAGATCCCCGGCATGGCAGCCCCCCGCCGGCGCGGTCGTTTATCCTGCTTAAAGCATGAAGAGAGCGGTCTTCCTGGCGCTGCTTTGTCTCGCCCCACTATCGCTGTGCATGACTGCGCTCCGGGCACAGAGTGCCTCTGCGGCGCAGCGGCTGTACGGCACCTGGTATGTCTATCCGCCGGGCAATCCCGATACCGATTCCGTTCGCCGGGAGTTCCGGCACGACGAGGCTGCGGGCAAAGACGAGCTCGTCGTTACGCGAACCTGTCCTGCCGGGTATGATTCGCCCGCAGTCAGGGCGGTCTCCCCGATTGAGGTTTCGGACAGCACCATACGTGTTCTGAAAATCGCTTCCGCGAGCAGCCCGGGTCCGGGCAGTTCCGTCTGCCGGGCGAATATCGATGCCGGCGTTCTGGGCTATACGCTCTCCCGCGACGGCAGCCGGATCACCATCACCAACCCGGGCGGCAAGCCCGACTTACTGGAGCTGGCGCGCGAGAACGCGGCGAGCGACTCCCTGCTGCCGGCGAACCTCTACGGGACCTGGATAGCGCCGGTGGAGAACGAAAACGATGTCAGGCTTCAGATACGGCTGGTGTTCTACAACAGTGCGGAGCGGGACCAGGGGAAGGTGCGCCAGATCGCCATATGCTCCAAAGGCAATAGCACAGTTCTGTCGCAGGTCGATTCCGATATCAGCGTCAGCAGCGGGAGCATTACCATCCTGCAATCGGCATCCCACGAGCAGCGCGACGGGCCTCTGGTATGCAGGGCAACGATCGCATCAGGCACGTTGCGCTATGCGATATCTCCGGATGGCACCAGCATCACCCTGTCAAGGGCCGGCAGCCCTCCGATGAAACTGACCCGTGAAGGCCAGCCAGGGCTAAACTGGTGAATGATGTTCCGCATCTGTTTCCGCCCGTTTCCGGCGTTGCTGATCGTCGCGATCTGTTTTGGGTTCCTGCAGTGGAATGTGGGCAGCGCGCGGGCGCAGGAGCGCGCCCAGAGGCTCATCCTGAAGGACGGCAGCTATCAGCCGGTCACCAAATATGAGATGCAGGGCGACCGCGTCCACTATTTCAGTGCGGAACGCTTCGAGTGGGAAGACGTCCCGGCTTCGCTGGTCGACTGGGACGCCACCAGGAAATTCAACGATGAACTTGCCAGCGGCAGGTTACGAACCAAAGTTGTTGAGACGCCCGAAGAACGGGAGGAGCGCGAAAAGGAGGAAGCCAACTCCCCGGAAATCGCTCACGGTGTGAACCTGCCCGGCAGCGGCGGTGTATTCCTCTTCGATCAGTTTCAGGGCAAGCCCGAGCTGGCGGAAATCGTGCAGAACGGCAGCGAGGTAGATAAGAGCGCGAAAAAGAAGAACGTGCTTCGGGCCACAATCAATCCGCTGGCCAGCAGCAAGCAGGCATTCGAGCTCAAGGGAGAGCACGCGCAGGTGCAGTCGCATGAGCCACGCCCCACACTGTACATCGACATCGATGAAGGCGGGGGGAACGAGGCCGCACCTGGCGGCCGCTTCCGCATCGTGCGCACGGTGGTGAAGAAAGAGGCACGGGTGGTGGGCAGCGTGAAGATCAGCATTGCCGGCAAGGTGAGCGAACAGAGCAGCTTCATCCCGGCTAGGGTGGAAAAACTTGGCACCGGACAGTGGCTGAAAGTAACGCCGGAACAGGACCTGGCTGCCGGCGAATATGCGCTGGTGGAGATGCTGGGCCCGCAGGAGATGAATCTGTACGTCTGGGACTTCGGGGTCAATCCCCGCGCGCCGGCGAATCCCAATACCTGGCAGCCCTCGAAAGCCAGGTGAGATTAGAGAAAGCTGGCCCTGCGGCGGAGCGGTTCACAGCCCTGGCCGGGGCCTGTACGGAAGGCGCGCCAGGTGCGGTTTGACACTCCCTGGTCGCCTTCTTATGATTCGGCGTGATTCGGCAGGTGATCCGGATAGACGCGGTGGGGGATCCCCCCAAGGTGGAGACGGTGGGCTCATTTGGCGGGCATCTGCGCCAGCAACGGGAGATGCGCGGCGTCTCGCTCGACGAGATCGTGGCCACGACGAAAATTGGAAGACGTCTGCTGATTGCGCTGGAGGAAGAGCAATTCGACCTGCTGCCCGGAGGGATTTTCAACCGATCCTACGTCCGGGCTTATGCCCGCTGCATCGGCATGGATGAAGAAGAAGCTGTTGCCGAGTATCTGAAAGCGGCCAAGGAAGTGCTTCCGGATCCCCAGGCCATCGCCCAGCAGCACGCGTCGATCCATTCCGACCGGCGGCTGCCGGATTCTCGATTTCCGCTTGTGCCGGTTGTGATTTTGATCGTCGCGCTGGCGGCAGCGGCGACCGGCTGGACACTTTACCAGCAACATCGTGGTGCCCAGGAGCAAGCGCGCCAGGAAGCACCGTCGGCCGAGAGCTCGCAGAACTCCAGCATGGCTACCCCAGGCGGACAGACAGCGCAAATTGGCGGACCCTCGGCCTCGTCCAGCACGGCTGCGGGAGCGCAACGGAGTGCTGCGGCAGCTTCCATACCCGGAGCTTCGGCCGCCGGCAAATCGTTTGAGGTGACGATCCGTCCCCGGGAAGCGGTGCGGGTTTCCGTCAAGGCCGACGGCAAATACGTGGTCCGCGGCATCATCGCACCTCCCGATGTGAAGACCGTAAGCGCCAGCAGCCAGATTGTGTTCTACACCGCCGACGCTGCTGCGGTGGACGTGTCGTACAACCACAGGAAGGTGCCTGTGGCCGCCGGCGCGAGCGGCGAGCAGACGCTGGTGTTCGATGCGCGCGGCGTACAGCCCAGGGCGGCAGCGCCATGAGCAATCCGCGAGCCGGCGCCGACGCACAACGCCGCATGAAGGAGATTGCCAAGAACGTCATTCGCATTGAAGCGGATGCGCTGCGGGCGCTGGCCGAGCGTCTGGCCGGGCCCATGGGAAAACGGTTCGAGGGGGCGGTCGAGCTGCTTTACGGCTGCGCCGGCCGCGTCGTGGTTACCGGCATGGGCAAGAGCGGCCTGATCGCGCGCAAGATTGCCGCAACGCTCACCTCCACGGGAAGTCCGGCGCTGTTTCTTCACCCGGCCGAGGCCCTGCATGGAGATCTGGGGATGGTGGTGCGTGGCGACGTCGTGCTGGCACTCTCGGCGAGCGGCGAAACCGGGGAAATCCTGCAACTGCTGGCCACCATAAAACGACTGGGGATTCCCGTGATCAGCATGACTTGTGATGAGCTGCATGCGATGGCGGAGGAGCCGCGCACGCTTTCGACCCTGGCGCAGGCGGCCGACGTGGCGCTGGATTGCTCGGTGGCGCATGAAGCCTGCTCGCTGGGGCTGGCGCCCACCGCTTCGACCACCACCATGCTCGCCCTCGGCGATGCGCTGGCGGTCGCGCTCTCGGAGCGCCGCGGCTTCAGGGAAGAAGATTTCGCCCACCTGCACCCCGGAGGCAAGCTGGGCAAGCGCTTCGCGCGCGTCTCCTCGCTGATGCACGGCGGCGCCGCTATACCCATGGTTGAGCCGGGAACGCCGATGGGCAAGGTCATCTACGAGATGTCGCGCAAAGGCCTAGGCATGACCACGGTGGTAGAAGGCGGAAGGCTGGTCGGGCTCATCAGCGACGGCGACCTGCGGCGCCTGCTGGAGCGGCATGGGAAAGAGGTCCTGGATCTCACGGCCGCGCAATGCATGACGCGCTCGCCCAAAGTCGTGGACCCGGAGATGTTCGCCATTGCCGCCCTAGACATCATGGAGCAGAAGAAGATTACCGCGCTGCCCGTCGTCGATGCAGAGGGAAGGCTACGGGGCGTACTGCACCTGCACGACCTGTGGGAGACGGAGATGCTGTGAGCGGGGCTTGATGGACCGTTCTCCCTATCACGCATTTCACGGCTGCCAATGCCGACGGGCCCGGATCGGCATTGTTTTTGCTGGCAACCGGAGTTAACCTGCCCTAGCAAACCATGATCACAGTCTCAAAGGAAGACTATCTGAAGGCAATCCTTGAGGCGGAGTGTGAAGGCGAGCCGGTGATCGCGGCGCGTCTGGCGCACTGGCTGGCGGTATCGGCTCCGGCGGTGACCATGGCGCTGCGCCGGCTGAAACGGGACCGGCTGGTCGCGGTCCGCAAGGACGGACGGGTGGAGCTTACGGCGGAGGGGCGGAAGATTGCGGGCCAACTGGCCATGCGCCATCACCTGATCGAGCGCATGCTGCACGAGATCTTCGGCATGGCCTGGTACCAGGTGCATGACGAAGCGGAGCGGTTGGAGCACGCAGTGTCCAGCGACTTCGAGGCCATGCTGGCGCGGAAGCTGGGCCGTGCCGGGCGCTGCCCGCATGGAAATCCGGCAACTCCGGAAAGTCCCGGGGTCAAGCGGAAACGTGGCCTGCTGCTGCTCTCCGAGACACAGCCTGGCAGCCGGTATGCCGTCCGCAGCGTCTATGAACGCGACCGGCGGTTACTGGAGTTCCTGGAACAGAAGGGAATCCGGCCAGGCGCGCGTCTCCGGGTCCACGCCCGGAATTACGACGGCACGTTGTCGCTGGCGGTCGAGAGCCGGCGGGTTGAGCTGGGCGGGCCGGCGGCGGACAGGATCTGGGTGGCAAAAGCAAAGTAGCGCGTTTCCGTTAACCTCAGTTAAGTTCATCGTATATACTCCAATTTACATATGGCGCCGGTTTTCCCGCCCGGACCGTGCGGCGGGGCGCCGTGGATCCTCGACATGGCCATATCTTCAGAAGATGATCCGAAGCTGAGGCGGCGGACGCAGGCTGCAGTCTCAGGGACTGCGGGTCAGGTCTCGCTGGAGGGCCTGCACAGCACGGTCGAGGTGCCGCATCAGCAGGCCGGCTTCTGGGAGCAGTGGCGTGCGTTCGTCGGGCCGGCCATCCTGGTGAGCGTCGGTTACATGGACCCGGGAAACTGGGGCACCGACCTGCAGGGGGGCGCGCAGTTCAAGTACGGACTGCTGTGGGTGATCGGCCTGGCCAGCCTGATGGCCATCTTCATGCAGGTGGTTGCGGCCCGCCTGGGAGTGGTAACCGGAAAGGACCTTGCGCAGTGCTGCCGCGACTGGTATCCGGGCTGGACCCGCTGGCCCAACTGGCTGATGAGCGAAGTGGCCATTGCGGCCTGCGATCTGGCGGAGGTTCTGGGCAGCGCGGTCGCGCTGAATCTGCTGTTTCACATTCCGCTGCTGTGGGCGGTCATCATCACCGGCCTGGACGTGCTTCTGCTGCTGGCGCTGCAGCGGTACGGGATGCGGACCATCGAAGCCGTGATCCTGCTGCTGGTGGCGACCATCGCCGTCTGCTACTTCATCGAGATCTTCATACTCCCGCAAACCAGGCCGAGTTTTCTGGAAATGGGAGGGGCGCTGGTTGCGCCGCATTTCCGCCAGGCCGGAATGCTGTACGTGGCCATCGGCATCATCGGGGCGACGGTGATGCCGCACAACCTTTACCTGCACTCCGCGCTGGTACAGAGCCGCCGACTGCAGAAGGATGAAGCCTCCATCCGGCAGGCCATCCAGTTCAACAACATCGATTCAGTCGTTGCCCTGACCATCGCCTTCTTTGTCAATGCGGCGATCCTGGTGCTGGCGGCGATGGTTTTTTTCGGCAAACAGAGCGTGACCGCGGCAGGTGGCCAGGCGATCCGGTTCAGCGCGGACAGCGACTGGATCAGAGTGGCCTATCTGACACTGGCGCCCCTGTTGGGGACGGTGGCGGCGAGCACGCTGTTCGCCATAGCGCTGCTGGCCAGCGGACAGAGCAGCACCATCACGGGCACGCTGGCCGGACAGGTGGTGATGGAAGGATTCATGCGCTGGCGCATCCAGCCATGGGTGCGACGACTGATCACGCGCACGCTGGCAATCCTTCCGGCGGTGCTGGTGATCGGGCTGCGCGGCGACAGCAGCGTCACCGACCTGCTGGTCCTGAGCCAGGTCGTGCTGGCGTTGCAGCTTCCGTTCGCCATGTTTCCGCTGCTCCAGTTCACCAGTTCACGCAGGCGAATGGGCAAGTGGAGGCTCGGCTGGTTCCTGCTGATCGCCGGATGGGGCAGTGCTATGCTGATCACCGCCATCGATCTCTACGGGCTGCCGGACTCGCTGCGCAGTGCGTGGCAGGTTGTCATCGGGGGATGAAGCTGAGCGACCATGTACGACACGATCCTCGTAACCCTTGATGGCACGGCGACCGACCGCGCCATCATCGAACACGTCAAGCAGCTGGCGAAAGTGATGGGCAGCCGGCTGGTGCTGCTGCAT
>DATJAI010000087.1:0-52416 GCA_035516415.1 Binatia bacterium | reverse complement strand
AAGTCCACCAACGGTGACACCCACCTCGGCGGCGACAACATCGATCAGCGCATCGTTGACTGGCTGATCGACGAGTTCAAGAAGGACGAAGGCCTCAGCCTGCGCGACAAGGGCAACGAGATGGCGTTGCAGCGTCTGCGGGACGCGGCGGAGCGCGCCAAGATCGAGCTCTCGACCACGATGCAGACCGAAATCAATCTGCCGTTTATCACGGCGGACGCGAGCGGCCCCAAGCACCTGGTGAAAACGCTCACGCGGTCGAAGCTGGAAGAGATGGTGAAAGACATCGTCGACCGCTCCATCGGCCCCTGCCGCCAGGCGATGAAGGACGCCAACATCACGCCCGATAAGATCGACGAGGTCGTGCTGGTTGGCGGTCAGACGCGCATGCCGCGCATCCAGCAGCTGGTGAAGGAGCTGTTCGGCAAGGAGCCGCACAAGGGCGTCAATCCTGACGAAGTGGTTGCGGTCGGCGCGGCAATCCAGGGCGGCGTGCTGGGCGGCGAGGTGAAAGACCTGCTGCTGCTCGACGTCACCCCGCTGACCCTCTCCATCGAGACCATGGGCGGCGTGGCCACGCAGATGATTCCGCGCAACACCACCATCCCGACCAAGAAGACGGAAATGTTCTCCACCGCGGCCGACAACCAGACCTCCGTCGAGGTGCACGTGATGCAGGGCGAACGGCCCATGGCGCGCGACAATCGCACCCTCGGCAAGTTCCACCTCACCGGCCTGCCCCCGGCCCCGCGTGGCATTCCGCAGATTGAAGTCACCTTCGACATCGACGCCAACGGCATCCTGAACGTGCTGGCGAAGGACATGGCGACCGGCAAGGACCAGAAGATCACCATTACCTCGTCTTCCGGCCTCAGCAAGGAAGAGGTCGAGCGCATGGCCAAGGACGCCGAGGCGCACTCCGCCGAGGACAAGGCCAAGCGCGAGGAGGTCGAGGCCCGCAACCAGCTCGACGGCATGGTGTACAGCATTGAGAAGATGCTGCGCGAGCACGGCGACAAGATCTCCGGCCAGGAGCGCAGCGATGTCGAGAACGCTCTCGCCGACGCGAAGAAGGCGCTGGAGGGAAGCGACGCTCGCGCCATGCAGACTGCGCGCGACCGCCTGCAGACGGCTTCGCACAAGCTGGCCGAGGCCATGTACAAGGCCCAGTCGGCACAGACTCCTCCAACCGGCGGACCGGCTCCGGGCTCCGATGGCGGCCCCGGCGGCGGCCAGAAGAAGGACGAAGGTGTAATCGACGCCGAGTACGTGGATGTGGACGAGAAGAAGTGACGCCGCTTCGCTGGGCGTCTGAGCCCAGCGGGCGTCATCCTGAGCGAGCGGTCTGAAGTTGGCTGCGAGCCGAAGGATCGGCAACTGGCAATTAGCAACTAGTGTCCCGAGTCAAAAGTTCGTTGCATGAGTTATTGGCGGTTGCAACAATTAAATCCCTGTCTTCAGGTGAGCGACCACCAGCTTATTCAACGAATTTGCAATTCAGGACCTGGAAGCTGTCTCACGAACTCGTTTTGAAAGGGCACGGCTTCAGCCGTGCCGAAAACTGCCCTGTAACATGGGCTTTAGCCGCTGAGGTGACTCGATTTCGGCCACAAGCGATTTTGTGAGCTGGTGACTGGTGAACCCGGTAGAGAGATGCCGGGCAGTGTGGGGCGCGCAAGCGCCCCTGCTCACAGGCGGTAGAGCGGACCTTAGGTCCGCGTTGCCGAGTGTTCTTTAAAACCTGTCATCCTGAGCGGGGTGAGCCCGCGTTGCGGGCTCACGGAGTCGAAGGACCACGATTGCAGCAGCGGCCCCTCGAGTCCTCGTTGCGCCGTCGCTCGGGATGACAAGTGAAATAGACGCTTCACCAGTACGCGGGCGCGTCGGTACTCGCAGCACGCAAGACAGAGTCCCGCTCCGCGGGACGGAACAGCTTAGCCCAGCACGCAGCGTCCCGATCGGGGTCCCCGGCGAGCACCGGCTTTGTGCTCGTTGGGGTGATTGGGCGCGGAGTGCTGGGTAGGCATTCAATTATTGATGTGAGCCGGCTTTAGCCGGCGGCACAAGCCAGCGAGGGCATGAGCCCGAGCGAACAGCAGGTCCCTCGACTCCGCCCGCTGAAGCGGGCTCCGCTCGGGATTACAAATTATTATGGGTTTTCGACTGCGGCGCAGAATGGTAGAGCGGCGCTTCAGCGCCGCGTCAAGACGCTGCCTTCATTGTCGTGCCGGAATCCACTGCCCGGCCGCGGGTTCCGGCCCCAGGTTGGAGAGGCGCTGGGCGCGGGCATGAAGGCCCGCTCTACCCAGTTGCTGGTTGATTAAACATGCCAGCCACGACCCAAAAGGATTATTACGCCACCCTCGGCGTGAAGAAGACCGCCTCGGCGGAGGACATCCGCAAGGCCTTCCGCAAACTTGCGCGCAAATATCATCCCGACGTAAATCCCGGCGACAAGTCGGCGGAGGAAAAGTTCAAGGCCATCTCCGAGGCCAATGACGTCCTCAGCGATCCCAAAAAGCGCAAGATCTACGACCAGCTCGGCTTCTACTCTGACAACATCGATCCCGCAGCAGCCGAAGCTTACGCGCGCGGTGGCGGCTTCGGCGCGGGCGGATTCGGCGGTCCGGGGCAGGGAACAGGCGGGACCCGCACCTACACCCAGGAAGTTCCGTTCGATTTCAGCGGCTTCGATTTCTCCGACTTCGCCGAAGGGGCAGGTGCCGCCGGACGGCGCACTGGTGGCGGCTTTCGCGACATCTTCTCCGGCATCTTCGGCGGCGCCGGCCGGGCGGAAGCAATGCATCGTCCCGAGCCAGGCACCGACCTTGAGTATCAGGTGAACGTCGGCTTCTGGCAGGCAATCCGCGGCGCGGAGATGCAGCTCAACATTCCCCGTCTCGAGGTCTGCGGCAACTGCCACGGCGAGGGCTTCATCGAGAGCCCCGGCCAGTGTCCCGAGTGTCACGGCAAAGGCCAGATCACGCAGAAGAGCGGCAGCATGAAATTCAACGTGCCGTGCCCGCGCTGCGGCGGCAGCGGGAAGAACCGCTCCGTCTGCCCGGCCTGTCACGGCGAGGGGCGGCTGGAGCGCAGCGAATCGCTGAAGGTGCGCATCAAGCCGGGCACGCGCGACGGGCAGCGCATTCGCCTGCCGGGTCGTGGCAACGCCGGCACCATGGGCGCCCCCGCCGGCGATCTCTATATCATTGTGCGCGCCGGTGAGCATCCCGTCTTCCGCCGCGAAGGCGATGACATTCACCTGACGGTTCCCGTGAGCCTCACCGAGGCGGCCCTCGGCGCAAAGGTCGAAGTGCCCACCATCGATGGCCGCGCGCTGCTGCGCATCCCGCCCGGAACGCAGGCGGGACAGAAGTTGCGCCTGCGCCAGAAGGGCGTGCCGTCGGCGGTGAAAGAAGGCCAGCGCGGCGATGAAATCGTCGAGATTCAGACGGTGACGCCAAAGCTGGCCGACGAGCGCTCGAAGGAAATTTTGCGTGAGCTGGCGAAGCTGAATCCGGAGGACCCGCGCGAGCAATTATGGAAACAGGTTTAGCGCAGAACAAAGGGCAGGTGCTACATACCCCGCGTTTGTCTCTTCGCCGCCTCTGTCCGGCCGACGTGGACGCAATTTTCGCCATCATTGGCGATCCGATCGCGATGCAGTACTTCCCTCGAAGCTATACCTGGGAAGATGCTGTGGAATGGATCGAGCGCAACCTGCGGCGTTACGAACGCGACGGCTATGGAATCATGGCGATTGTACTCAACACGACGGGCGACGTGATCGGCGACTGCGGAATTGCGCGACAGGATGTTGAAGGTGAATCGATGCTGGAGGTCGGTTACCATTTGCGCCGCGATCATTGGGGACATGGCTATGCTACCGAAGCCGCCCGGGCATGCATGGATTATGCCTTCCGTGAGCTGGGCGCAGGCAAGGTGGTTGCGCTGATTCGGCCCGGGAATATGCCGTCCCGCCGGGTAGCGGAGCGCAATGGAATGCGAGTCGAGCGGCAGGTGACGCATGCCGGGTTGCCCCATCTGATGTATGCCGCCGGTAATCGGCATTTGCCGCAAGCGTGTTCAGTACCGAATATACTTTGAGGCTTCATGGACCTATCACAAAAACGCGTCACCGTACTCGGCGCAGGCAAGATCGGCCGGGCCATTCTGGGTGCCCTGCTGGAACAGGGTGTCCTGAATCGCCAGAAGACCCTGGCCACGGTACAGCATGGGGAGAAGGCGCAGGCCCTCACCGCGTCTCTCGGTATCCCCGTGGGCACGGATAACCGCGAGGCCATCCGAAACGCGGACGTGATTCTGATCTGTGTCAAGCCGCAGGTGGTGCAGGGCGTGCTGGAGGAGATCAGGCCGGCGATTTCGAATCATCAGCTGGTGATCTCGGTAGCGGCCTCGGTTCGCATCGCCCAGATCGAGCAGGCGCTGGGGAGCGGCATACCTGTGGTGCGGACAATGCCCAATACTCCCTGCGTCATCGGTAGTGGCATGACAGCCCTGTGCGGCGGGCGCTCTGCCGCTCCCGACCATATGGAGATCGTCAGCACGCTCTTTGGCGCCATCGGCCGGACGGTGATACTGGATGAGAAGCACATGAATGCCGTCACCGGCCTCGCTGCCAGCGGCCCGGCTTTCATCTACATCATTCTGGAATCGCTGGCGGAGGCTGGAGTCAAGGTCGGACTCCCGCGCGAGATTGCAACCTTGCTGGCGGCACAGACCACGATGGGAGCGGCCAGGATGGTGCTGGAGACCGGCGATCATCCGGCCCTGCTCAAGGACGCCGTCACCACCCCGGCCGGTTGCACCATTGACGGCATCCTGGAACTGGAAGAGGGCGGCCTGCGCGTCACCCTGATCAAGGCAGTGGTCAAGGCCGCGCAAAGAGCCCGGGAACTGGCGGGGGACAAGGACAGCAACTAGCATGGCGTCCCACAGGTTTGCTGAACAGGTGGCCGGCCCGCTTTGAAAGGGCGCGGCTTCAGCCGCGCCGCAAGACGGCTAGGAAATCAGGGGCTTTAGGCCCTGAGGGAAAAGCGCTGAACACTGCATTGCACACCGGGAGTATTCCGCGAATTTCCGGGACGCGATACCAGGGAAGCTCTGATGAAGCCTGCTTTGGAGGGGACGGCATTTAGTCCGTCCGTAAGCGGTTCGGGTAGAGCGGGCCTTCAGGCCCGCGTCCACGCCGTTTATTTTTGTCATCCCGAGCGGGCTTACCGGGGCCCCCGGCCAGCGCCGGATTTGCGCTGGTTGGGGTGGAGTTCAGCCTGGTCGCTCATTGCTCATTGCTAGCTGCTGACACAACCATGGCTAAACGAAAAAAACAGGGCGCCTACATGATCAGCGCGGTGGCCGAGATGTACGACATACATCCCCAGACCCTGCGCCTCTATGAGCGTGAAGGGCTGCTGAAGCCCTCCCGCACCGAGGGCAACACCCGGCTGTACACGGATCAGGACCTGGAGCGGCTGGAGCTGATTCTCTCCCTGGCGCGCGATCTGGGCGTCAACATCTCCGGCATCGCCATCATCCTGCAGATGCGCGAGCGCATGGAGGAAATGCAGCGTCAGATGTCGGAGTTCATTACCTACGTGCGCAACGAAGTGGTGACGCGCGCCCAGCATTCCAACATCGACGCCAGCCGCGGGGCCATCGTGCCGCTGCGGCCTTCGATTGTCGTCAAGAAGAAGCCGTAAAGCGGTTTCGACCTTTAGCCCTGGCCGCCTCGCATCTGTCCCCGTTACTTTCCATCGCTGTTCTTTGCTGTCTTCTGCTTCAGCTTCTCCAGCGCCTCTTTGGACTTCTTCGCGTAGGGGCCATTGGGCAGGATCTTCAGATACGCCTCGTAGTTCTGGATGGCGCCGGCGGTGTCGCCGGTCCTGTTCAGAACCTCAGCCAGCTTGTACGTCGCCTCGCCGTCGTGGGGCTTATACTCCAATGCCTCGCGATAGCGGCTGATCGCTGCTCCATAGTTTTCCCGCTTGTAGTAGAAGTCGCCGACTTCGACAGCCTTCATCGCCTTCATCGGGTTATAGGGCGTGAATTCGTCCACGTCGCCGGCACCGAGTTCTGACTCGGGGTGGCTTTTGGCGTCATCTGCAGGAGGAGAAACATCGATGGCAGTCTGCCTGCTGGAGCTCTCGCCCGCCGGAACATTGTCGGAGCGCGGAGGCCTGGAAGCGTTGTCCTTCGGTGGAGGGGCCGACTTGTCCACCGGCACCTGCTCCACCGGCGGAGAGTCCTGGGCCGCCACTGACCCAGCCAGACAAACGCAGATAAATAGCAGCACGATGTAGCGGAACAGCATGTTCATATTCTAGGAGAACCCGCGATTTGCGGCCAACACTCGCCCAGATCAGGTGGTGGGTTAGCTTCGGTTGTCATCCCGAGCAGGCTGTTTTTGCGCAGCGAGGGATCTGGGCGTCCCGATTCGCGCTGGCGCGCGAAAGGGACGCATCCTTATCCCAGCTGACCCACCGCAGATCAGGCCGAACCCGGCAGAATGGGCTGCGGCTGGTGGCAACCTAAAGGCAGCAGCTCGCTTCTTCTTCCCTGTAGGTCTGTGCACGCGCGGAAGAAGAACATTCCACACCCCAGAGGCAGCTTTTGTATTCGCTTCGCCTGCTCAGCGAAGAAGACCAGCAAGTAGAGTTCTACCAGCCTGAGCCCTCCGGCTGGCTCGAGCAGCTGCGCAAGCTGACGCCCGGCATCATCGCCGGAGCTGCCGACCTTGACCCCGCCGCCGTGCTCACGGCCACCGTGGTGGGCGCATCCTTCGGCTACGCCATCGGTTGGGTAGTGCTGCTTGCCATTCCCGTGCTCTGGGCCGTGTTCTCCGTTTCCGCCCGCATCGGCGACCACAGCAATCGCGGCCTGGTGGAACTTATCCGCCGCACGTGGGGCAGGACGGCGGGCTGGGGCGTGGCTCTGGCCATGGTCTCGGTCAACATGGCCATGATCATTGCCGACCTGGTCGCGGTCAGCGATGCTCTCTCCCTGGTTCTGCAGCAGGCGCGCGTTTTTTTTCTCCCTATCGTGGCCTTCGCCGTCTGGTACCTGCTGGTTGTGGGCGATTACCGCAAATCCAGCCGCGCTCTGGTGTGGTTCGCTATCTTCCAGGGGGCATATCTCGCTGCGGCGGCAATGGCGGTGCCGTCCTGGACGGCCCTGCTGAAGGGATTGCTGGTTCCTCACCTGACGGCAACGGCGCCCTATGTCATCGGCGTGATCGCCGTCTTTGGTTCGCTGCTTACTCCCGACGTCCTGGTATGGCAGACCAGTTCGCGTCGAGATCGCAAGGCCACGGGAGGAGGTTTTCATGCCGGCGAATCGAAAGCCGGCACCCTGGTCGCCTCCGTCATCTCCCTGTCGGTAATCATTGCCGCATCGGCGCTGCACGTCTCCGACCCGATGCACATGTCAACTTTGGATGCCGCCCGCGCGCTGGGGCCTCTCGGAACTTTGGCTCCCGTCATCTTCTCCGTCGGAATCATTGGCTCGGGACTGATTGCCCTGCCCATCCTCGTCGCTTCCATGTGCTTCAGCATCGCCGAAGCCGCCGGCTGGAAAGCCGGACTCACCATTCCGGCGTGGGAGGCGCGCCGCTTCTACATTCTGATCTCCGGTTCCGTGCTGGTGGCTGCCATCATCGACTTCGGCCGCATCAATGCGGTCACCATCCTCTACTGGTCGCAGGTTCTGGCCGGCTTCCTCGTGGTTCCCGTGCTGGGGTTCATCCTGCTGCTGGGCAATAAGGCACGCCTGACTGGCCGGCGGAATACCGCATTCGAAAACTTCTGGCTTGGCGGCGCCGTGACCGCTATGATTGTCGCCAACCTCGTTTTCTGCTGGACGCAGTTTCAGCGTTAGCGCCCTTCGTCGCAGATGCTCCGGGAGCACTGCATCCGTCGCTTTGCACCTATGTCTGGTGTTGCCGTCGCCCGGGCATGGCGGGCATTTTGTCTGGAGGGTTTCTCATGAGCAACGTTCAGCCGGTAACCATCACGCAGGAATTCCAGTACGAAGTGGAAAAGCAATCGCGCAAGCGGGAAGCCGTCTTCGAGTACATGGAGCGCTCGAACGGACAGCTTCGCGTCGAGATCATCGAAGGGATCCCCTACATCATCGCCAACCGGGCGGGAATGCTGGCTCTGGCCAAGCTGCTCATCACCATCGGCGCCGCCTCGCGCTCCGCGGATTTGCGGCTGCACGTCCGCCAGGACTTCGACGGCAGCCAGGAGGAGGTCCTGCGAATCCGGCTGGAGCAGGGCCGGCCTGAAACCGCCAATCCTTCCGGCGGCCCCAGCCTGGCCGTGGCCTGAGCAGCATGCGCCGCTTCACTGGGCGCGGACCGGCTTGCGCCGGATATGAATCAGCTTCTCGACCTCGGCGACGGTCTCGCCGGCTTCGTCTTTCACCTCCACCACGAATGTGGGTTCATACTTCTCCTCTGTCGCCAGCCGGCTGCGGATCTCCTCCAGCCGCTCATCGCTCAGCCGGAACTCCGCCCTCACCTTTCCCCGGCCCGGCTTGCGGAAGCGGATGGCGGCGCTCTTGTCCCAGACGATGTAATCGCGGCCGAGATTGTGCATCAGCATCAGCATGTAAAACGGGTCGGTCATGGAATACAGTGACCCGCCGTAATGCGTGCCCACGTAGTTTCGGTTCCAGAAGCGGAGTTTTAGTTCGACGCTGACCGATTTGCGGTCCGCGCCCCACTTCACGCGAATCCCCGAACCCAGGAAGGGCGGCCAGATATTGATGGAGCGCAGCATCAGGCGTTGCAGTGTCGTGCTCATGGAATGGGTACAGTTGAGTGTATCGGATGCCGGGCGGGGTATCCGTTATCGACCCGTTACCTGATCCGCGGATGGGTTCCCGGGAGGATAATGGTGCAGTTTGCTCGTCATCCCGAGCGAGCCTCTTTTGCGAAGCGAGGGATCTGGGCGCGCCGATTCGCGCCGGCGCGCGAAAGGCGCGCTTCCGTTTTCGAACTGCACCATTACCCCGGGGAAATATCAAAGGCCGCCCATTGCTGGGCGGCCTTTCCAATGGGCCTGCTCTGGCCATTGGCTCCGGGCTGGGGAGCTTTTTGTTGCGGCGGCGTCGTCGTTATCGGCCGCCGTTTTGCTTCATCGCTGCACGGGCTGCTGCTGGTTGGGAGCGCCCGTCTGCGCCGCTTCCGTCAGGCTGTTGGCCATCAGCCGCACATCCACGCGCCGGTTTTTCGCCCGTCCCGCGGAGCTGCTGTTCCTGGCCACCGGATTGTCCTTCCCGAGTCCGATCAGGAAGATCTTGTGCGGAGGCACGTTGTACTTCTGCGCCAGGTACTGGATCACCGCATCGGCGCGCCGCTGGCTGAGCTGGTAATTGTAGTCGGCCCCTCCGGTCGAGTCGGTGTAGCCCTCAACCTGAATAATGTAGTGCCGCTGGCTCTGGAGCTGCGCGGCAAAGTCGTCGAGCTGCTGCTTGTCCTTGCGCGTCAGCTGCGCCTTGTCGAAGCCGAACAGCACCGTCGTGTCGGCCACGGATTTGTAGTTGTCCAGGTTCTCCACCGTCCCGGCAAGGCTGGTTACGCGGTTGGAGGCCTGCGTCGCGTTCTGGTTCGCCTGATCGGCGGCCTGTCCCGCGGCCGTCGCCTTCTGATCTGCCGCAGCCGCCTTGTTGTTCACCTGCGCGATGCCCTGCTGCGCCCGCGTGTCGGCGTCCTTGATGTCGCGAGTATTTTTCGCCGTCTGATCATCTAATTCATTAACGTTGTTGATGATCGGCGTCGTCTCGTTGCGGACGTACTTCTTGGTAGCGCAACCGACGGTGAGGGGGAGGCTGCCGGCCACCAACACTGCGAGAGCGGTATATCGGTTCATCGAACGACTCCTCGGCCCGGCGGAAAATCAGCCACTTGGCCTGCTATTGGGATAGCAAGTAGGATGCCATCGCCGGATCGAATGTCGGCTGCGAATCGCTATTGTTTTCAGTGACTTGCGACTGAGACAGCTAGTGCCCGTAATGTTCGCCTGTCCTTGAAATGACATTCCTGGGAGCCAGCGTAGAATTTTTACAGCACCGTGCCACACGAGGCGGCTTGATGAAGGAACGAAAACTCAGTCGGCGTGCGAGGCTGGAGCTGCTCTTTCGAAGTGCGGATGACGAGTCGCTTCTCGGATTCACCCTGTACGACGAGTGGAACGACGATTGGCGTTGGGCGCAGAAGGAATGCTTGAAACGCCTCCAGTCGGATGACCAACCAATCAGGAGAGCTGCTTTGTGGGGTTTAAGTGTTCTTGCACTGCGCAAACACCTTGAGCCGGAGATCGTCATTCCGAAACTACAAGCTCTGTTAGACGCCGAGCCGGCGGTTGCGAATACTCTGAAGTACATCTATCAGAATTTCCCAGCGTTTAGACCGAAAGGATGGAAAGATGACCGGTTCGAGCCGACCGAGCGTAGCCGCGGTAAGCTAGCCCGAATGCTGCAGAGTGACGACGAACAAACGGTTTGCGTCGCTCTCTGGGATGCTGCCAACTATGAAGAGGACTGGCGCTGGGTACAAGCGGAGTGTCTGAAGCGGCTGAAATCTTCGAAGGAACTTCAGTACGGGGCGCTTGTGGGTCTGAACTATCTTGCATTGCGCGGTGAGCTTGAACCGGATGTGGTGCTCTTTGCCTTGCAAGAAATAGAACACGAGTGGACCGCGTACATTCGCGAGAACATCTATCGCTTCTGGAAGCCCCAATGAAGGCGCCCACCGACGATCTGCCGTTAGCGGCAACCGCTAATTGCTAATTGCTAGTTGCTAGTTGCTAGTTGCTAGTTGCTAGTTGCTCTTTATGGACCTTCACCAGAAAATTCGCACTCTGCCCACCGCGCCCGGCGTGTATCTCTACAAAAACGCCGAGGGGCAGATTATTTATGTGGGCAAGGCCAACAACCTGCGCTCGCGGGTGCGTTCGTATTTTCTGGAAGGCGCGGCGGCCAATGCGAAGACCGGATCGCTGCTGCGCGAGGCGGTCGACGTTGACTACGTCGTCGTCGACAACGAGAAGGAGGCGCTGGCGCTCGAGAACAACCTCATCAAGCAGAAGAAACCGCGCTACAACATCCTCCTGCGCGACGACAAGAGCTACCCCCACATCAAGCTGACCATCGGCGAGCGCTATCCCCGGGTCTTTCCCACCCGGCGCCTGCGCAAGGACGGCTCGCTCTACTTCGGTCCCTATTTTCCTACCAGCCTGGCGTACCGGCTGGTCGACCTCATTCACCGCCATTTTCTGATTCCCTCCTGCAAGCTCGACCTGAACCGCTACTATCCGCGGCCCTGCCTGCAGTACTACATCGGGCGCTGCCTGGGACCGTGCGTCGAAGGATTGACCACCCCCGAGCGCTATGCCGAGGCGGTGCACGACGTGAAGCTCTTTCTGGAAGGCCGGAGCGCCGATCTCTCGCGTTCTTTGCACCAGCGCATGAACGCGGCGGCCGAGCGTGAGCAGTACGAGCTGGCGGCGAAGTATCGCGACCTGATCTCGACCGTCGACCTGCTGCAGCAGAAGCAGCGCATCGCCGCCGTCGATGGCGACGATGCCGATGTCTTCGGCTATCACTTCGAAAGCCGGATGCTCGCGGTAAACCTCTTTCACATGCGTGGCGGCAAAATCGTCGATAAACGCGAGTTCTTCTGGGAAGACCTGCCACCCCAACATGTCCAGAACCGGGACCTGTCGCAGGAAATCGCAGGCCACGAGGGTTTCCAGCCGGGCGAGTTCTTTTCTTCCCTGCTGAAGCAGGTCTATCTCGACCAGCAGTATGTCCCGCACACCATCTACGTGCCGGTTGATTTCGACGACCGCACCACCCTGGAGGAGATGCTTTCCGAAGGCCAGAAGCGCCGGGTGCAGATCCATGTTCCACAGCGCGGCGAGAAACGTTCTCTGGTCGATCTCGTTGGTCAGAACGCAAAGCAGGCTTTCGACCAGCGCTTCCGCGTGATGAAGCCGGCCTCCAGGGCGATCCAGGAGGCGCTGCAGGACGCGCTGATGCTGCCGGAGCTGCCCCGGCGCATCGAATGCTTCGACATCTCGCATATCCAGGGCGCTGAGACGGTGGCCTCCATGGTCGTGTGGGAAGACGGCCAGATGAAGAAATCCGACTACCGCAAATTCATCATCAAAGGAGTTGAAGGGGTGGACGACTTCGCCTCCATGCGCGAGGTCGTTACCCGGCGTTACAGGCGGGTGCTGGACCCGGCGGAAAAGCAGGCAATGCCCAGTCTGGTGCTCATTGACGGCGGCATCGGACAGCTGCACGCTGCGGCGCAGGCGCTGGAGGCGCTGGGCATCGTCAATCAGCCGCTGGCTTCCATCGCCAAGCGGGAAGAGATCATCTACATCCAGGGACAGGAGGACGAGCCGGTGGGGCTGGAGCGGCACTCTCCCGTGTTGCACCTGGTGCAGCTGGTGCGCGACGAAGCCCACCGCTTCGCCGTCACCTTCCATCGCAAGCGCCGCCAGATGCGCGACCGCCGCACCGAACTGCTGGACATCCCCGGCATCGGCGAGCGCACCACCCGGCGGCTGCTCCAGCACTTCGGCAGCCTGCAGGCGGTCAGGGAGGCGGACGCGGCTGCGCTGGCAGCGGTTGTGAACCGCTCCCAGGCGACGGCAATTTTGCGTCATTTTCACGGCGACCAATCGCCGCTTCAGGCGTCTCAGAGTTAGGCGCGGGAAAGCACAGGGGAAGATTGGAGTGGCGGCCATGGATTTGAGTCGGAATTCAAAGACGCGGCTGATTGTTCTCTGCGTCGTGGTCGTGCTGCTGGTTTGGGCAATAGGCTATGGCTTCGACCGCCTGCTGGCACGCGACGGCATCACGCGCAGCGATATTCTGCTCACCTCCAACGCCTTGACCGGCATCGTTGCCGGATTCCTTTTCTATAGCTTCACCAATTACGAGCGTCTCCGGAGGCGGATCGTGGACGAACGGCTACGCACCATCGCGGAGATGAATCACCATATCCGTAATGCGCTGCAGATCATCACCTACGCCACGGTCACCGCTAATGACGACGAATCGGTGGAAATGATCCGCACCTCGGTGGAGCGCATCGAGTGGGCGCTGCGCGAGGTCCTTCCCCGGCATGCGACCTCTCCGGCTGCTTCGCCGTCAACCGAAAAGCGCCGCGAATCCCTGCGCGCAGGCTAGCGGCCGCCGCTGGCAGCCATAATCTGCAACCCGTCCCATTTTCCTGTCCCCTCATGGAACCTTTCGCCACCCCGCGCGTATATCTCTGCAGAAGTTGATCCGGTAAGGCCAAACAGCATTTCCGGCGCAACCTTCGGGATGCACAACAGACGCTTCTGTTGCGATTGTTGCTTCGAAAGCCACTTCGGAAGGAGAAACCGTATGGACGCGAAATATAACTGGCTGATCGACAACGGGGCCGTCCGCGTGACCCTCAACACGGTGGCGCTTGCGCTCTGGATTGCCATGACCGTCGGACTGCTGGAGCTGGCGGCGAGAATCTGACCGGCGCGAATGCAGATCGCGCCAGACGAATGCCCGGCTCCTCCGGCCGGGCGGAGTGCGAAACCCCGCTTGCCCCTCCAGCGGGGTTTCGTGTTTGCGACTCTTCTGTTGACGTTTTGCCGTTCCTGAACGATGCTTCCACGGAGTCTGGGAGAAGGAATTGGGACGCGAGCTTGTCTGTAACATTCGCACCGCCGGCAGCACGGTAGCCGGCAAAGTGCTGCTGGAAAGCGATGAAATCGTCTACCGCGGTGACGTTCGCCTTAGGATCCCGCTGGCGTCGCTAAAATCGGTTTCGGCGCGCGGCGGCGAGCTTCATCTGAGCTGGCCGGAGGGCGCGGCCGTTCTCGAGCTCGGCGAAGATGCCCGCAAGTGGGCACACAGAATCCTCCATCCGAAAAGCAGGGCCGATAAGCTCGGCATCCGGCCTGGACTGGCGATCTCGGCGATAGCGTTGGGCGATGGCCTTTTCCTCAAGAAGTTGCGCGCCGTGGCCAAACGCTTTTCGGATTTGAGGCCGCTGGACGCCTCCGACCTGATCTTCCTGGGCGCTGAAAAGGCCGTGGAGCTCGGCCGCATCAAAACCGTGATCCCTTCGCTCGGCAGCGGGGGCGCTCTGTGGATTGTCTATCCCAAAGGCAAGCAGGAGATCAGGGAACAGCAGGTGCTCGGGGCCGGCCGGCAGGCCGGCCTGGTTGATGTGAAGGTGGTCAGCTTTTCGCCGACGCATACCGCACTCAGGTTCGTCCGCCCGAAGTCTGGAAGATAGGCTTCCGCGTACGAAACCCTCCGCGCGAGGTTATCCGTTGCGACGGGCGTTCGCAGCGTGCCGGCTAGCTGCGCGGGCCTTCCACTTCGCGCAGGCGGGCGGCCTTGCCCCGCAGTCCGCGCAGATAGTACAGCTTGGCGCGGCGGACGTGCGCCGATCGCAATACGTCAATCTTGTCGATGACCTTCGAGTAGAGCGGGAAAATGCGCTCCACGCCCTGACCAAAGCTCATCTTGCGCACCGTAAAGCTTGGCTGCGCGCCCTTGCTGCGCGCGATGACCAGCCCTTCGAAGGCCTGCACTCGCTCCTTGTCGCCTTCCTTGATCCTTACGTGTACCCGGACGGTGTCGCCAGGCTTGAAGTCGGGCAGATCCGTGCGCCGCGTTTTCGCCAGCAGACGGTCCATAATCTGTGCACTTGACATGTTCGTTTCCTTTAAGAACCAGCAGTCAGCTTAAGTTTCCGTCTCGACCTCGGCCAGCAGCGTGCGATCGTCTTCGGTCAGCTTCGCCTGCCGCAGCAGATCGGGACGGTTGCGCAGGGTCTTGCGCAGGGCGCTGCGCCGCCGCCATCTGCGAATCTCGTCATGGTTCCCGTTTACCAGCACCTCGGGAACCGCCATTCCCTGAAACTCCGCCGGGCGCGTGTAATGCGGATAATCCAGCAATCCGCCGGAGACGCAGGTCGAGCTCGGCGCCCCACCTTCTCGTGGCGCCTGCGCTGCGCTCGGGGCCCCTATCGCGCCATCTTTTGGCGTGATGGAGTGAGTAAACGACTCCTGCTGCGCCGAGGCTGCATTGCCCAGCGCTCCCGGAACCAGCCGCGTCATCGTATCCACGATGATGGCCGCGCCCAACTCGCCGCCGCTGAGCACGAAGTCGCCGACCGAGATCTCGCGATCGGCCAGATGTTCGGTCACCCGTTCGTCCACGCCTTCGTAGCGCCCGCAGATCAGAACGATGCGCTCAAGCTCCATCAGTTGCTGCGCCAGCGCCTGCGTGAACAGCTGTCCCTGCGCCGACAGCAGCAGAACCGACTCCCGCGCACCCTGCTGTAGCCGCTCCGCGCGCTGCGCAACCCGGAGCGACTCCATACATTCGAAAATTGGCTCCGGCTTCAGCACCATGCCTTCACCGCCGCCGAACGGCCGGTCATCCACCGTGCGGTGGCGGTCGTGGGTGTAGGCCCGCAGATCGTGAATCGCAATTTCAATGAGCCCGGCCTCGCGCGCCCGGCGCACGATGCCGTAATCCAGCGGCCCGCGAAAAAAGTCCGGAAAAATCGTGACAATATCGAACTTCATTCAGGCCTGTTACCTGCGCTCGTTGCCATCAAGGGAGACTACCGGCCGCTCCTGCGCTGGCCCGCTTTGCCGGCCTGATCTCGCCTCCGCCGGCCGCCTGCCCTTCGCGCCTCGCCGGCTTCTGCTTTCTGGCGCTGCTTCTCTTCGTCACTGAGTGGGCCATCAACATCGAGCAGGCCTGCCGGCAACTCCATCTCAATGCGCCGCGCCGGCAGGTCGAGCTTCCTCACAAACTCTTCCGCGAAGGGCAGCAGCATGGTGTTGTCCCGGGCGCCCGCCGGCAAAGCCATCTCCGGCAGTTTCACAACCAGCAGCGGCGCCTCTCCGGCTCCGAACTGTACCTCGGTCACCGATCCCAGCAACCGCTCTCCCTGCTCGAGCCAGATCTGGCAGCCAACAATCTCGCTGACCCAGACCGCTCCCGTTTCCAGCCGGCTGCGCTGTTCGCGCGCCACCTGTATCTCAAATCCGGCCAGGCGTTCCGCATCGCTGATGCTGTCCACGCCGCCGAACTTCAGCACTACGCCGCCCTTGTGAAACCAGTGCTCTTCCAGGTGCAATTCGCTGCGGTGTCCGTCCGGCGCCAGTCCCCACAGGTTGCGGCGTTCCTCAAAGCGCCCGGGAAAGTCGGTGTGCAGCTCCGCCAGCACTTCGCCGCGCCGTCCCTGCGGCCGCAGCACGCGGGCGATGGTGATGAACTCGCCGGCTATTCGATAATCTCCAGCTGATAGCGCTTGCGCGTGCGCAGACTCGCCGCGTGCAGGATGGTCCGCAGGCTGCGCGCCGTGCGCCCATGACGGCCGATCACCCGGCCCAGATCGCTTTCCGCGACCACCAGCTCCAGCACCGTCTGCCCGTTCTCCTCGAACGGTTCGACCGTGACCTCATCCGGCGCCTCCACCACGGCCTTCGCCAGAAGCTCCATCAGCGCAATCATGTCTGGCCTGTCCGCCATCGCGGGATCCTCTTATGCTGCCGCCGTCGGCTCCGGCGCGCCGGCAGGGGCCTTCTCCACCAGCTTCTTTACCCGGTCCGACAGCCGGGCGCCCTTCGAAGTCCAGTAGTCGATGCGCTCCCGCTTCAGCTCCACGCTTGCGGGACTGGTTCTGGGGTTGTAGGTGCCCACCACTTCCACCGAGCGGCCATCGCGCGCCCGCTCTTTCTCGATTACCACGATACGATAGTACGGCTGCTTGCGCGCACCGCGGCGCGACAGACGAATCATCAACACAGCGATTGGGTTCCTTTCCTGTGACTCGCCACAGCGGCAGGCGTTCCAGCCTCACGGATCACCGTAGGGATGACGCTTTTCCGGTGGCAGTTTTTCCTCAGGTGAGATGACCGGCTAATGGGTGCTCCAGCGATCGCGTCGCTCCACACCCCAATGAACGCAGCTCAGGCGCTCATCGGACCTCATGTACCTTGAGGCAACAACCTGTTAATTATTGCGGATGCGCGCTGGTTTTGGCAAGGAGATCGGTTTCAGGCGCCCGGCTGTTCCGAACATTCGTACTGATGGAACCGCTTTCGCAGGGCCTCAACGATGGCGCCCAGCAGCGCATACGTGGCAGCATTCGCCACCACGACCCACCAGACGTGAAGGCCGAAATGGAAATAAAGACTGGCGGCGACAATCGGCTGGGTCAAGCCGGCGAAAACTATCAGCGTCGGCTCCGCTGAGGTGATCGGAGCGGGTCCGGCAGACGCATACACTGCCCAGCCCACCGCCACCAGAAAGCCCACAGCCGCCCACCACGCGATCCGGCGTTTCACCCCTGCCTCCAGTGCCGGATTTCTAATCTCTCACTGATTCTTGCTGATTGCAACAACGCTCCAGAGCGGCCCATCGCCGGCTGCCACAGCCGAAGTCCACGATCCGGGAAGGCTTACCTGCGCTGAAACTGGAGGCGCGTACTGCTCATCCAATGTCGCCTATGACCAGGCTGCTCTGTGTTACCGCCCATCCTGATGATGAAGCCGGCGCCTTCGGCGGCACCCTCTTGCTTTATCACGAGCGCGGCATCGAGACCTTCGTCGTCTGCCTCACTGCCGGCACCGCCGCCCGCAATCGCGGCACGGCCCGCACCGATGACGAACTGGCCAATCTGCGCCGCGCCGAGTTTGCTGCCTCCTGCAAACTGCTGGGCGTCAGCCATGGCGAAGTCCTGGATTATGCCGACAGCAAACTTGACCATGCCGACCTCTACCGCGCCGTCGGCGATCTGGTGCTGCGCATCCGCCGCATTCGTCCCCAGGTGATGATCACCTTCGGTCCCGATGGTGGGCTTACCGGGCACATCGATCACGCTGTGGCCGGGCAGTTCGCGACCCTAGCCTTCGAGTGGGCGGGACGTCCCGACCGTTATCCCGAGCACCTGGAGCAGGGCCTCAAGCCGCATCGCGTGCAGAAGCTCTACTACCATACGGCGGATTTCCTTTTGCCCGATCGCCAGCCGATTGCGCCTGCGACCGTCACCGCGCATATTGAGATCGGGAAAGAACGCTTCGAAAAGAAGGTGCAGGCATTCCACCAGCACACCACTCAGGCGCCGCTGTTCGAGCGGGTGAGAAAGAACCTTGGCCAGCGCCTCGGTACGCTTGAGATGTACCACCTGGTGGCGAGCCGCGATCCACGCGAGGCGAAGCACGAGACTGATCTGTTGGAAGGTATTACGGCGGACTGAAACTCGGCGGCAGAAAAGAATCGTTCCGCAGCCGGCAGGTCAGTGGCCCAGCTCCGGGCGCGGCTCCAGCGACTCGGCGATGCGATCAAGGGCCGCCTGAATGCGGTCCAGCTCGCTCTGCAGGCTGTCATTCAGTTCCAGCAGACGGTCGGGCGCCTGCTGAAAGCCTTCGAAGATCCTGCGCAGCGCAGTGCGTCCGGCTTCACTCAGCAGCAGCGCACTGATCCCGCCAAGTCCCAAAACCGTGAGCGATACATACCATCGGCGCATAGGAAACTCCCGGCCGACGCCCTTGTGCACGTGGCGGCAGCCAGCTACTTACCTTTTTGGATTCGCTTTTACCACAATTGGATGACTGGACTGGCAGAAAAGCTCATGACGATGCTGGTTCGCCCACATCTGCATCCGGCGGGCATGCCGCACGCCAGGCCAGCTTAACGGTGAATTCCGAGCGGGGCGAGTTCGCCGTTCTCGAACTGCTCCCACCGCTGGATGACCGTTGTGGTGGACTGGTGAAGCTTCGGGACGGCTGCGGTCGCCTGGGTCGTGGGGGGCTGGTCCACCTCCTGGAGAATCGCGAGCAGTTGCAGCAGGGAGCCGCGCACCCCGGCCAGGTTCTCGGCTTGTGGACCGCGCCTCCGTCTGCCCTCGCCACCTGCCAGCGATTCCAGCCGCCGGCTCAGTTCATCCAGGCTGCCTGCCTGCGCTCCCGTCGTCTTCTCCCGCATTGTCTTCAGTTGCGCGCGCGCAGTCGCGGCCCTCTCCACCAACGGCTGCAAGGCCAGCAAGTCCTGATAGAGCTGGTTCGAGAGCTCGAATTGCCGTTGAAGCTCGGCCACCGGCGTTTTCACCCGGGGATCCATCTCCACCGTGAGCGGCTGGCCGTACTGCTGCCCATCGACGGTGAGCACGGCGGTGTACTTCCCTGGCATGATCGACGGCGAGGTCGGAACCGGAGCGGTGTTCCTGTACACCGCCGCAATGGGGTACTCCGGCCGGATGCCCGGCACCGGCGCATAGTGCATATCCCAGACAAAGCGGTGGAAACCGGCAGCGCCCGACAGCCTCTGCGGCGGCCGCAGCCAGTAGTCAGGAATCGCCAGCCGGGGATCGGGCGGGGGCACCGGATCGGCAGTGGAGAAGCGCCGAACGCTATTTCCGGCGCTGTCCTTAACTTCCAGAGTAACGGCTGGAGAGGACGAAGACTTCAGGTAATAGTTGAAGATTGCGCCGTCCGGAGGGTTGTCGCCCGCCGCCACATCCGGCGGCAGCGGAGTGTCGCTGTTGGTGTCCCAGCGGACGCGGTAAGCCGGCTCTGGAGCGAAGAGATACGCTCGGCCGGCAGTCACCCGGTCGTCGAGCTGCCGCAGCGGCGTGATGTCGTCCAGAATCCAGAAGCCTCTTCCATGGGTTGCCACTGCCAGATCGTTGTCCTTGATGAGCAGGTCGCGCACCGAGGTCGCCGGCATGTTCAGGCGCAGCGACTGCCAGTGGTCGCCATCGTCCAACGAGACATAAACCGCGCGCTCGGTGCCGGCGAACAGCAGACCCTTGCGGCCGGGGTCCTCGCGAACCGCATTGACGTTTTCATCGCCGGGAATACCCGTGGTAATTTCCCTCCAGCTCGTGCCCGAGTCGCGCGTGCGGTAGATGTGCGGCCGCAGGTCGTCGAGACGCAGTGTGTTGACTGCGGCCCAGGCAGTTTGGGCATCGCTGTGGCTTGCCTCCAGCACCGATACCTTCTGCCACGCCGAAAGCTGCGGGGGACTGACATTGTTCCAGTGCGCTCCGCCGTCGGCGGTCAGCCAGATCAGCCCGTCATCGGTTCCTACCCACATGCGCTGCTGGTCAACGGGCGAGGGCGCAAGCGCATAAATCACCCCCCGCTGCCTCGGCTGGGCCGCCGGCTCGGAACGGAAAACCCCGACCGTTGGCGGTACTTCGAAGCTCTTCCGCGTCAGATCGGGGCTGATCTGCTTCCAGCTCCGGCCGCCGTCGCGCGTCGCCCACAGCACATTGGCAGCGAAGTACATCAGGTGCGGATCGAAGGGCGAAAAGACGATCGGCTGGGTGCGGATGACGCGAAAATCGGGACGACTCAGCGGCACCGGCATGATGTTCTGCCCCTGGGCTGTTCGCCGGTCGTAGCGGGTGAGCTTTCCGCCAAAAACCGTGTCGGGATCGGTCGGGTCGGGCACAACGTAGCCGTATTCCTCCGCAGCCACCGGATGCCAGTCGCGAAAGGTGATCTCGCCGTCGTTGCCGCGGCTGGCGATGCACACCGAGCCGCTCTCCTGCTGTCCGCTGCACAGGCGATAGGGAAATGCGTTGTCGGCGTTGACGTGGTAAAGCTGCGCTGTCGGCTGGTTGTACCACGAGCTCCAGCTCGCGCCGCCGTTCACGGTGACGATCGCTCCCTGGTCGCTGGCGAGCAGAATGATCTCCGGATTCGCGGGATTGATCCAGATGTTCTGGTAATCATCGCCGCCGGGGGCGCCACGCCAGCCGGTCCACGTCCTGCCGCCGTCGGTCGATTTCCAGGTTACGGTGCTGGCGACGTAAACCCCCTCAGGGTCTTCCGGATCGATGGCGGGCACAGGAAGATCGCCGCCCCCGATGCGCGCCTTTGGCCGGGGATCGGTGGTCACAGTCGCCCACGTCGCCCCGGCATCGTCGGAGCGATAGAGCTCGACCTTCTCCTTTGTCGCCACCGTGGCAAACAGCCGTTTGGGATTGCTGCGTGAAATGGCTACATAAGCCTGCACGACACCGGCGGGCAGGCCGCCGGCAAGCTGCTTCCACGTCTGGCCGCCGTCAGCCGACCTGAAGATTCCGCCGCCGGTGCCGTTGAACTCGCCGTTCTCCCACGGGCCCTCGCGGGCCTCCCACAATGTGGCATATACGATCTCCGGGTTGGCGGGATCGATCCTGACGTCGTTGCCCCCGATGTTCTCATCCCTGTACAGCACTTTCTCGAACGTCTGCCCGCCATCGCTGGAGCGGTAGATGCCGCGCTCGGGATTCGGCCCGTAAGGATGGCCGGCCACGGCAGCGAACAGACGGTTGGGATCGCGCGGGTCAACCGCTAGCTGGGAGATCTGTTGCCCCTCGCGCAGGCCGAGGTGCGTCCAGGTTGCGCCGGCGTCACTGGATTTGTAGATTCCGTCGCCCACGGACAGATCGGGACGATGCAGCCCCTCGCCGCTGCCCACATAAACCACATTCGGGTCCGAGGGTGCGACGGCGATGGCGCCAATGGACCCGGTCGGCTCGCGGTCGAAGATGGGTGTCCAGGTGCGCCCGTAATCGGTGGTTTTCCACACGCCGCCGTTGACCGCGCCGGCGTAGAAAACATTGGGCTGGGCGGGGACGCCGTCGATGGCGCGCGTGCGTCCGCCGCGATACGGACCGATGTTGCGCCAGCGCATTTCGCCGAGAATCGCCGTGTTGACCTGCTGTGACCGGAGCAGCGGCGCGAAAAGATGAAGCGCAAGAGTGAGAGAAAGGCACAGCGCAGGGGAGATTCGCCTGATTGAAATCAACGCGTCACCATGACTGACCCATGTTTCCGATCGATGTACACGCGTGGAACGCTACTGCTGAAAATCCGCGGAAGGCGTTCGTCCACCGCGCGCGAAAGTGTAATGTAATCTATTTGCTCACATCTTGCAGGCAGAGGACCTCCGATTTGAACCATTATGCAGGGCGGTTTTTCTCTCCGGCTTTTGTCGCGCTTCTTGTACTTTTTCTGGACATCTTCGCCGCCGCGCAGACGGTTTCTCCGGAGCTGCTGCGCGGGCTGCAATGGCGCCTGATCGGCCCCTTCCGCGGTGGCCGAGCCGTCGCCGTGACCGGTGTGCCCGATGGAGGAGCCACGTTTTACTTCGGTTCCGTCAACGGCGGGGTGTGGAAGACCACTGACGCCGGTGTGACATGGGCTCCCATTTTCGAT
This sequence comes from Binatia bacterium, assembly GCA_035516415.1. GTDB lineage: Bacteria > Acidobacteriota > Terriglobia > Terriglobales > Acidobacteriaceae > Bog-257. The sequence continues at coordinate 30,163 of DATJAI010000087.1, read as the reverse complement.
GGACAGCCCATCGCCTCTATCGGCGCTCTCGAGGTTGCACCTTCGAATCCCGATGTGCTCTACGCCGGCACCGGCGAGTCCGACATTCGCTCCGCCCTCAGCTCCGGCGACGGCGTTTACAAGTCCAGCGACGGAGGGAAAACCTGGAGAAACATCGGCTTGCGGGATTCGCGGCAGATCAGCCGGATCGTAGTCGATCCGCGCAATGGCGATATCGTTTATGTCGGAGTCCTCGGTCATGCCTATGGACCGAACGACACGCGCGGCGTCTACAGGTCGTCGGATGGTGGCAATACCTGGACACGTGTTCTGGACAGGGGACCGAACATAGGAGTATCCGATCTCGCTCTTGCCGCCGCCAATCCTGACATTCTCTTCGCGGGCACATGGAATTCGCATCGTCCACCGTGGAGCACCTATGCCCCCCTGCAGGGTCCGGGAGGCGGGCTCTATCGCTCCACCGACAGCGGCGCATCGTGGACGCAATTGAGCGGCAATGGACTGCCCGACGGTGACTGGGGCCGCGTGGGAGTGGCTGTCGCTCCCGACGGGAAGCGGATTTACGCGCTCATCGATGCTGGGGAAAAATCGGGCCTCTACCGCTCCGAGGATGGCGGCAACAGCTGGACGCTCGCCAATAGCGATTCACGCCTCACCAGCCGCGCCTGGTATTTCATGGGCATCACTGTCGATCCCAACAACCGCGATGTCATTTACATGCCGAATGTCGCGCTGTACCGCTCGGAGGATGGCGGCAAGACCATCTCTATCGTGCGCGGCGCGCCGGGAGGAGATGACTACCATCAGCTCTGGGTGGATCCGAAGAACTCGTCACATCTGGTTCTCGGCACCGACCAGGGAACCACGGTCAGCCTCAACCGCGGGCAGACCTGGTCGACGTGGTACAACCAGCCCACGGCTCAGCTCTACCACGTCATCACCGACAACGAATTTCCGTATCACGTCTATGGCGCGCAACAGGACACCGGCGCTGTCGCGGTGCCCAACCGCACCGATCACGGCCTGATTACCGGCCGCGACTGGTACATGGTCGGCGGCGGCGAGAGCGGCTGGCTGGCGCCTGACCCTGCCGATCCGGAGATTCTGTATGCCACCGGCGTCTATGGCAACGTGGTGCGCTTCAACCGTCGCACTTCGCTCAGCCAGGACATTACTCCCTGGCCCATGCCCAATTTTGCCAGCGAGATCAACCAGCGCCGCTATCGCGATCCCTGGACTCCTATGCTGGTGCTTTCGCCGGCCGAAAAGAACGCGCTGTATCTCGGCACACAGTACGTGATGAAGACCACCGATGGCGGCCTGCACTGGAAGCAGATCAGCCCCGACCTCACAGGCGCGGCGGCGAATGCCGCGATCGAGAAGCCCACGGGACCGGCGACCGCGCAGAACGCCAAAGAGCGCGGCTTTGGTGTGGTGTTCAGCATCGCGCCGTCGCCGGTTAAGCCTGATGAGATCTGGGCCGGCAGCGACACCGGGCTGCTGCATCTCAAGCGCGACGGAGGCCGTAGCTGGCAGGATGTTACACCCAAAGGCCTCAGCGACTGGAGCAAGATCGCCATGATCGAGGCTTCCCGCTACGACCCCGCCGTAGCTTACGTTGCGGTCGACCGTCATCGCCTCGACGACCAGAAGCCCTACATCTACCGCACCCGCGATTATGGACAGAGCTGGCAGCTGATCGCGACCGGAATCCCCGCCAGTTCTTTCGTGAACGCCGTGCGCGAGGACACGGAGAAAAAGGGGCTGCTCTTTGCCGGCACCGAGCTCGGCATCTGCATTTCGTTCGATGACGGCGACCATTGGCAGCCGTTACAGCTGAATCTGCCGGTCACCTCGGCTCGTGACATTGCCATCCACGGTGACGATCTGATTGTCGCAACCCACGGCCGCTCCTTCTGGATCCTGGACGACATCGCGCTCCTGCGGCAACTCGCTACCGGATCGCCGGCATCCGGCCCCCGCCTGTACAGGCCGGCGACAGCCGTCCGCATCGACAACGATTTCTTCCTCGGCACCCCCCTGCCGCCCGACGAGCCGAGCGCCAAAAACCCGCCGGATGGCGCCATCGTCGACTACTACCTGCCGTCCGCGGCGAAGTCGCTGACGCTGGAAATCTTCGATTCCGGCGGCAAGCTGGTCCGAGGTTTCACCGCCGGGCCCCGGAAGCAGGCGCCTCACCCGCCGCTGCCCATCGCCGAGCGCTGGATCCCGAAGCCGGTTGTGCTGGAGAACACCGCCGGCGCTCACCGCTTCGTCTGGGACCTGCGCTGGGCAAGCACCGGCGCCAATCCCGAGACCGAGGAGGAGGAAGGATTCGGCGCGCCTCGCGGTCCGCGCGCGCTACCCGGTAGTTATCAGGTGAAGCTGACAGCAGATGGCGCGACTCTCACCCAGCCGCTGATCGTCCAGATGGATTCGCGGGCGCGGGCAACAACGGCTGAATTGAACGAGCAGCTCCGCCTGGGACTGGAGATTTTCAATCAGGTGCGAAGCAGCCGCAGGGCGCTCGCCGAAATTGCCGTCCTGAAGAAGCGCCTGTCGGAGATAAACGGGGAAGTACTGGCGAAACACGCCGATGTGACCGCGCAGCTTACCAACCTCAACGCAGCCATCGGCAAGATCGAAAAGGGCGATAACCCACAGCCCGGTTCGATCTCCGGACTGACTTCGGCCAGCACGGGATTGGCGGCGGCACTGCGCGTGGTGGAAAGCAACGACCGCGCAATTCCATCCCAGGCTGAGGAACTGTACCGCCAGGCAGACCAGGAGGCCAGGGCCGCGCTCGCGACTTGGAAGAATCTGAAAAGCACGCAGCTGCCGAAACTGAATGAAGCGCTGCAAAAGGCGGGCGTTGAAGCGGTACGGATATCGGAGATCCGGCGCGAAGCAGAGTATCTGAGCTCGCAGTAGGATTCGTCTCATAAATTCTTTTGAAGGGGCACGGCTTACCCGGGGCCCCGGCAGAGGCCGCTTTCGCTTCTGCTGGGGTGGATCAGCCGTGCCGCAAGACGGCTTGGAAATCAGGAGCTTTAGCCCCCGAGAGCAAGAGCGCCGAACACTGCATTGCACACCAAAGACAGTACGGGAATTTCTGGGACGCGCCGCTACCGCTCCACCAGCTTCTCCAGATCGTCGAAGAACGCGGGATACGAAATTGCGACACACTCCGCGTTGCGTAGGACGCTCTCGCCCTCCGCATGCAGGGCAGCAACGGCGAAGGCCATGGCGATGCGATGGTCATCGCAGCTCTGGATTTCGGCTCCATGCAGGCGCTGCCTCCCGGGTATCCGCCATCCGGTGTCCGTTTCCTCCACCTGGGCACCCATCGCCTGAAGGTTGCGAGTCACCGCGCTCAGCCGATCCGACTCTTTCACGCGCAACTCGCCGGCATCGCGCACCTCCAGTCCTCCGGCAGTAAAGGGGGCTATCGCCGCCAGCACCGGCAGCTCGTCGATGAGCAGCGCTGTCAGAGCTCCTTCCACCTTCACAGGCCTGCCCCGGCCGGGAACCAGACTGATGGTGCCGACCAGCTCTCCGTTGCTTTCCTCAACCCGCATCATGGAAATCCGGCTGCCCATCGCCGTCAGCACATCCAGCAGCGCCGAGCGTGTCGGGTTCAGCAGCACGCCATCGATTACCATATTCGACTCGGGAAAAATCGACGCGGCGCACAGGAAGAAGGCCGCGGAAGAGATATCGCCCGGCACAAAGGCGTCCAGCGGATGGAGCTGCTGCCGGCCTTCGATGCTGACGCGATTCTGTGTCCTCTCCAGCTCCGCGCCGAAAGCTCGCAGGGCAAGCTCGCCATGATCTCGCGTGCGCGCCGGTTCTTCCACCGAGGTCCTGCCCTCCGCGAGCAGGCCTGCAAAAAGTACTGAAGTCTTCACCTGGGCACTGGCTACGGCTGGACGATAGTCGATACCGTGCAGCCTGGCGCCGCGGATATGCAGCGGCGCGCGATCGCCGTCTGTGCCGCGAATCTCCGCCCCCATCCGCGTCAGCGGTTCGATGATGCGCTTCATCGGCCGGCACGAAAGAGAGGCGTCGCCGACCAGGTCGCTGGCAAAATCCTGGCCGGCGAGAAGGCCGGAGAGCATGCGCATGGTGGAACCGGAGTTGCCGCAATCCAGCGGCCCAGCCGGCGGCCGCAGCCGCGCGCCCACTCCGTCCACGCTCACAACTCCCTCTGCATCGCGCTCGACTCCGCAGCCGAGCTCCCGGACACAGTGCAGCGTGCTGGCGCAGTCAGCTCCGGGCGCGAAATTACGGAATCGCGAGCGGCCCCCGGCGACGGCGGCCAGCATGGCATAGCGATGCGAAATCGATTTGTCACCGGGCACGCGCAGACTGCCGAGGATGTTGCGCGCCGGCCGGATTACCAGCGATCCGCTCTCCTGCATGGTGCTCTCAACCCAAAGTGGTGCCATCCAGAGTTGCCCGTTGCGCAGGAATTTATTTCGTCACATGGCGCACGACCACAGCCAACTCCTTCAGAAAAAGCTCATCTCACGAAACAGCGCGGCGCAAAAACAGGCCCGCGCCGAGCGTGAAACTTCCCCGGGTCTGCGGGTGCGCAGAAGGGAAAAACACCTCGTGGAATCGCAGACAGGTGGAGAAGATGTCTTCCCGGGCCCCCGTCGCAACCGTGTGCTTGCTGTTTCTTGCAACCACCTTCATCGCCGCGCAGATATCGCCTTCAAACCATCAGGTCAGTTCAGGCATAAGTGGCGTCGTCGGCAAAGTGCTCAATGCCGATGGGCGGCCTGCCCCTGGCATACATGTGGAGCTCGACGATGCCAGCACAGCCGTTCCCGTGACCTCTACGTACACCCAGCAGGATGGCACCTTCGAACTGTACAACATTCCCAAAGGCAACTACGAGTTGGTCGCCGAGTCGGAAAACTCCGAGGTCAGCGACCAGATCTCCGTGCAGCCCGACCGCAGCCTCGAGCTCCGCTTCCCCAAAGGTACGGCTCAGCCGGACTCTCCGGCAGCCATCGTCTCTGTTGCCCAGCTGCTGGTGCCCGAAAAGGCTGCGAAGATGTATCGCAAGGCGCTGGAGGCCTTTCACGAGGGCAACTACCAGAAGGCCGACCGGCTGCTGGACTCCGCCCTGGAGATCGATACCCAGTTTGCCGCCGCACTCACGCTTCGCGGGCTGATGCAGGTCCAGGGCCCCGACCTGCAGCAGGCGCAACAGACGCTGGAGCAGGCGCTTCACGTCGATCCCAGCGAAAGCGCGGCGTACATCGCGCTTGCCGCCATTTACAACCACCAGGGGCAGTACGACCAGGCACTGAACGCTTCTCAACGCAGCCTGGCCTACTCACCCAAATCCTGGCAGGCCTACCTGGAGATGGCCAAGGCGTCGATCGCCAGCAACATGTACCAGAAGGGACTTCGCCTCATCCGGCAGGCGGAGAAATTCGGGGGCAGCAGCTTTGCCGAGGTCCATCTGGTGAAGGCCTACGCGCTGGTTCCGCTGAAGTTCTATAAAGAGGCCAAACGCGAGCTCCAGGTAGCGCTGTCCCATGACCACAGTGGCACCGTGGCCGCCCAGGCCCGCAACATGCTGGCCCAGGTGAATGGCATGGAAGGCGTGACCATAGCGCAAGCCCACTGATCGCACATCGGAAATCCGGTCCGCGGCCCGGCGCTCATGCCGGGCTTTTCGCTTGCGCCGTCGCGGCCGCCCGCAGGCGTTACAATTTCGCACGGGTGCTTCCATTTGGATAACAGGTCCATCGCGCGCGTGTTCTACGAGACCGCCGATCTGATGGAGGTTAATGGCGACGACTCGTTTCGCATCCGCTCTTACCGGCGCGCCGCCGAGGCTCTGGAAGGCCACCCGCAACAGGTTTCGGAACTGCTGGAGGAACCGAAAAAGCTGCTGGAGATCCCGGGCATCGGCAAGGGCATGGCGGCCAACATTCAGCAGCTCTGCCGGGAAGGGAAGCTTTCGCTGCATCAGGAGCTGCTGCAGAAATACCGCCCATCGATGCTGGAGCTGCTGAAGATCCAGGGACTCGGCCCCAAAACCATCGCACTGCTCTGGAGCGCCTTCCAGGTCAGCGACGTCGCCGGAGTGGAGCAGCTGGCGCGCGAGGGCAAGCTGCGCGAGCTGCCGCGCCTGAGCGAGAAGAGCGAGCAGAAAATCCTGAAAGCTATCGAAGACTATCGCCGCATTTCGGGGCGGTTTCTGCTCGACGAGGCCGACCGTACCGCGGAGAAGCTGGCCGAACACCTGAAGCACATCCGGGGCATCCAGAAGATTACGCCCGCCGGATCGCTGCGGCGCGGCCGCGAAACGGTTGGCGATCTCGACATGCTGATTACCGGCCCGTGCTGCGTTGATGACGCCGATCGCGCGGCCCTCATCGACGAGATATTGCGCTTCCCCGGCATCCTCGACGTTCTCGCCCGTGGCGACAACAAGGTAAGTTTCAGGCTGCGCAGCGGCATGCAGGTGGACGTGCGCATGCTGCCGCCGGAATCCTATGGCGCCGCCATGCAATACTTCACCGGTTCGAAGAACCACAATGTGAGCCTCCGCCAGCGGGCGCTGAAGATGGGCCTCACGCTCAGCGAGTATGGCCTGTTCCGTCTGGAAAACAATCAGCGTGTAGCTGGTGCGACTGAGGATGAAATCTATGGCGCGCTGAAGCTCGACTGCATCCCGCCCGAGATGCGCGAGAACTGCGGCGAGATCGAGCTGGCAGCCGACCACAGGTTGCCCAGGCTCATCACCCTCAGCGACATTCGCGGCGAGGTGCACATGCATACGGTCGAGACCGACGGGCGCTGCACCATCGACGAGATGGCGGAGGCGGCGAAGCAGCGCGGCTACAAGTACATCGCCATCACCGATCACACGAAGAACCTGGCCTTCGCCAACGGTCTGGACGACCGCCGGGCGGTTGAACACATCGCGCGCATCCGCGCAGCCAACCAGCAGATCGGCGGCATCACTATCATGGCTGGAGTGGAGGTGGACATTCTGGCTGACGGCGAGCTCGATCTTTCCGACTCGGTGCTGGAGCAGATGGATGTGGTGGTCGCCAGCGTGCACTCGGCCTTTACCCAGGAGCCGCAGCAGATGACCGAGCGTCTCCTGCGCGCGCTGGGGAACAGGAACGTCTCGATTCTGGGACATCCGACGGGAAGGCTGTTGTTGCGGCGCGATGCCTACCATTTCGATATGGACGCGGTCCTGAAGGCGGCGCTGAAGAACAAAGTCGCGATGGAACTGAACGCCTATCCTGACCGGCTGGACCTGAACGACGTGCATCTGCGCATGGCGCGGGAGCGGGGAGTGAAAGTCGTCATCAACACCGATGCACATCACACTTCGCACTTCGAGAAGATCCGGTATGGAATTCTGCAGGCGCGCCGCGCCTGGCTGACGCCGGCTGATGTGCTGAATACTCTGCCGGAGAAGCAATTTCGCAAGGCGATGAAACACCAGTGGCCGGCTCAGTGGACGGGTGACCAGGAGGTAGCGCATCAATCCCGCGGCGGCTGAACTCCCGGAGCACAGTAGTGAGGACCAACAAACTTATTGCGAGTGTCTGGAGATGATCTATGGCTGAAAATGAGACTTCGCCAAAGCCGGTGAGCCAGGAATCCGGGAGCGCGCCGGTCCCCGCTTACGATGAGTTTGGTACCGCGAAGCGCAATCTGCCGCCCGCCGCGCCGGTGGCCATCGCGATCGTTGTGGTCGCGGTTGTGGTTGGCATCATCGCCTACACCCAGCGTGCGAAGCCGGTCGCGCAGGGCAGCGTTGACGGCGTGTGGTTCAGCCTGCCCGCCAACATGTCCAGTCCGATGATACTGATTGAAGTGACGCTGCGGAATGTGAGCGACAAAATCCTCTACATCAAGAACATCAAGGCGGGCATGAAGACCGACCAGGGCGATCAGTCGGACGAAGCGGCATCGGCGAGCGATTACGACCGCTACCTGATGGCCTATCCCGATCTGCGCGGCCATGCCAAACCACTCCAGGTCGAGATGAAGATCGCGCCCGGAGCCGAACAGAAAGGCAGCGTGATGATCTCGCTGCCCGCTACAAAAGAGCAATTCGACGCTCGCAAGGACCTCACCGTAACCGTCGAGCCCTACGACCAGAGGCCCATAGTGCTGCATGAGAAAAGCGGGGCAAAATAGTCCGGCCACTGGTGAAGGAAAGCATTTTCGGCCCATATAGCGGGTGGAGCACGCCTTCCGGCCCCGCACCGCTGAAGCGGTGCTCCGCCCGGTGCAACCTCGGACCACCATGCACATCCTCATCATCGGCGGCACGCGGTTCATCGGCGCGCATGTCGTGCGGCGCCTGGCGGCCGGCGGACATTCGGTCACCGTTTACCATCGTGGCGAGCATGAGTCCGAGCTGTCTTCACGTGTCCGCCACGTACACCGGCCCGAGGCGGCGATGCCGGTTCGCAGCTTTCCCCCCGAACTGTTGACGCCGGAACCGGATGTCGTGATCCACATGATTGCCATGGGTGAGGTGGATGCGCGCGTTGCCGCCAACTTCTTTCGCGGGCACACCGGCCGCATGGTCTGGATCAGCAGCGGCGATGTTTATCTTGCGTTTGGCCGGTTCAGCGGAGTCGAGCCCGGCCCGATGGAGTCCGGCCTGCTGCGCGAAGACTCGCCGCTGCGGACCGTGCTGTATCCGTATCGCGACGCCAGTAAAGCTCCCGATGATCTCGTAAACATCTACGACAAGATTCTGGTTGAGCGGATCGCGTCCGGCGATCGCGAGTTGCCCGGAACCGTGTTGCGCCTGCCCAAGGTTTACGGGCCGGAGGAGAATGCCGATCTGGCGACAGTCCATGCCTTCCGCCATCACCCGCAGTGGCGCTGGACCCACGGATACGTGGAGAATGTCGCGGCTGCGATTGCCCTGGCGGCGCTTCATCCCGCCGCCGCGAACCGGACCTACAACGTAGGCGAGGAACACACCCCGACGGTTGGCGAGCGGCTGGCCAGACTGCCTGCCTCATCCGTGCCTGCCAGCACCAACCCGAAGTTCAACTTTGGCCAGCACATCGCCTACGACACCACGCGAATCCGGACGGAACTGGGATACGCCGAGGTTGTGCCGGAAGAGGAGGCGATGGCGGCAACCTCCCGCGCCGCCGGGACTAAATAACAGCCGGTAGCAGGACCATCTACGGCGTTACCGGCGTGGGAGCGTTCTTCGGCGTTGCCAGATATCCGCCGATGCTGTTCTTCTCCGCCGAGAAGACGACCAGCTCATAGAGCATGTGGTCGCGTCCGGTGTAGAACTGCAGCGGCTCGTTCAGCGTACGGTCTTTTTTCTCGATGGTGCGATCATCGGCGATGACGTTCAGCGTAAACTTGCCCTTTTTCGCATCCACCTTCTTCAACTGCAGGCTCACAGTCGAGACCGGCGTCCGCGCTCCCTTTTGTAGCGTGAAATCGTAATAGTTACGCTCGCCCTTCCGCTTCAGTAGTTCCAGCTCCTGGGCATTATGCGCAATCAGACCGCTCTGCACTCCGAGATCGCCGATGGCGCGCTCCAGCTTGGCATTGGTGGCGGCCAGATCGGCCTGGGTCTTCTGGATGTCGGTCTTGGCGCTGCCCACATCGGTCTTTACATTCGTGACCTCTCCGGTGACCGTAGCTAGCTCCTTGCTCTGGCGGCTCTGGGCCGCGGCCAGGCGGGCAGCGGCTTCCTTCTGCTGGCGCTCCAGTTCGGCGGCGCGGGTAGCCATCTGCTGTTTGGTCAGGCCCACCTCGGAGCTGAGCGCCTCCCTGAACTCGGAGGAGGTGGCGGCCAGCCGCTTCACCAGATCCGCCTGCCCGGTTTCGAGGGCCTCCTGCTTCTGCTGCAGCGCCGAAATCCTTGTGCTCATGTCATGCATGAGGTATAGGGAGGCGATTACATAGATACATGCCAGGCCGAGGAGCACCCACTTCGCGATCGCGAGAACCGGGTTTTGCTCGCGGGGAGCGGTTTCGTGTTCCGGGGAACTGGGGGCTTGTTGTGGGAACATAAAAGTCCTTTCCTGCCGCTCTCAATTGTCGGGGAGCCAAAAATCACTGTCAATCAACATCTATACCTAGCAGTGTGGGGCAGCGCCTAAGGTGTCTGGGGCGGCGGACCCTGGGCTGAGCGCGACGGCTGCTGATGACCGCGGGAAAGGAATTGGCGCATTTCGGCATCTGCGTTTATTCTGTCTGTTCTTCACCATCCCACCGTAGCTCGCCGGTCGCATGCCTGAATCACGCCGCCTCAGGATCTGGAGAGTCCGCCTTCTGGTGTTCCTGGCGGTGATCGGCCCCGGCTTCATTACCGCCAACGTGGACAACGACGCCGGCGGCATCTACACCTACTCCGCCGCGGGCGCGCAGTTCGGGTATCTCCTGCTGTGGACCATGATTCCCATGACCCTGGCCCTGGTCGTGGTGCAGGAGATGGCGGCCCGTATGGGAGCGGTCACCGGCAAGGGACTCAGCGATCTCATCCGTGAAGAATACGGGCTGCGCATCACCTTCCTGATGATGGTGGGGCTGGTCATCACCAATTTTGGCAATGTGGTGGCGGAGTTTGCCGGTATCGCCAGCAGCCTGGAGCTGTTTCATCTCTCGCGCTATATCAGCGTGCCCATTGCCACCGCGGTGGTCTGGCTGCTGGTTGTGAAAGGAACCTACAAAAGCGTGGAGAAGGTGTTTCTGGCGGCGTCGTTTTTCTATTTTACGTACATCATCGCGGGCGTCCTGGCCGGCCCGAGCTGGAAAGAGGCGTTTGTGGCCACCTTCAGGCCGCCCCATACCACCTCGTTTCACGCTCCAGCCTACCTCTACATGGTCATCGCGGTCGTGGGCACCACCATCGCTCCCTGGATGCAGTTCTACCTGCAAGCCTCCATCGTGGAAAAAGGAATCACTCCCCGCGAATACCGCGCTTCGCGATGGGACGTCATTGTGGGCTGCTTCTTCACCGATATCGTGGCCTGGTTCATCGTGGTGGCCTGCGCCGCCACGCTGTATGTCCATGGCTTCCGGCAGATCCGCGAGGCCGCCGACGCCGCCCAGGCGCTGCGTCCTCTGGCGGGCGAGTACGCCTATATCCTCTTTGCCGCCGGTCTGTTCAACGCATCGCTGTTCGCCGCTTCCATTCTGCCCATCTCAACCGCCTATACGGTGTGCGAAGGCCTGGGATTCGAGTCGGGCGTGGGACAGAAGTTCGGCGACGCCAAACTTTTCTACTGGCTGTACACCCTGTTGCTGATCGCCGGCGCGGGGGTAATTCTCCTGCCCAATGTTCCCCTGGTCGAAATCAGCATTCTCTCCCAGGTGGTGAACGGAATCGTTCTGCCCTTTGTGCTCATCTTCATGCTGCTGCTGGTTAACAACAGCGAGCTGATGGGCAAGCACGTCAACGGCAGGTGGTTCAATATTGTCGCCTGGGCGACCACGGTGGTCATGATCGGGCTGACCATCGCGTGGTTCATCACGGGAGCAACCGGCTAGATCAGCTTGCCCGCGGCGATCTGTTCAATCAGGGCGCGGTCGGCCTCTAGGAAATCGAGCGTCGGGAGCGAACGGCGATCCACCCAGCGTATCTGGCGGAAGATGCGGTTCTGCAGCTCGCCATCGTAACGCTCCACCAGAAAAAAATGGAGCTCCACCGAATTTCCGTTCTGATAATGGTGCTGCAGTCGAGCAATCGCGGCGCCGATTTCGGCCTGCACCCCCAGCTCCTCGTCCAGTTCGCGCCGCAGCGCTTCGCGCGCTTCCTCTCCCGCTTCGATTTTGCCGCCGGGGAACTCCCATTTCAGGGGCAGCGCCTGGTACTCCGTCCGCTGGCAGCACAGGACTTCCTCGCCGCGCACGATCAGCGCCGCCGCCACCTGCTTCATCGGCAGGTCCGCCCCGGTTGCAAGCTCCAGGAGCCGGTCCTCATGTGGTCTTCTCCAGATAGCGGCCGACCAGCGCGGCGCAATGCTCCACCAGTTCGCGGTCGTCATCCCGGAAAGCGGCGGGAGAGTGACTGTCCACGTCCAGCTCGCCGACCACGCTGCCCTTCACCCATACCGGCACGACAATCTCGGATTTCGTTTCCAGCGAGCATGCCAGATAGCGGGGATCGCTATTAACATCGTCCACCACGACGGTCTGGCCGGATGACGCTGCCGCGCCGCAGATGCCCTGATTCAGCGGAATACGGGTATGCGGCGAAACCGCGCCGACGTAGGGGCCGAGCACCAGAACCGGAGCCTCTCCCAGGCGGCCCTTTTCGATCATGTAAAAACCCACCCAGTCGAAGTGCCGCAACCGTTCCTGCAGGCGCCCCACGATAACGCTCATCAGGTCGTCCACACTTCCGGCTGCTCCTGCCAAAGTATCCAGTTCCACCGCCAGCTGCTGGTACATGCCGGTCATTGCCTGCCTCTCATCATAGTCTGCTGGTTGAGTGTTGTGCTTCGAGGGAAACACGTCTTTCTGAACCATAAGCTCTCTTCCGGGCGCAAGCCCCATGCCTGGCACTTCATTGCTGGCCGCGACCGGAGCCGATCTGCCGGATCCCGGGCGGCCGCGCAAACAGCTCGGGGTGAAGCGCCCAGGCGACGGCATTCAGTCCGTCAAGAAGGCTGCTTGCGGGAGTATTCAGCAGCTCGTCACTGATGCAGAAGACACGGCCATTCCGGGCTGCCGGCAGCTGCTGCCATTGACGCTCGTCCACAATTTTCTCCAGCGGGACCCGATCGCCCGCTCCGCACCAGGCAGCCAGAATCACGTCGGGCCCGGCGCGGGCAATTTCATCCGCCGTCGTACTCCTGCCCGGTGTGCCAATGAAGTCGCCGCCCGCCGCCTGCACCAGTTCGGCAACCCACGGCTGTGCGGCAATGATGGGCTTGCCCCACTCCTCACAGAATACTTTTACGTGCACGGCTTCCGCTGCCCTGCCGCGCACCTCCGCGATGCGAGCCTCCATCCTGCGGATGACCTCCTCACCTTTTTCCGCCGCACCCATCACTCCGGCGATGGCGGCAATATCGGTATAGATGTCGGCGAGGGTTCGGGGAGCGAGGCCAAGAAATCGCACGCCGGCCTTCAGGATTTCGGCTACTGCTTCCAGCTGGTAGGGCACCGAGGCCAGCACCAGGCCAGGGCGCGCGGCGAGGATCTGCTCGGTCTGCGCCGTCCACGAGTCGGAGACAATCACGCGCGAGCCATCGGCCGCCTCAGGACATACTTCGCGGCAGTATCGGGTGCAGGCCACCAGCCGGTCCAGCAGGCCAAGGTCGCGCAGTGTGACGGTGGCGCTCGGCTGAAGAGAGACAACCCGTGCCGGCGTGTGATTCGCCACCCTCAACACCTTTCGATTATACGGAGCCGGCGGGCCGCGATGCGCTTCAGCGCGATAAGCTGGCGGCGTAGACTTTGCCGCATGTACACGCCCGAGCTGCTGGACCACTTCGAACATCCCCGCAATGCCGGGGAGCTCTCCGACGCCAATGCCGGGGTGCGGATGGAGAACCCCGCCTGCGGCGACGTTCTGGAGCTGGCGGCGAAAATCCGTGACGGCCGTATCGAGGACATACGTTTTCGGGCAAAAGGCTGTGTTGCCAGCATGGCATGCGCCTCCGCCCTGACCGTCCTGGCCAAAGGGAAGCTGGTGGACGAAGCCCGAACCATCGGCAGGGAGGACATAATCCGCGCGGTTGGAGCTCTGCCGCCGGCCTCGAGTCATGCCGCGCAGCTTTCCATTGATGCCCTGCGCGCGCTGCTGGGGACCGGAGGCTGAACGAGAAGGCAATCTGACACTGCCTCAGCATGGGTGGTTCGTTGCAGCAGTTGCGCCATCCTCCGGCCGGCGCAAAACGGCGGTCGCGGGGGCTGCGGATTGTTGAAATCGGGCTGTAACCTCCTTTTGCACTTGCTTTCCCTCCGCCGGACTGGGTACCATAATAAAGTCCTCCATCGCCGCACTTCCCGTGCAGGCGCTCCTCGCGTCTAATTTTCCTGACGCCAGACGGACGTAACTGAATCGATATTCAGCGGAGTACCCGACCGCAAGCCACGCCAGCCAACGAGAGGTGTATATTGCGTGGCCAGAAATTGGCGGTCCACAAATGTGGGAATCCCGCAACCTGCGGGTCAAACTAAAGAGAGAAACATGAATCCAGGATCGAACCCTCCCTCCGGCCACTCCGGAGGGAAAGGACGCAGACGGCGGCGCGGCCGCCGTGGCCCCGTAACACACAGCGGACACGCAGCCGCTCCCCAGCAACCCGGACAGAACCGTCAGGCTCCCGGCAAGGGCCGGCCGCACGGCCGCAGGTCCGGACCGCGTCCCCACGGCCAGCATCCGCTAGCGGGCGGCATCTACACGGCGCCCATGGACCACAGCTACCGCGCGCTGCAAGGCAGTAACAATGGCGCGCAGCACCGTCCCGGGCGCGGTGGCATGAATCTGCCGCCCGGAAAGCAGTTTGTGGCGCCCGACCTGGAGCCGCTGCCGGAGCTTTCGGAAGGCTCGCCGGCCCGCATCTTCGCCTTTGTCGACGATCTCTTCTTCCTGGCCAAAATCCAGGAGACGGCGCGCAAGATGAACGTGAAAGTCGAGTTCGTCAAGACGGAGAAGGAGCTGCAGGAAAAGATGGGGCAGAACGGCGCCGACAAGCCTTCGCTCATCATCTTCGACCTGAACAGCGCCACCGCCAAGCCGCTGACCACCATCCCCCGGCTCAAGTCAAAGCTGAAGAAGGGAACCAACATCATCGGCTTTGTATCGCACGTCCAGGGCGACCTGAAGCTGAAGGCACAGGAGGCCGGCTGCGATATGGTCCTGCCGCGCTCCGCGTTCTCGCAGAATCTGGCGCAGTTGTTGCGGCGCCACGGCGCTCCCGAGGAAGCAGCCGAGCAGCCGGGCGAGCAGGGTGGCACGCATCCCGGCGCCTAGAGTCGTCCGGAGCGGAATCATCCATCTGGCTGGATCACGAAAGTGAATGCCAGCCGGGAGCTGGCGGGTGTTACTCGTCCGGCAGGCTTCTCCTCGGTTTCACCACACCTTGCATACCCTGTCCGCCGGTTTCACCATGGGTGAGCCGGGCTTGCAGCCGAAGGCCGCCCCGAATTCCGGCATGTTCACCACCACGCCGTTGATACGGTATTTGGCGGGAGAGTGCGGATCGGTGATGGCGCGGGCGCGCAGGTCTTCCGGCCGGTCGTTCTCGCAGGCCCACTGCGCGAAGCCGACGAAGAAGCGCTGGTCGGGGGTCAGGTCGTCGCGACTGCTCAGTTGCATGTTTTTGTCGGCGTCCTTCCACGCGATATAGGCCAGAATGGTGCCGCCGAAATCGGCCACGTCTTCGCCTTCGGTCAGCTTCGAGTTGATGTGGATATCATCCACGACCGTGTACTTCGCATACTGATCGACGACGCAGTCGGCATGTTTGACGAACTGCGCCGCATCCTGCTTTGTCCACCAGTCCTTCAGATTGCCCCTGGCGTCGAACTGCCGCCCCTCATCGTCGAAGCCGTGCGTCAGCTCGTGACCGATGGTGGAGCCGGTGTTGCCGTAATTGGGCGCGTCATCCATCTTCGCGTCGTACAGCGGCGGCTGGAGAACGCCGGCAGGGAAGTTGATGTCGTTCATCTGCGGGTTGTAGTAGGCATTGACGGTGGGCGGCGTCATCTCCCATTCGCTGCGATCGGTGGGTTTGCCCACCTTGTTGAACTGGCGGTGGTTCTCGAATTCGGTGGCGTGCTCGGCGTTGCCGTAGAAGTCATCGCGAGTGACTTTTACCGAGCTGTAGTCGCGCCATTTGTCGGGATAGCCGATCTTGTTGCGGATGGAGTGCAGCTTGTTGAGCGCCTGCTGTTTGGTCGCCGGGCTCATCCAGTCGAGTTGCTGGATGCGCAGGGCCATGGCGTCTTCGATCTCCTGCGTCATCTTCAGGGTCGCGGCTTTCAGCTCCGGCGGGAAGGTCTTGCGGACGTAGGCCTGTCCGAGCGCCTCGCCGAGCTGGTCGTCAACGTACTCCACGCAACGTTTCCAGCGCGGCTGCAGTTCTTTGGCGCCGCGAAGATACTTGCGATAGAACTCGAAGTTCTCGTTGACAAACGCGGACGAGAGATACGGCGCGCGCGAATTGGCGACGTGAAAACGAAGGTAGCTCTTCCAGTCAGCCAGCGAAACCGAAGCCAGCTGCCCGTTCAGCTCCCGGAAGAAATCGGGCGCATCGACGTTCAGAATCTCAAACGGAGGCACCTGGCTGGCGGCGAAGTATGCGGGCCAGTCGAAGTTGGGGGCCAGCCTGTCGAGATCGGCCACTTTCATCTTGTGGGTGATCTTGTAAGGGTCGCGGCGCTCGACCCGGGTGAGTGAGGCCTTTGCCATGGCGGTTTCGATGCGCATCACCGTGTCGGCTTCGGTCTTCGCCGTAGCGGGGGAATCGCCGATCAGTTCGAACATCTTCTGCACATGTTGCAGGTAGCGGTTGCGGATCTCCTTCGATTTCGGATCTTCCTTGGTGTAGTAGTCGCGGTCGGGCAGGCCGAGGCCGTCCTGTGCCACGGCCACAATCATTGCATCGGAGTTGTCGGGGTCCTGCTGCGAGCCGCTGGCGAAAAGCAGCCGGTCGCCATCCAGATGCAGGCGGGCAGCCAGTGGCGCCACATCGTGAGCGCTTTTCAGCGCCGCGATTTCGGCAAGCGCCGGCTGCATCGGCCTCGAGCCAAGCTTCTCCACAGCGGCTTCATCCATGCAGGCGGCATAATAGTCGCCAATCTTCTGCGTAATCGGATCGCGCTCCGGGGCGGAGGACGCCTGCTCAAGGATGCTGCGCAGGTACTTCAGGTTGTCCTCGTACAGCTTGCCGTACACGCTCCAGGAAGCCTGGTCGGGCGGAATGGGATTGTTCTTCTCCCATCCGCCGCAGGAATAGGTGTAGAAATCGACACAGGCATCCACACTGCGGTCCATGGCGCTGACGTCCAGGCTGGGGGTGTAGGCCATCGCCGGTTCCACGTACATCTGCGCCGGCGGCGGAGTCGCCTGAGTTTGGGATTGCTGGCCAACCGCCGTTGCAACGAAAGGGATAAGCAGCAAAAGTGCCTTGAGGCTCACGGGATTCTCCAGGGAACCGATGAGGATAGCAGAGGGACTGGCGGGATGCGAGCAGGCACGCCAGTCCCCTAATGCGGGTCAGGGGGCGAGCCCCAGGTCAGAAAAAGCTTTGCATTTGATAACGGTTCAGTTACTCTGCTTGACTATACACACTTTGCGGCCGCCGAATCTTTCTGGGTCATGTCCGATGTGTGCGCATCGGGCGCTGCGTATCTTTAATGGCCGGCCGGTCCCCGGAGTGGCGTCTGAAACCAGCTACACACCTGTGAGGAGATGCATGAAAGGGCTCAAGCCTTTCCTGTCCCTGGCGTCAGGATTTCTGGCATTGGCAATCATGGCGGGTTGCGCCGGCAGCGTTCCGCAGAACGGGCCGGGGGCGCTGAACATTGCCCAGTTCACGTTGGCCGATGGTGCCTTGAATGTGCAGTACCGGCAACTGCTGGTAGCTACCGGCGGCAGAGTGCCTTACACGTGGTCGATTTCGCAGGGAAGCCTCCCGCCGGGCCTGACCGTGAGCAGTGACGGCATCATCAGCGGCTCACCCACCATGACCGGCACATTCAACTTCACGGCCACGGTGACAGACTCGCAGACGCCCACCGCCGCGGTTGATTCGGCCCCATTGAGCATCACGGTGAATCCGGACCTCACGCTGTCCTCCAGCACACTGCCGAACGCGGTAGTGGGGAGCGCCTATTCGGCCACGATCACGGCGTCCAATGGAGTTGCCCCTTACAACTATGTGATCGCGTTTGGCAGCTTGCCTGATGGTCTCACCCTGACCACCACCCAGCCCATGGGCGGCGGAGCCAATTCGGCGACCATCGGTGGCACGCCCACCGCCGCGGGAGTCTTCAGCTTCACCGTCCAGGTGACCGATTCTGCGTTTGTTCCGGAAAGCTACACCGCCGCCTTCACCATCACCGTCGCCGGCAGGCTGCAGGGCGGCTATACGGTCAGCCTGAACGGATTCGATAGCGGGCAACCGTTTTATCTGTTGACGTCGCTGACGGCCAGTAACGACATGATGGGAAACGGCACGATAACCGGTGTTCTCGACCAGAACGGCCCGGGGGCGAGCAACATCGCCAGCGACGTGGCGCTTACCGGCACGTACAGTATCAGTTCCAGCAGCAATTTTGGCACCATCGTCGTGCAGCGTGCGGACACCGGCCAGTATTACCAATTCGAATTGGTGCTTTCCACGGTCGGGGATTCCAGGCTGATCATGGTTGATCCCAATAATGCCAACATCTACGGTTCCGGGCTGCTGAAGAAGCAGCCGACGGCCTTCAGTTCCCTTAACGCAGCCGGCTACGCGTTCGGCTTGTTCGGCAACGATCCCGGCGGCAACCGTTACGCTGCGGCGGGGACATTCACCATAAACAGCTCCTTCGCAATTGCCGGTGAAGAAGACACCAACGACAACGGCACCGTAGCGTCTCAGGTCCAGATCACCGGCGGCACGGTGACCACCCCCGACAGCACGGGACGGGGAACACTTACCCTGACCACGGCCTCCGGAACCACCAACTACGTGTATTACGTCGCGAATGCCTCGGAGACCGAGCTGGTTGCCATCCAGACGGATGCCAGCGCGCAGAGCATCGTCGATGTTGTACAGCAGGGCCTGGCGGCGGGGGGAACGGGAGGGCTGGTCCTCTGTAAACAGGGTTCGACCTGCCAGAGTGTGGTTGCACTCAACGGAGTCTCCGGCGGTACGCCGGTGCCTGTGGGTGTTGTCGGCGCGGCCACCTTCGACGGCAGCGGAAATATTGCACGCACTGACGGCTTGCCGGCTTACTTCACCGATCAGAGTGTCGGTGGCACCTTCAGTCAGGTCAGCTACACTTCCGGCACCTACAGTAGCGATTCCAGCGGGCGCATAACCGTTAATCTGCAGGGCGCCTCCTGCCCGCAAAGCGTATGCCAGGTGTGGTATCTGGTGGGTCCGGGACAGGCGTTCGCGGTGGGCACCGACGCCATGGTGATGTCGGGAACGCTGCAGCCGCAGACGGGTGCGCCGTTCGGGGCGCCCTCCATTCTGGGTTCGTATCTGGCGGGAACCATCACGCCGGTGCTGTCCAGCGTTACCAACGAGATCGACGTGGCCAGCACTCCGCCGCCGGGAGGAATCTTCGCGCTACAGTACGAAACCGGAGGATCGGCTGGGGCTCTGACCCAGCCGGCTAGCTTCAGCGGTACTTACGGGCTCGACCCGACGTACGGTGCGCCTTTGGGCCGATTTGCGGTTTGCGCATCCAACGCCGACTACTGCACCTCGTTCATGTACGACGCCAATAACCCGCCACTCTCCATCGTGTATGTGTTTGGCGGCTCGGCGGGAGCTACGGGTGCCAAAACGGGGCTATTTGGGCTGAATCTGGGAGTGTTGCAGATGGATGGAAGCGCCATCGTCGATCCGAATCCAAGACTGACCCTCTACGGGAGATAGTCGGGAAGGCATGTGCCGCGGGCCGGTGCCACTTCGGCACCGGCCTGGCGTTTTGCGGCGTATCCCCGACGAAATGTGGGGAAGAATCGCCAAATCGGGTTATACTCTGGACACAAAAGGTTCAGGCCTGCGCTCCATATAGTACTTGCCCAGGCGGGTAGGCGACGTGGCTGGGGATCGCGAAACAGCAGCGCGGCAGGCGCGAGAGGGCGTAGCCGTCTCCACGGGGGACAGTTCCGCGTCGACGCCCCAGCCTGCGCTGGACCTTGAGGGTGCCACCCTCCCCGGCGTTGATTCGGCGTTTTCCCCGGCCGGCAAAGGCGACTCCTCCGAAGCCGCCACCGTGCTGATTTCCGATACCCCGCGGCCAAGAAGCTCCGGCTCTGCTCCCCCTCATCCGATTTTCTCCTCCATTGGCGCGACCATCTTCCACCAGGGCGATGTACTCGGTGGCCGCTATGAAATCCAGAAGCTGCTCGGCATGGGCGGCATGGGCGCGGTCTACAAGGCGCGTGACATGGAAGTGGAGCGCATGGTCGCGCTGAAGGTGATTCGCCCCGATCTGGCGGGAAACCCGGCCATTCTGGCGCGTTTCAAGCAGGAACTGGTGCTGGCCCGTCAGGTTACGCACAAGAACATCATCCGCATCCACGACCTGAACGAAGCCGAGGGCGTGAAGTTCATCACCATGGAGTTTGTCGAGGGTGAGGACCTGCGCTCGATCCTCTCGGCCAGGGGAAAGCTCTCGCCCGACGAGGCAGTCCCCATCGTCCTGCAGGTATGCGCCGGGCTGCAGGCAGCGCATGCGGAGGGTGTGATCCATCGCGACCTGAAGCCGGGCAACATCATGCGCGATACGACCGGCCGCGTGGTGATCATGGACTTCGGGCTGGCGCGCAGTCTGCAGGGCGATGGCATGACGCAGACCGGCATGATGATCGGCACCATGGAGTATATGTCGCCCGAACAGGCGCTGGGGAAAGAGCTGGATGCCCGCTCCGACGAGTTTGCCGTGGGCCTGATTCTTTACGAGCTTCTGACCGGCTTCATGCCGCATCAGGCCGATAGCCCGATTGCCAGCCTGGTGAAGCGCACCCAGGAGGATGTGATTCCGCTGGTCAAGGTCGATTCCAACATTCCTGCCGACCTCAGCGCCATCGTGTGCCGTTGCCTGGAACGCGATCCGCAGAAGCGTTTCCCCTCGGTGCACGAGCTTGCGGAAGAGCTGAATATGTGGCAGTGGAAGCGGCCGGGCGGCGGACTGACGCCTCCGAGCCGGACAACCGGCTACGGCGTTGCCACTGCCCATCCCGCCAGGCGTCTGCCGCTGCAGTGGATCGCAGGCGGCATCATGGCCGTGTTGTTGGTGGTCGGGGCCGTCGTCGCAACCCGCTATTGGAAGGCGGGCGGAAAAGCGGTGGTGCAGGGACCGGTGACCTCGCTGGCCATCGTGCCCCTCTACAACGCTTCCGGAGACCCCAGCCTGAGCTGGATGGGGTCGAGCATCGCGGACGCGCTGACCTCCGATATCGGGCAATCGGCACACCTGCGGCAGGTTTCACCGGAACGCTTGCAACAGGTGCTGCGCGACCTGGGGGTTTCGCCGCAGTCGCAGCTGGATGTTTCCACCCTGCGGCGAATCGCCGACTACACCCACGCCGACACCGTCGTCTCCGGCCAGTATGAAAGGCTCGGTGGGCAGACGCGCATTTCCCTGACTGTGCACGATCTCCGGAACGATCAGCAGGTTTCCCTCACCACCGATGTGGCCGGCGAAAAAGAACTGCTGGGCTCGCTGGAGAAGCTGGCCGATAACCTCCGCGGGAAGGTCGCTGCGACGCCGGAGATTCTCAGGGAGCTGCAGGCGCACTCCCAGCACGTGACCACGAAGTCCATCCCGGCGCTGCGGGCATACGACGAAGGCTCGCAGCTGGCGACGGCGGGCAACTACACGAAGGCGGTCAGCAAATTCGAAGAGGCGACAGCCCAGGACCCCAACTTCGCGCTGGCGTTTTCCAGGCTGGCGCAGACCTATGCCGCTCTGGGATATGACGATAAGGCGGAGTGGGCGTCCCGGCGCGCGGTGGCGCTGAGCGACAATCTGCCGGCGCAGGACCGCTTCCTTATCCAGGCCAACCACGCCAGCATCCTGCACGATACCGCGAAGGCAATAGCTGCCTATGAGGAACTCGCGAAGGTGAACCCGGACGACACCGACGTGCAGTTCGCCCTGGGAAAGCTCTATGAAGACGCCAACCGGTTTGACGACGCCAAAAAGCACCTTGCCAGCGTTCTGGCGTCGGATCCCAACAACATAACGGCCCTGTTGGCCAGCGGCCGCGTCGATATCCGATCCAACGATTTTCAGGCTGCGCTGGATCCGCTCAACAGGGCGCTGAGCCTGGCCATCCGCTCCGGCAACCAGGAGGAAAAGGGAAACGTCCTGCAGGCCCTGGGTGTGGCCTACCAGCGGCTGAATGAGCCTGATGACGCCCTGCGCAATTTCCAGCAGGCGCTGGAGATCAGGAGAAAAATCGGCGACCAGCGGGGCATCGCCATGAGCCTGCTGATGATCGGGCAGATCCAGGACGCTATGGGCGATTCCCGAGCGGCCCTCGCCAGTTGGCAGGAGGGCATCGAGGTTGACCGCAAAATCGGCAACAAGGACGGGCTGTTGCAGCTTCTGATGACCGTGGGCGGCTCGTATCTGGACCATGCGAAGTATGACGAGGCCCTGAAGCCCACCAACGAAGCGCTGCAGATTGCACGCGATGCCGGCGACGAGATTTCACAGGCCACCCTGCTGATGAACATCGGCAACGCGCATTTCAGCAAGGGCGAATACCAGGATGCCCTGACCTACTTTCAGCAGTCGTACGACATCCGCAGCCGGCTGAAGGTGCAGGCCGACGCCAGCGAGTCATTGCATAACCTGGCGCAGACGAACTTCAAGCTGGGTCAGTACGACACCGCCCTGACCCAGTATCTGAAAGCTCTGGACGGATACCGCGCCGCCGGCAATAAAAACGGCGTCGCATTGGTGTCGAGCGATATGGGGGCGCTGTTCGCCGAGCAGGGACGCTACGATGCCGCGCTGAAAGCCCAGCAGGAGGCCGTCAACACCTACCGTCAGCTCAATGACCGCACTTACCAGATGGTTTGGGCGCTGGCGGGATACGGAAACACGCTCGCCGCCGTGGGACGGCAGGAGGAAGGACGAAAGTACATTCAGGAGGCTCTGCAGCTGGCCGGCGAGGTGAAGGAAGATAACGGCATGGCGGCGGCATTGAATTATCAGGGCGACAGCTACTTCTATGGCGGCGACTATGCAGCCGCGCGGCAGTTTTACGGGAAGGCGCTCGACTTGGGGACCAAGGCGAAGCTGCGCGATGCCATTGTCCAGGCGAAGCTGAACCTGGCCAAGCTCGATGTCGCTCAGGGGCATTCCCAATCGGCCATTGCGACGCTGAAGAAAATCCGGGAGGACGCCGGCACCATGGGCCTGAAGACCGAGTCGGTGGAAGCCTCGGTCTATCTGGGGCAGGCGTCACTGGATACCAGACATCCCGAAGCCGCGCAGCAGGAACTGGAAGTTGCGCTTGGACGGGCGGAGAAACTCGGATTGCAGGTGCAGCAGGCCCGCGCGCAATACCTGCTGGGCATGGCCATGGGGCTCAGCGGCAGGCAGAAGGAAGCCATACCGCATTATCGTGAAGCGGTGAAAATTCTGGAGTCCATCAGCAAGCAGGAGGGCGCCGGACGCGTTCTGGAGCGCTCCGATCTCGCCGGCATTTATCGCGATGCGGCCAGGTCTTACCAGGGCGTCTCCTGAGCCATTCGGAATTTCCCTGCGGGCAGTGTGGGCCTTCAGCTCCAATGTTCGGACTCATCCCCTAAATCGTTTTTGAAGGGGCAGGACTTACCGGGGTCCCCGGCAGAGGCCGCTTTCGCTTCTGCTGGGGTGGATCAGCCGTGCCGAAAGCGGTCCTGTGAACATGGGCTTTAGCCCCTGAGGCGTCCGGATTTCGGCCACACATGGTTTATGAGATAGTTTCTAGAAGCTATCTCATAAATCGGTTTTGAAAGGGCACGGCTTCAGCCGTGCCGCAAAAGGCACTAAACCCGGGGCTTTTAGCCCCTGAGGTATCCCGGCTTACCATTTATGAGAGGAGCTCTAGCTGCTTCTTCTCACTCCGGGCCGGCTTTCTTCCCATGACGGCCATTCCCTCCGACAATTGACCTTAACCAGAGCTTTCCCGGGTACGCCTGCAGCTCAACCGTAGCTACTGATAATCCGGTAGCTACAGATTAATCCGGTGTGAGACACCATCGTCTCTACACAGAAAACCCCGGGGAACTCTCCCCCGGGGTCTTTATGCATTGAAGCCCTGTGTCGCCGCTATTGGATGGGCGGACAGAAGCTCGCCGGTGAGGACGGCGGTGAAGTGGTTTTCTTGATCTGCTGGATTGCGCTCTTCAGGCCACCAAAGCAGGACGGTCCCGGCGGGAACGGGCTGAAGGTCGCCACAAGATCGGAAAATCCCGTGCCTTTGCCGGATGTCACCGGGTCGTTGTTCGGGATCAGTGCCGTAAAGATGCTGCACCAGTTGTTGGAGCCGATCGGATCGGCTGACAGGTAATCCGCGAAGTTCTGTGACTGCGGTTCCGAGGTGGTGTACTTGGTGCAGATGGCGATGGTCGGCTCCGACTCCGTCGGGCAGGTTACCTGGTTGCCGTTGGAGTCGTTGCAGGTGACGCTGTAAACGACGCAATTGCCGCCTGTCTGGTTATAGATGATGCAGTTCTCGGCGGCGAACGGTGTGCCCACAAGACGCTGTTGATGGAACGTCTGCTGGTTCACCGGAGTCTCCAGCACCGTCATGGTGATGTTGCCCGGGTTGTTGAAGTCGGTCGGATACGTGACGCCCGCCTGGTGCGCCCCGAAGACATAGTCGGCTTCGGTACCGCCCGGAGGAATTACCTGGGTCACCTGAACGGGTGAGTGGGTCGTGAACTCCCACGCGATAATGTCGGTCGTGGTGCCGCCGCTTGCCTCTCCGCCCCCGGCCTTCCGACTGTCCGGCGTCTCAGGCTGCGAGGCCGTGAATCCCACCAGAAGGCTGTTGTGGCTGGCCAGCTGAAGCCCAGTCGGATTCGATTCCGAAAACACGATGTTGTAAGGCACGCTGATGACAGTCGGAGCGCCCATGACCGGAGTTTGGGTTCCGGGAATGAACATGGGATCCAGCCACACCTGCAACAGACCGAACTGCTGATTCGGCGCCGGCGGGGTGTATTCGATAACCACCTGGTGTATTGCTCCGTCGCTGCAGCCGTCCTCGTTACAGGTGCCGCCCAGCACAGGGATGCTGGTATTGATCGCCCCTTCTGACAACAGGCAACTGGTAACGTGATCGTTTTGCCCGATGGTGTAATCCCCCGGCAGGTGCACCGGACTGTTGAACTGGCTGGGATCGCCGCCGCAGGTCTGAATCGAGACATGGTTGGAGTTCGGGTCCCACGCATCGCCAAAGATGTCGAACTCAACGGCCAGGCTGTTGTTGATACCCGAGTACCCCATCCCTCCATCATCGGCGCCCAAGGCGGTCAGGCCGCTGCCGCTGGCACCCTCGGTAGGATCGGTAGCCGAGGAATTCTGAAGGATAAAGGCGAAGCCGTCACCCGGGTTGCAGCACGTGGTGGGGTTGTGAAACTTGAACGCGAAATACGTGGTAAACCCCTGGTCTACCTCCTGGGGGATCTTGAAGTAAGCGCTGGACTGTTCCGAATTGGTGGAGTCGTCGGTAAGCCGCAGGACTACATTCCCCTGATAGGCTTTCAGTCTGCTGGTTCCATTGAATGCAATGCCGTTGGCGGCATGCGGAGTTGTAAAGTCGGGGAAGAACCGCACCTGCTGCGCGTTCAGCAATTCTCCGAGCAGCAGCGGGATGATGGCGAGGGTGAACAACCACAGCCGGATTGCAGGTCGCATCTCATGCTTCTTTCCACGCCGGGGAACGCACGCCTTGCAACTGTGCGTACGAAGGCGTACTTGAAGGTGTTGGGGGGCACCAGGCGCTGACGAGTGGCCCCTTCTTGGCGGCAATTTTGCGGTGCTCACAACAGGATGTCAAGGCAATTCCCCCCTGCTCCCGTTTCGGAAAACCGCAGGCTGCGCTGCAGTGTAACTCGCAGCACCAACAAAGGTGGGCAGACGACATACACTTTCGCCTAGGAACAACAGGGGCGGCGGTGATGCCTGCGGTCGGGGGCTCACTGCGCGCGGAGTCGTGACGTTCCCGCCGTAATAAACCCAAAACAGATGTTGTGGTGCATTTTGAATGCGATGCCGGGATTCGGTGCCTGGCATGTTCCAAAGAGCCACGATGCAAAGGTCTCCCAACGCCACTGTGCGGCCACCGGCGCTATGGCGCTAAAGCATTATTGGCCAGGCGCAAATGGGCGTGACGGAACATCTCTCATTGTCGTATACTGAATCTGCGTATGTTCGAACGGCACGTCTAGCAGCGTCCCTCCTTTCTGTCGAGCGATTCCTGCCTGTAACCTTCCGATCACCAGACGCAGATCAACTCAAGGATATTGAAGAAAAAATGGAACAGGGAACAGTAAAGTGGTTCAACGATGCCAAAGGTTTTGGCTTCATTTCACGTCCGAACGGCGAGGATGTCTTCGTCCATTTCAGCGCCATCCAGGCGAACGGTTTCCGCTCGCTGCAGGAAGGCCAGGCCGTCAGCTTCGACGTGAAGCGTGGGGCGAAAGGTTGGCAGGCTGAGAACGTTCAGATTCTGTAACAGAAGTACAGGCGGGGGTGGCGCAGGCCGCCCTCTCGCTTTTTATGACAAACGTCCGCTGAGTCTTTGGTCGTGAACACCCCAACCCCGCGCCGCATGCGATTGAGCCATCGCATTCAGGGAGCGGCCCAATTCGAAAGTGAGGAATGAAATGAAGAACATTTATGTGGGGAATCTGAGCTTCGATGCGACTGAAGACCAGCTACGCTCCATGTTCGAGGCGTACGGCCCGGTGGAAAGGGTCAGCATCATCACCGACCGCGATAGCGGCCAGCCGCGTGGCTTTGCCTTTGTCGAAATGCCGGATGACGATTCGGCCGGCAAGGCGATGCAGGCGCTGAATGGCAGTAGCGTCGGAGGCCGCAACATCACGGTCAACGAGGCCCGCCCCAAGGCGGACCGGCCCCGCCGCGAAGGCGGCGGCCGCGGTGGATACGGCTCCAGCGGCGGCCGAGGCCGCTCCGGCGCCGGCGGCTGGGGCCGCTACTAGACGCCTGGTCGATTCTGAAGCTGATGCCGGAGCGAGTTGCATGGCCTGCTCCGGCATTTGTGTTTTCGGAAGCGGCAATTCTGGTACGCTTTAGCGGCATTTACGCCAGTGCCGCACATGGGAAATGCATGCACTCCCGCCATCGAGTTTGCGGACGCCGGTTTCCGTCTGCCGGATGGGAAAGTGCTGCTGGCCGGTCTCAGTCTCGCCATCGCGCGCGGCGAGACCCTGATGCTTCTGGGCCGCAGCGGCTCCGGCAAAACCACATCGCTGAAGCTGATCAACCGCCTGCTCGCGGCCACCTCGGGCGAAGTTCGGGTTGAGGGTACCCCGGTCGCGCGCTGGGATGAAATCCGCCTGCGCCGCCGGATTGGCTACGCCATTCAGGATGTCGGCCTCTTTCCTCATTACACCGTATTCAGGAACGTAGCCCTGGTTCCCAGCCTGGAGCAGTGGGAGCGCCCCAGAATTGCCCAGCGTGTGGAAGACGTGCTCGCTCTCGTCGGTTTGCCCCTGCGGGACTTCGGACAGCGTTACCCGGACGAACTTTCTGGTGGGCAACGGCAGCGCGTCGGACTGGCGCGGGCGCTGGCGGCCGAGCCGCCCAATCTCCAGATGGACGAGCCATTCGCCGCGCTGGACCCCATCACGCGCGTGGAATTGCAAAGAGAGTTCGCGAAGTTGCAGGAGAAGCTTGGGAAGACGATTGTCTTCGTCACCCACGACATGGGGGAAGCGGTTCTGCTGGGCAGCCGGATTGCCCTGATGCAGGATGGCCGGCTGCACGGGGTCTATGCGCCGAACGAATTTCTGGACAGCACCGACCCCGTGGTGAAGGCATACGTGGATGTCTTTCGTGCCGCGCAACAGACGTACCGCTCCTGACCAGGCAGAGGGAGTCAGGCTTGAATTTTCTGCTCAGCCATCCCCGCGAGGTTGCCGCACTTACCCTGGAACACCTTTGGCTGGTCGGCGTTTCCATGCTGCTGGCCGTCGCTATCGGCGTGCCTCTCGGAGTTCTTCTCACCCGTCGGCCAAGCCTGAAGGCGGCGGTGCTCGGCAGCACGAATGTCATCCAGACAATTCCCAGCCTCGCGCTGTTTGGACTGCTGTTGCCGCTGCCCTGGCTGGGGGCGCGTGCCGACCGGCTGGCGATTATCGCCCTGGCGCTGTACGCGCTGCTCCCGGTGGTTCGCAATACCTACGTCGGCATCGCCGGCATCAGCGCGCCGGTGCGCGAGGCGGCGGTTGCCATGGGTCTCACCTCGCGCCAGCTCCTCTGGCGGGTCGAGCTGCCTCTGGCCCTGCCGGTTATGCTGGCAGGCATCCGCGTCGCCGCGGTGATTACCATCGGGGTGGCGACCATCGCGGCGGCCATCGGCGCCGGCGGTCTGGGCGAATTCATCTTTCGCGGCATCGCAATGGTGGACAACGGGGTGATCCTCGCGGGCGCCATTCCCGCCGCGCTGATGGCGTTACTCGCCGACCTGGCGCTGGGCGGCATTGAACGACTGCTGGTGCGGCATCGCCACTGACATGCGTCGCCGAAGCTTTCTCTCCGGAATGGCAATTGCTCTTTGCGGCGGATGTGTGTCGCGGACAAAGGCCCTCACCGTCGGCTCGAAGAACTTCACCGAGCAGCTCATCCTGGGCGAACTGCTGGCGCAATATCTCGGACGCGTCTGCCGCGCGCCGGTGGAGCGCCGTTTTTACCTGGCCGGCACCTACATTTGCCAGCAGGCGCTGCTCGCCGGACGCATTGATACCTACGTCGAGTACACAGGGACCGCGCTGGCGGCCATCCTGAAGCAGCCGGCCTCCGGCGACGCTGCAAACGTCTTCGAGAACGTGCGAGAGGAGTACAGGCATCGCTTCCATCTTGCTGTCATGCCGCCGCTGGGCTTCAACAACAGCTTCGCCATGGTGATGCGTGGCGACGCGGCGCGGCGGCTGGGGGTGACCACGCTCTCTCAACTTGCGCCGTATGCTCCCCGCCTGCGGCTGGGAGTCGGCTACGAGTTCCTCGAGCGGCGGGACGGCTATCAGGGCCTGGTCAGCACTTACAGCCTGCGCTTTGCGGATACGCCGCGCGTCATGGACCTCGGCCTGCTCTATCGGGCACTGGAAAACGGTTCTGTGGACATTGTCGCGGGCAACAATACCGACGGACTGATCGCCGCGCTGGGGCTGGTCGTGCTCGACGACGACAGGCATTACTTTCCTCCTTATGACGCAGTGCCCATCGTGCGTCCCGAAGTCTTCCAGGAGTGGCCCGAGGCGCGAGCTGCCTTCGAGTCTCTCGCTGGACGTATCACCGCCGGCGACATGCGTGCCATGAACTATGCGGTTGATGGAGAACGGAAAGACGCAGCCGCGGTCGCGCGCCGATTCCTCGATACGCATTCGCTCGGCTAGTCCGCCGCCGCAGTCTGCAGGGACGGGAATGTAATGCTGGAACGCCGGCAGGAACCGTCATTACGCTACTGGCCGCCCAATATCTGGAAGAAGCGGATGATGGATTCAATGCCACGATAGAAGTTCGGGATGTGGAACTTCTCGTTAGGCGCGTGCAGGTTGTCGTCCGGCAGACCCATGCCCATCATGATGCTAGGGACTTTCAGGTCCTTGTCGAACTGGGTGACGATGGGAATGGAGCCGCCGGAGCGGATGTACACCGTGTCCTGGTGGAAGATTTCGTGCATGGCTTCGACTGCCGCGCGCGCATAGGGATTATCCGTATTCACCACGCAGGCCGGTCCCTTGCTGTGCACCTTGATGCCGGTCTTTATGCCCTTGGGCGTGATCTTCTTCACGTAATCGCTGTACTTCCGAAGGATGTCGTCGGCATCCTGGTTGGGCACCAGCCGCATCGAGACTTTCGCCGAAGCGCGCGCGGGAATCACGGTCTTGGCTCCCGGAGCGACAAAGCCGCCGACGATACCATGAACTTCCAGCGTGGGGCGCGCCCACGTGCGATACAGCACTGAATATCCTGCTTCGCCCGTCAGCACATCGGAGCCGACCTCCGCCTTGCGGTATTCCTCTTCGTTGAAGGGCAGCCGCCCCCAGGCCTTCAGCTCGTCCTCAGTCGGCTTCTCCACGGCGTCGTAGAAACCAGGGATCAACACCTTGCCGTTTTCGTCTTTCAGCCTGCCGATGATTTCGATGAGACCGAAGATGGCGTTGGGCGCCGCGCCGCCGTACACCCCGGAGTGAAGGTCGGTTTTCGCGCCCTGCGCCTCGATTTCGGTATAGAGCAGACCGCGCAGGCCGAC
>DATJAI010000086.1:0-3707 GCA_035516415.1 Binatia bacterium | reverse complement strand
ATGGTCGGCCTGGGCTTTCCTCCCTTCCAATCGGCCGTGCTCAACCTGCTGGCCAACACCGCCCCAGTCGCCTACGGAGCCATCGGTACGCCGATCGTGATGCTCGCGACGGTGACCGGCCTCGATCAGCTCAAGCTTTCCACCATGGTCGGGCACCAGCTCCCCTTTGTTTCCATCCTCGTCCCGTTCTGGCTGGTCACCGCGTTTGTGCTTATGGAAGGGGGTACTTTTAAGGAGGCTTGGGAGGTGTGGCCGGGAGCGCTGTGCGCAGGCGTCTCCTTCGCCGTCGTCCAGTGGTTTGCATCCGCGACACCATCCTTCCACCTTATGACGGATGTGGTAGCGGGTGTCTTCTCCGTCATCTGTACCGCCCTGTTCCTCCGTTTTGTCTGGCATCCCAAGACACGTTTTCTGCTGCGGTCCGAGCGCCAGGCGCTGGCCAGCGGCCCCGGCGGCACACCCGGAACGGCCGCAGTAGCTTCGCCCGGCAGGGACTCAGGAGGAAGGTCAGCAGCGGCCACAGTGCCGGCCAAGGAATGGAGATATGGCTATACCATGGGCCAGACCGTATATGCCTGGGTGCCGTGGGCGATCCTGATCGTCTGCTGCGCAGTCTGGGGAATACCAGCGTGGAAGACACACCTGAACAACCTGTTTGCGGGAATCACCTTCAAGACCACGCTCCTCGGCAGTGTGTTTGGCGGCAAGCTCTCCTTGCCGCAGTGGCAAATGCCGGTGCTACATAACCTGGTCCAGCGCATGCCGCCAGTAGCTCCGGCCAATGCCAAGCCCGAGGGGGCCGTGTTCAGCATCAACTGGCTTTCAGCTGCCGGGACGGGCGTGTTCATAGCGGCCTTGTTGTCCGGACTCGCCTTGGGGCTGAGTGCCAAACAGTGGCGCGAGGCTGTCGGGCAAACTGCGCGTCGCTTGGTGATCCCAATCCTGGTTATCGCGCAGGTGCTGGGACTCGGGTTCCTCACCCGCTACTCTGGAACGGATGCGGTGATCGGTCTGGCGTTCACACACGTCGGGGTCCTGTATCCCTTCTTTGCGGCCTACCTGGGTTGGCTGGGGGTGTTCCTCACCGGCTCCGACACCGCCTCGAACGCGCTGTTCGGCAGCCTGCAGCGGATCACTGCCCAACAGTTGCACTTAAACCAGACCCTCATCTCGGCGACCAACTCCACCGGGGGGGTGATGGGCAAGATGATCGACCCCCAGTCCATCATGGTGGCCTGCGCCGCCTGCTACGACGATCCTTACGAGCGCACCCACGCCTTGGGCCCGATATTCCGGACGGTGTGGTGGCACTCGGTCGCCGGCGCGGCGGTGATCGGGCTGATCGCCTTCCTTCAAGCCTACGTCTTCACGGGCCTGATCCCCCGGTAGCGCGCCCGAAGGGCGCAGCCGCGCGTCCGCCGGCCAACATAAATGCCCCTTTCGCCGCTGAGGTCACGGACCTCAGCGGCGAAAGCAAGATCAGATTCGCAGACGCGGGCCTGAAGATCCCCGTCCCGCGTATGTCTTTCCCGGCATGATCCCGAAGCTGCCGGTCAACTAAGAGAAAACCCGGTAGTGGACTGGTTCGAAAACAGCCCACTACCGGCCCGCGCTTCTCCTGAAACCAAAGCTCATGCCTGCGGTGTCTATGTGAGCAGCCGGAGAGGAGGGGCGGGGCATGTTTGAAGACAGCCTTGTTGAGTCAGGCGGCAGGCTCGCCCGTCATAATCCCTGGGCAACGGCGTTGTCCTTCACCGCGCAGCTTTTGATCTGCGGGACACTGGTGCTGGTCTCGCTGATCTATACGGAGGCTCTTCCCAGCAAGAATCTGATGAGCCTGTTGCAGGCTCCCGCGCCTCCGCAACCCGCTCCGATGGCACGAGCTTCGACACCGGTGGCAGGAAGCGCAGGTCGGCTTGCGCCCAGCGTGCTTCTGGTTCCACGCGAGATTCCGAAGGCGGTCGTGATCGGGCGTGACGAAACTGCAAACGGCGCTCCTCCTCCTGAAGCATGGGAGGTCCGAAATGCCGTGCCCGGCGGCATGGCTAACCCGCAGATCACCGAATTACTGAGAAGCACTCCAGCTGTAGTCCCCAAGGTCGCATTACAGAAAGTTCGTGTCTCTTCCGGGGTCGCAGAGGGTTGGCTGATTCTCCAGGTCGAGCCCGGGTATCCAGCACTGGCGCGCCAGGCGCGAATCCAGGGCACGGTCGTTTTACAGGCGGTGATTGGCAGAGATGGAACCGTGCAGGACCTGCACGTTGTGAGCGGCCATCCTTTGCTGATCGCAGCAGCCATCGACGCCGTGAAGCAGTGGCGTTATAAGCCGTACCGGCTGAATGGAGCGCCGGTTGAGGTCGACACGCAGATCAATGTAAACTTCACACTCTCCCGGGAGTAGGCTGACGTGAACGATGGCACGTCGCGCAACTCCGCAACCGGCGCCCTCCCGATCCCGCAACCGCGACCGCGTCGTAAAATCGAAGCCAGCATGAAAGCCGTCGTTGTGACTCGTGTTGGTGGTCCGGAAGTCCTGGAGGTGCGCGATGTGCCCGAGCCGCAGCCTGCTCCGGACGAGGTGACCGTTCGCGTCCAGGCGGTCGGTGTCAACTTCGCCGACACCCTTGCTACCCGGGGCAACTACAGCGGGATGCCGTCCCCGCCATACATCTCCGGACGTGAATTTGCAGGTGTGGTCGAGGCCAGCGGCGAGCAGGTGATGGGATATGTGCCGTGGGGCGCGGCAGCGACCAGAATTGCCGTCCGGCGCGAACTGCTTTGGCCCCAGCCGCACAACTGGACTCCGGTGCAGTCGGCGGCCTTCCCGGTGAATTTTCTCACCGCATATCTGGCTTACTGGAAGGCCGGCATCACCAGCGACGCGATCGAACCGATCCTCTGGCAAAGCGCACATCGGCGGCGAGTGCTCATCCATGCTGCCGCAGGCGGCGTGGGTACTGCCGCGGTCGAGATCGGCAAGATGCTCGATGTTGAAATGTATGGCACATCGTCTTCCACCGAGAAGCTCGAACGGGTGAGGAAGCTGGGA
This sequence comes from Binatia bacterium, assembly GCA_035516415.1. Taxonomy (GTDB): domain Bacteria; phylum Acidobacteriota; class Terriglobia; order Terriglobales; family Acidobacteriaceae; genus Bog-257. The sequence goes on along the minus strand of DATJAI010000086.1, from coordinate 658 downwards.
CTGGACTATGGTATCAACTACCGCGAAGCGGATTACGAACAGCGTGTGAGGGAGCTGACCAACGGCGAAGGTGTGGACGCGGTCTTCGAGATGCTCGGCGGAGAGCACACCGCCAAAAGCCTGCGCTGCTGCCGGCCGTTTGGCCGCGTTATCATTTATGGCACCGCAACCGGGCAACGGCATCAGTTCGATACCGGAACCATGATGGCCAGAAGCCTGAGCGCACACGGGCTGTGGCTGAGTGTGCTGGCAAGAGACCGCGGGCTGATTGCGCGCTGCCTGGAGGCGATGCAGCCGTGGATCGAACAGGGCCGGCTGCATCCCGAGATCGGTCACACCCTGCCCATGGAACAGGCTGGGGAAGCGCACCGTTTGCTGCTGCAGCGCGCCAACTACGGCAAGATCGTACTGCTGACCGAATAGCCCGTGAACGCGAAACCGTGGCTGATGCTGATCGTGCTTCTTGCTGTCTGTCTCGGCTCAGGCGGCCTCGGATCCTGGTTCACCGGTCGCGGCCTTCGTCATTGGTATCCGCTGCTCCGCAAGCCGGCCGGCGCTCCGCCTGCCTCTGTCTTCGGTCCGATCTGGACGGTTCTCTACGTCCTGATGGCAGTCTCAGCATGGCTTATCTGGCGCGAGTACGGACGAGGCGCACGTC
>DATJAI010000085.1:0-8373 GCA_035516415.1 Binatia bacterium | reverse complement strand
CCAAGTCCGGCAGGTCAATGGGGTTCTCCTTGGTAAAGGTACAGCTATTGGGGTCGTTCTTGTCGTAGGCGCTGCATGCATAGAACGATCCGTGTTTACCCCACTTGATGACCAGCGGCGAACCGCACCGCTCGCACTTCTCGTCGGTGGGCTTCTCCATGCGCTTGACGTTCTCCATATGCTTTTCGGCATACTGGAGCTCCTTCTCGAACTTCCGGTAGAAGTCTCTCAGCGCATCGGTCCAGCGCTCCTTGCCCTCCTCGATTTCGTCGAGCTCCTCTTCCAGGCGCGCGGTGTACTGAGGATCGAAAATGTCCTTGAAGTTCGCCACCAGCAGGTCGGTCACGACCAGCCCGATTTCAGTCGGGATAAACCTGCCGCCCACCTTCTGCACGTACTGCCGCTCCTGGATGGTGCCGATAATGGCGGCGTAGGTTGATGGCCGTCCGATGCCGCGTTCTTCCAGCTCCTTCACCAGCGAGGCTTCGTTGTAACGCGGAGGCGGCTCGGTGAAGTGCAGCTCCGGCTTCAGGCCCTTGAGCGTCAGCTTCTGCCCGGCGACCAGCACCGGCAGCTTGTGTTTTAGCGCCTCGTCCTCTTCGTCCTTGATGTCCTTTGACTCCTCGTAGACCTTCAGGAAGCCGTCGAACTTCAGCACCGACCCGGTCACCCGGAATCTGTAAATCGTGTCGCCGCTCTTCGCCTCTATATCGACGGTCGTCTGGTCGAAGATGGCAGGATTCATCTGCGAGGCGACAAAGCGCTGCCAGATCAGCTTGTAGACCTTGTATTCGTCTTCGTGAAGATACTGCCGGATGCTATCGGGATGCCGCGCAACCGACGTCGGGCGTATCGCCTCATGTGCCTCCTGCGCGCCTTTCTTCGACTTGTAGGTGTTGGGCGATTCGGGCAGGAATTGCGGCCCGAAGTCTCTGCCAATCAGCCCGCGGACCTCATTCAGCGCTTCGTTCGAGACCTGGGGCGAGTCAGTACGCATATAGGTGATCAGACCGATGGTTCCCTCGTCGCCCAGATCAACGCCCTCGTAGAGCCGCTGGGCGATCATCATGGAGCGCTTCACGCTGAAGCGGAGCTTGCGGGATGCGTCCTGCTGGAACTTGCTGGTGGTGAACGGCGCTGCCGGACTGCGCCGCCGCTCGCGGGTATCGACCGAGCGGACGCTCCAGTCGGCTTTCTCCAGCGCGGCTCTGATCTTCCCCGCTTCCTCCTCATTGGGAATCGCGGTCTTTTCTTCGCCGATGCCGACGAAGCGTGCGTCAAATGCGGGCGGCTTCGGGGCGTGCAGGTGCGCGTCAATTGTCCAGTACTCTTCCCTGACAAACGCCTTGATCTCGCGCTCGCGCTCGACGATGAGCCGCAGGGCAACGGTCTGCACCCGCCCCGCCGAGAGGCCGCGGCGCACCTTGTCCCAGAGCAGAGGAGAAATCTGGTAGCCAACCAGTCTGTCCAGCACGCGCCGGGTCTGCTGCGCGTCAACCAGGTTCACATCGATGTCACGCGGGTGCTGAAAGGCCTCCTGCACGGCGCGCCTGGTGATCTCGTTGAACGTCACCCGCCGGATATTGACCGCGCCCTTCCTGCGCTTTTTCGTCTCGGCGCCGTTGGCCCCCAGTTCTTCGGCCAGATGGGCGGCGATGGCCTCGCCCTCGCGGTCAGGATCGGGGGCGAGATAGATGGCGTCCGCCGACTTCGCCAGTTTCTTCAGCCTGGCAACCACCTTCTCCTTGCCGGGAATGACGACATATTCGGTCTCGAAATCATTCTCCAGATCGACGCCGAGCGACTTCTTGGGCAGGTCCTTGATATGGCCGAGGGAGGCTTCCACCTCGTAACCCGAGCCGAGATACTTCTGGATCGTCCTCGCTTTCGCGGGCGACTCGACGATAACTAAACCTTTTGCCAATGGAACCTCAAAATTGCGGAAGTACGTGTATGAAGCTAGCACGGGCCGCGCATTCGCGGCAAAGACGCCGGCAGCCAGATGACGTCCTCACACCATTCGCCTACATTGCCTTGACGTAATACTTTCCGGGCAACTGCCGTATGCGGCCGCTCAGTTCGAGCTCAAACAGCGCAGCAAAAATCTCGGAGGAAGACAGGTGCGCGGCCAGGCGCTCCACGAGTTCATCGATATGCGTGGACTCGTCGGACCGCAATATCGCCACAATCCTTTTTTCCGCAGGTGGCAATTCGGCGGCCTCGAACAATGATGCCGGAGCACCTTCACCGGATGCAGCCGACTCCGCGGGTGTGAGCGCCAGGCGGGTCTCCGTCGGAAGTTCCTCCCACACGTCCTCCCACGTTGCAACCAGTGCAGCCCCCTGTTTTATGAGAGTGTTAGGCCCCCAGGAGAGCTTGTTGGTGACATTGCCGGGGACCGCAAAAACCTCCCGGCCCTGCTCTAGCGCGCAACGGGCCGTGACGCGGGTTCCGCTGTATTCCCCTGCCTCGACGACAAGGACACCGATGGAGATTCCGCTGATCAACCGGTTGCGAATGGGAAAGTTCTGCGGTGCCGGAAAAGTGCCGAGCGCAAATTCGCTAATGACCGCGCCGCCCGAGGCTAAAATCTGCTCGGTCATCTTCTGGTTTTCCTTCGGATAAACGACGTCGATTCCCGTTCCCCAGACGGCGACGGTTCGGCCATTACCCTTCAGGGCACCGCGGTGCGCCGCGGTGTCAATTCCGCGCGCCATCCCGCTGAATATGATGAGCCCACGCGCCGCCAGGTCGCAGGCCAAGCGCTCCGCCATGCCGATGCCATAGGGCGTTGGATGCCTTGTGCCGACGATTGCAATACCTTGCTGGTCTATGACTTCGGAACTTCCTTTAAGGTACAGCACGAGAGGCGGATCATATATCTCCAGCAGCCGCTTTGGAAATCCGGCGTCGCCCGCCACGAGGATCGAAGCGCCCACTTCCCGGACGTGATCATACTCGGTACCAGCCAGCTCGAGCGACTTGCCCAACGCGATGCTCTGCGCCGCAGCAGCGGAAAGGCCCGCGCCTTCCAGCTCCGTAAGCGACGCGCTGAAGAGCCTTTCAATTCCGCCAAACTGCTGCACGATTCGATGGCCCCGTCCGGGTCCCACCCCGGGAGTAAGGGAAAGCGCAAGCCACTGCAGCTTGCGGGTGAGCGCGTAATCTTCAGTCCGGATCGGTATTTCGGCCTGCATGTCCACTCCAGGTCCGGCTGGGCCCGGATGAGGCGCAGGGTAATCGCTGCCGATGTTACCGTCAAGGACACGGGTCACAACCGCTCCGCGCCGGATTTCGGCCTTTGTTAGACTCGATGTTTCATGCCGGGCCTGCGTATCGCTGCCATTTCCTTTCTCAACACCGCTCCGTTGATGTGGGATTTCGAGCACGGCGATGCCGCGCGGAATTTCGCGATCAACTACACCAGCCCGTCAACCTGCGCTGCCGAGCTGGCGGCCAACCAGTCCGACATCGGCATCATTCCGGCGTTCGCCTGGGCGCAAATTCCCGGGCTGCTGATCCTGCCGAACATTGCGATTGCGTCAAAGGACCGGGTGCGTTCCATCCTGCTGGTGAGCAAAAAACCGCTGGAAGACGTTCGGACGGTGGCCACCGACACATCGTCGCGCACCTCGGTTGCACTGCTGCAGGTGCTGTTTGCGAGGTTTTTCGGCGGCCCGCGCCGGCTTGAGGCGCATCTTCCCCAGTTGCGTGATATGCTGCGCGACCACGATGCCGCGCTGCTGATCGGGGATGCCGCACTCGAGGTACCGGCCAATGCGGGATATCATCTCTACGATCTCGCGCATCTGTGGCACCAGGCCACAAGCCAGCCCTTCGTGTTCGCCTTCTGGGCGGTGCGGCTCGACGCCCTCAATCGCACGCCCGCCGGCCTCAACCTGACTCGAGTCTTCCAGCAATCGCGGGACCACGGTCTTCAGTCCGATAGCCTCGAGACAATCGCCAATGAATGGTCTCCGAAGCTGGGCCTCAGCCGGGAAGATATCCGTAGCTATCTGACAACAAATATCAACTACTACCTGGACCGTGAGAACCATGCCGGCCTGAAGCTCTTTCTGCAATATTCGCAGGAGATTGGCCTCATCCCGGCCGTTCCCGAATTGCGGTTTCTCGGTCCGGTGGCATTTGCCGGTGTGCGCCGCTAGCGCATCAGGCCAAGGGGTCAAGAAGTTCCAGACTGCGCTCGCACCAGGTCGAGGCGTGCGCCATACGTTAGCTCTCCTGGCTGAATTGCCAGCGCGTTGCACCCTTCGGAAATAGCTTCTCCGGCATGGCAAAGACGACTTTGGGACGAACCACAAAGACGGAGCCGCGCTGCGGATCGAGCTCCCAGCCGTATTTGGTTTTGTAATCAACGAACGCCCGGGCAGGAATCTCGCTATCTTTCAGCTTTTGCGCCACACCTTCCAGGATCACGGCTTCCTCCGAGTTTTCGTTGCATACCACGCAATTAGGGTTGTGCTGCAGATTGCGCGCCTTGCGAGTGGAAGTTCCGGTACTGAAGTAAAACGCGCTGTCGAGCCAGATTCCCCATAGCGGCATCGTATGCGGCACGCCGGCGGGGCGAACAGTCGTGAGCCAGTAATTATGAGATTTGCTCAGCCGCTCACGAGCCCAGGTCCACGGCAGTGCTCCTGCCATCGACTTCGGCACGCCATAACCCTTCATTCGAGGCCGGGAAGCCTTCGGTTTCGCATTGTCCTTCTTCGGTTCTGCCATGGCTACGACTCCGCTGCCATTTCAGGAGATTATCCGCAGCTTACGGCTTAGCTGCAAGCTCACGCCTGCCCGGGGAGGTTGGCCCTTCCTGGCTCAGTGCGCCATTCGAGGCTTTTCCGACCCGGCTGGGAATCCTTCCGCATCGGGATTCTCGCTCCAGTAAAACCAGGCCGGCCGAGAGTTCGCGAAAAGAAAAGCGGGGCTAAGGAAAGCCCCGCATTCCACGCTGCACTTCGCTGTCACTGCTCAGTTATCAGCGGTGGAACCCTCCAGCAAAGCCGCCCACATGGAAACCTCCTGCACCGTGAAAGCCTCCACCCATCACGCCGAGATGTGGAGAAGCCACCATCGTGTGCGCCGGCACACCCAATCCCGGACGCGCGGCATATGCGTGTGAATAGCCCGCGTACGGCGGATGATGACCGGGATGATACGGTCTCGCGGAGCCGGCGACATACCCGTAGGGAAGCCCGTAATAAGGCGCATACCCAAGCCACAGCGGCGAATAGAATCCCCAGCCGAACGGGCTGTAAAAAACTCCGCCCCACGGAACCCAGGTATAAGCCGTGAAGAACGGGTCCCAATACCAGCCGGGGCCGTACCAGGCAGGCCCGCCGTAGTACATCCGCGCCGCGTCAACATTGGCCTCCGCCAGGTACTCCGAACGCAGATTGCTGAAGCGGTACAGATCGGTGTCCTCGTACCTGGCCTTGTCGAATTTCGCCGGTTTCAGCCTGGCAGTATTTGCTACATCCAACTGGTGCCCACCCTTCACTTTGATCTCGCGATCGCCGTCCTGTACCAGCGCTTCGCCTTTGAATACCTGAACGTTGCCGTTGTCGGCATCGAATGCATACAGGCCGGTTTTGAGTAATTGCGTGGTAGCGCCGTCCTCCTGCACGCGGAGCAGATTGTCCTTATGCATCTCCGCGACCTCAACCATCGCCTGCCCCTTCGAGAGAGCGACTTCGGTGTCGGTCAGACTGGGCGAAACCAGGGTAGCCGCGCTATTGTCGCCAACCCGCAGAAACACACCTGGGGTCAGCAGGATTTCGGCTTTGCCGCGCTCGGTTGTCAGCGTCTGGCCGGCTTCCATGCTGACGGAACCTACCGATTTGGCATTCAGGGTCTCGGTGCCGATCGCGGCTTTTCCTTCCACATAGTTGAGAGTTCCCGGCAGCGCCGGAGTTGCGGCCCACGCGGGCGCACTCAGAACCGCTGCCAGGATGAGACTTCCAAACAGCTTCCATCCCGACAGCCTCATATTATTTTCCTCTTTTCCTTCAGTAAATTAGATGCAGCGCAGGCCCGCCGGTCGCAGAGCCGACAGCCCTCTCGCACGCTAAACATGCGGGTTTTCTGGGCATTCTGCGAGCGAGCCCGGGGGCAGCCCTGCCGTCCGGAAATGTATCGGATTACGATTCTCTGGGGCGAAGCCGGATGAGTGGGCTGCAGTGGCGAACCGCTTGCCCTCGTCACACATCTCACCCAGCAGGGGAACATCCGACATGGGAGCTTCTGTCTTTAGGAGGCGCTGCCTGGAATGACCGCCGTTCGGCGTACTGTCCCGATCGACCGTATCGATGTACTTACGTATACCGTCCCCACGGATTTCCCCGAATCGGACGGCACCCTGCAGTGGGACAAAACCACACTTGTGCTGGTCCAGGCTGGTGCCGGCGGCAAGCAGGGAACGGGTTACACCTATGCCGACTCGGCCACCGCCGCCCTGATTCGCGATACTCTTTCCCCTGTCGTCGTCGGCGCGGATGCGCTGTCTCCCGCTTCTGCCTACGCCTCGATGTGGCGCAGGATTCGCAATCTCGGACGGCCCGGGATCTGTTCCATGGCGATCTCGGCCGTAGATTGCGCCCTGTGGGACCTGAAGGCGCGTCTGCTCGAGCTGCCGCTGGCCACACTCCTGGGCCAGTTACGGCGGGCAGTGCACATTTACGGCAGCGGAGGCTTCACCTCGTACTCCGACAGGGAATTGGCAGAGCAGTTGTCCGGCTGGGCGGAGCAGGGGATCCGCTCGGTGAAGATGAAGATCGGCCGTGACCCAGAGCGGGACATTGAGCGGGTGGCCGTCGCACGCGAGGCGATCGGCTCTGGCACGCAGTTGTTCGTCGACGCCAATGGGGCTTACTTCCGCAAACAGGCCCTCCGCCAGGCAGAGGCTTTCGCTGAATACGACGTCCGCTGGTTTGAAGAGCCGGTCTCGTCGGACGATCTGGATGGTTTGCGGCTGGTTCGGGATCGCGCTCCCGCCATGATGCAGATCGCCGCGGGAGAGTACGGCTATGACATTTTCTATTTCCGCAGGATGCTGGAAGCGGGAGCGGTGGACGTGCAGCAGGCGGATGTCAGCCGTTGCGGAGGCATCACCGCATTCATGCAGGTGGCCGCGCTTTGCCAAGCGCATAATGTGCCTCTGTCGGGCCATACCGCCCCTGCGCTGCACGCCCACATTGCATGTTGTGTGCCGCTGTTCGAGAATCTCGAATACTTTCATGACCATGTTCGCATCGAGCGGATGTTCTTCGATGGTTTGCCGGTGGTGGTGAATGGCGAGCTGAGCCCTGATCTCTCGCGCCCCGGCAACGGTCTGGAGCTGAAACGCGCCGATGCGGAGAAATTTGCCGCATGAAATCGCAGACGAAGGAGAAGGCATGTCCGCCAGCAGAACTCCGCTTATTAGCCCTGAAGAGCTGACCAGAAATCTCGAGAGCCGTCCCGCGAACTGGCGTTCCGCCGGAAACTACGTGGACGTCGCCGGGCTGGCAGAAGAGCTGCGGAAGAACGTGGAAGGCGAGGTCCGCTTCGATGCCGGCAGCAAAGCGATGTATGCGGTGGATGCGTCGAACTACCGTCAGGTACCCATCGGAGTCGTCATTCCCCGATCGAAGGAAGACGTGGTGCAGACCGTCGCCGCCTGCCGCAAGTTCGGCGCTCCCGTGCTCTCACGTGGCGCTGGCACCAGCCTCGCCGGCCAGTGCTGCAATGTCGCCATCGTCATCGATTGGTCCAAATACCTGAATGGCGTACTGGAGCTCAATCTTCCGGAGCGCTGGGCCCGGGTACTGCCCGGCACCATATGCGACGAGCTGCGCAATAAGGTGATGAAGGAAAGCAATAATCTGCTCACCTGGGGCCCCGACCCTGCCACCCACAACCATTGCTGCTTCGGCGGCATGATCGGCAACAACTCCTGCGGCGCGCATGCCCAGATGTCGGGCAAGACGGACAACAACATCGAGGAACTGGAAGTGCTGCTCTATGACGGTACCCGCATGACCGTCGGCTGGATGACCGACACCGACTGGGAACAGAAGATCAGGCAGCCCGGGCGAGCGGGCGAGATCTACCGTTATCTTCGTTCGCTGCGCGACCACTATGCCGACCTGGTGCACAAGAATTATGTCCCCATCCCGCGCCGCGTTTCGGGATATAACCTCGACCAGCTCATACCAGGCCGGGATGGGCGCTTCAATGTTGCCCGCTCGCTGGTCGGGAGCGAAGGAACGCTGGTGACGGTGCTGGAGGCCAAATGCAGGCTGATTGACGCCAAAGCCGAGCGCGTGGTCCTGATGCTCGGCTATCCCGATGTTTATGAGGCGGCCGACCATGTGATGG
>DATJAI010000084.1:0-4210 GCA_035516415.1 Binatia bacterium | reverse complement strand
GCGGGCACGCTCTCGAGAAGCAGGCTACGCTTACCTCCGATCCGGTTACCCGGCTGCAATTGCGTTACCGCCTGGTGCAGCTCTACGAGGCCCGCAAGGATCTCGCCTCCGCGCAGCGAAATATCGAGGACCTCTACCGGGAGAATCCGAAAATTCTCGGCGTCGTGCGCGCCACGGTGGATTTTTACTGGCGCACGAAGCTTTACCCGCAGGCCATCGCGGTGCTCGAGCAAGCTGCCAAAGACTCTTATCCCGCTCTCTCGACCCAGTTCACCTTCGAAGCCGCGCGCAAAGCTACGACCGCCAAGCTCTTTCCCCAGGCCCGGACGATGCTGGGCGCGCTCCTCAAGCGATCACCCTACGATGCGCAGTACCTGGCGGCGATGGCGGATACGTATGCGCAGGCCGGAGATTCTGCGGGCTTGAAGCAGTTCTACGTGGATGAAATCGCGGCTTTCCAGGCCTCGCCTCTCCCCGCCGACGCGAAAAAGTCCCAGATCGCCGTTCTGCGCCGCGGCCTGATTCCGGCGCTCACCAGCCTGCACGATTATTCCGGTGCGGTGGATCAGTACATCGAGGTTCTCCGCGCGTTTCCGGCCGACGAAGGACTGGCCGCCGAGTCTGCCATTTACGCCGGCCGCCACCACCTCGAACCACGTCTACTCGCGTTTTTTACAAAGGCGGTCGAGGACTCGCCGCGCGACGAGCGCTGGCCGGTGGTGCTGGCGCGAGCCCAGACCGCTCTCGAAGATTTTCCTGCTGCCATCGACGCCTACGGTAAAGCCATCGCCATCCGGCCTGACCGTACCGACCTGCGCGCCGCACGCGCCGGACTGGCCGAGCGTCTGATGCGCTTCGATGACGCCGTGGTGGACTATACGAAGCTCTACGATCTCTCCTATAAGGATGCGCAGTGGATGGAAAAAATTGCGGAGATCCGCGCGCGACAGGGACGCGCAGCCGACGTGGTGGCCGCTCTGAACGCCGCGCTGATTACTGGAAAAATGGATCGCCCCGGGAGTTATTTCGAAGCCGCTCGCCGCCTGGAATCCTGGGGAATGCTGGCGGAGGCGCGCAGCTTCGCCGAGCAGGGAATCCGTGCCGCCGGCGGCGAGCTCCTTGCCACGGCCGAAAATCACACTGGAGCGTCGCTTTACGCCCGCCTTATGACGCGCCTGCGCCGGCAGGACGCCGCCTACGCCACGCTCCAGAAGGGGCTTTCCGCCGCCTCCTCGAATGTCCCTGTGGTCGAACAGCAAGTGGCCAAGGAAGGCATCGCGGCCGTTACCGACAGCGAATGGCGCAAGCGCGTCCGCGAATCGCGCATCCAGAGCGCGCGTACCGGAATGCGCGCCTCGCTCGTAGAGATGGGCCACACTGCCGCGGACTACTTCACTCCCGAAGAGAAAGTAACGCTCGCGCAGTTCGCCCAAAAGCTTCGCGGGCCCATGGACATGGCGGACGTGGAGTCCTTCGCCGTTCCTCTTGCGGAGGCGGCAGGCCTTGAGGAACTCCAGGCGAGCTGGCTCTACGAGTTGGCCAATGAGCAGGGACAACTCGTCGCGACGCGCAGCGCGCGCATGCACAGCTACGCCCAGTTCCAGCGCACCCGGCTGAAGTTCGAGGAAATGGCTCCACAGATCGAGCAATTCGCCCCGCAACTGCCTCCGGACTTCCAGCCGTCCATGCTTCTCGAAGCGGCACACGCCTGGCGCTCCGCCGCTAATGACGAGAACGAACTGCGCGTGCTTTCCTCCGTTCCTCCGGCCTACCTCGGCAATGATTTGCAGCGCTACTTCGAGCTGCTGTTGAAGCGGGATCCCGGGCGTCTGATCCAGACCGCTGCGAGCTGGACGCCCTGGGGCGAGCAAGCGGCGCAGTACGTCATCACAAATGGCACCCCGGAATTGGCGCACCAACTGGTGGGTGCGCGCGGGCGCCCGCGCGTTCCCGTCTGGAAAAACGCATACGACTCGCTCGCCGGCCTCTATTTCGGAGAAACAACGCCAGCCGTGAATAAGAACTTCCTCGACGCTCTTGGCGACGAGACCATCGGCCAGCGCCTGAGCAAAAAACTGGACCGTAATCTCGAGCTCGCTGGCGACATCTGGTTCTATTACGGCTCGCGTTACGGCGCGTACCTCGCCCTGTCCAAACAGGGCGAGCCGGAAGAGTTCCTTGCCGCCGTGCTGGAACAGAGCCCGGCCTCATCCTCGGGCTACCTGCAACTGGCAGATGAATACGCCGACGACGGGAAGATGCAGGCCGCCGTCACAGATTATTACCACGTTCTCGAGTTGAGTCCCGCGAGCGTCACCGCGCACCAGCGCCTCGCCCTCACCTACTTCAAACAGGGCGACCGCAACGCCGCGACCGAACATTGGAAGCTGGCCATCGCGCAGCTCGCCAAGCAGGTGAAGCGGGTTGTGGTGCCGGAAGGCTTCTGGGCCGATTTCACCACCATCACCAAAGACGCCGCCTCGCGACATCAGTTCTTGCCGCTGCGGCCCGACGTGGACGCATTGCTGCGCGCCTATCTCAAAAAGAACGGCACGTACCGCTCGAACGAACTGCTTCGCACCGCGTATCAAGCCCTCGGCGATCCGCAGGCCGCGACGGCATGGATACTCGACCTCTCCACATCGGCCCAGGAACCCATCGCAGTGCTCAACGACGTCGCCTTCAAGTCCTGGATTCCCCTGGCGCAGCGTGCCCCGATTTACCAGCGCATACTGGCCGCCAAGGCTGACGCTGCCGCAAGAGCCGTGGGATTGGAGCAGGAATCCGCTCAGATGGAACTGCGCCTCTGGCAGACGCGCTGGGGCTGGTATCTGATCGAAACGAAGCAATTCCAGGCCGCTGCGGAGTTCCTCTCTTCGTTGCCCCAAGAGACGCGGGTTGCGGACGCGTCGGAATTTGTGCCGCTTGAATTGGAGGTCGCCGCACACAATGGGACGCTTGACTCCATTCTGTCGCGCTATCGCGCCGGCGACGAAGCGGCACCTCCTGCGGATACCCTTCGGAGTGCGGCCAGACGCCTCCAGGAGGCGGGAGAAACTGCTTCCGCCCGCAAGATCCTCGAATTCGTGTTCGCCCGCGAGATTGACGACCGCCATCTCGACGCTGCCAATTTCCTCGGTCTCGCCGAAATCCGCATCGCCTCGGGCGACATGCCCGGCGCGCTCCAACTGCTTCGCCGGCTGACCGTAGCCATCGACAATCCATTCGCGAATATGGATTCCGCAGCGGCGCTCCTGGAAAAGACCGGCCACCCCGCCGAAGCTGCGGATTTTCTGGCTCAGTTGGCGCAGGCGACTCCATGGAATGCCACGTACCGCCTGCGTTTGGCCAAAGCGAGAATCGGTGCAAACGCCGGCCCTGCCGTTGCCGCGGGTGCAGCGCCTGCGCGCGAGTCCCTCGGCAAGATCGCGTCCAGCGCGGATGTTCCCTACGGCTTTCGTGTGGAAGCCGCACTCGCACTGGCAGGCCACGGCCCATCCGCAGATCTTGGCTCCATGGAATTGAACCTGCTCGCCGGCACGGCTGCACAACGGACGCCTGCCGCCGCAGACCAGCCCTGGTTCTACTCCGGTCGCATCAGTGCCGCGTCGAACGCCACCGATGCCCGCGCCAAACTCCAGATCCTGCGCAACGCCGTCGCCGACGCGCCGGGACGCCGCGCAGCCCGATACCTGTTGTTCGAAGCAGCCGCAGCAGCGCATTCCGACCGGCTCGCTATCGCCGCGCTGGACGGGACCCCCATGCCGCAGCTTCTGGCCTCCAGCAGAGATAGGGCCACTGATGAGAATGAGGGAGGCGCAGCCGAGTCCTCGGTCGAGTCCGAATCAAGCGAACGGATGACGGAGTACCTTGCCCGCCGAGAACCGGCGCTCTCTCGCAGCCGTCAGGCGCGTCTGGCACTGGAGGCCGCGGATGTCATGGACCGGCTCGGCTCGCTTCCCGAGAGCCTCGGCTACCTCCAGGCCGCGCGCAAAGTCGAGAAAACTCCGCAGCGGCGAAAAGAGATCACAACTCGAATCGCTACAGCGAAAAGAGAGTTGGATCGCCGCGCGAAGAATCAGGCGCGCCAACCGATTCTCCACCAGGCGCTTGAGCAGGATCGCGTGGTGCGCCCGCGCATCTCCGTCGTGGTCGCTGCTTCAGCAGACCAGGGAGTCAAACGTCCATGAGGTGGCGAATCCTTTCGGCG
>DATJAI010000083.1:0-63053 GCA_035516415.1 Binatia bacterium | reverse complement strand
GGCAGGATCGATCTTCCCCGGGAAGTTGCAGTTGTCTTCCGCCTCCCACGCTGCAGGCGGTGTACCAGGTAAACACAACCCCACACCGCCGCGGCCACCAACGGCACGCCGACGAAACTGTGTGTTATACCGCGGTGGTGCTGCAGTGCCGCGATCGAACCCCTGAATTCCCACAGCACGTCGACATCGGCAGCCTCGGCGGCTAGCACCATCGTTACCGTGGCCAGCCCTGTCCTGCGATTGAAGCCGGAGCGAGCCATGCACGCGCCAGTCAGAAGATGAGTGACGGGATCCAAGTCGCTCCTTGGCGGGAACCGGCTGCCGGAAGATTATTGCACGCACACCGAAATGGCCCGATGCGCCAGACGCCCCGAGCTCCGGTGAGATGCGACAGCTACTCGTGTCCGGTCTTCCCCGCCAGCAGATCGAGCGCGTGCGGCAGAATGTCGACCACCGAGTGCAGCGACTGCACGGCGCCCTCTGGACTGCCCGGCACGTTCACGATAAGCGTACGTCCGCGAACACCGCACAACCCACGGCTCAGCGCAGCCAGCGGCGTCTGCGCCGCTCCCGCCGAGCGCATCTTTTCAGGGATGCCATCGATCAGCTTGTTGCACACGGCGCGTGTAGCTTCCGGCGTGACGTCGCGCTCGGCAATCCCCGTTCCCCCGGTCGTGACGATCAACTCCGCCTGTTCGCTCAGCCGCACCAGCGCCGCCTCGATCGCCGGCTGATCGTCGGGAACAATTTCGTTATGTTCAACCTGGAATTCGTTCTGCCGCAGCAGCCCGGCGATCGCCGGCCCGGAAACGTCCGCCCGCTCGCCCCGCGAGGAGGAGTCGCTGATGGTGAGGACTGCTGCGGTTCTCATAGGGATTGAAACCGCCTGGCACTATTGGCGCCGGGATTCAGAGCTCTTTTTCTCCCGCCGGTAGTCGCCGCTCTTGCCGCCCCTTTTTCGCAACAGTACAACTTCGCGAATGGCGATGCCCTTATCGAGAGCTTTGCACATGTCATAGACGGTGAGCGCCGCCACCGACGCAGCGACCAGAGCTTCCATCTCCACCCCCGTAACCGCGGTGCTGCGAACCAGGGTGCGAATGGCAATGCCCTCGCGCCGTGTTTCCGCTTCAACCTCAACCTTGCTCAGCGGAATGGGATGGCACATGGGAATCAGTTCGGCGGTGCGCTTGGCAGCGAGGATTCCCGCAATCCGCGCCACTTCCAGTGGATCGCCCTTGGGATTGTGCGGCAGGGCGCGAATGACTTCGCGACTCATGGCAACGAAAGCGCTCGCCTCGGCTTCGCGGACGCTTGCCGCCTTACCGGAAATGTCCACCATCGCAGCCTGTCCCGCTTCGTTGTAATGCGACAGCTTCCGCGGCTTGTCCTTCGCTTTCGCCATCCGTCATGGACCCCGATGCTGCTCAGCCTTATTCGCCGGGCAGGAGGTTGCGACTAAAACAGCAGCACGGTCACGGCCTCGCCGCCGGAGAAGCGCTCCCTGTCCGGCGGCACCACAATGTAGCAGTTGGAGCCCGATATCGCCATCAGGTCGCCTGAGCCCTGCCAGCGGACCAGTTCGACTTCGGGGTGCTCGGGCGTGCCTCCCAGCTTCGCCGGAAGAAAGCGCGTTAGGCCGGTTTTGCTGCTGAACTCCGACTTCAGTACCGCCTGCGCAAAGGGCAGGGACCGCGGCTTCGCTCCACAGAGCGCGTCGAGCACAGGCTGCGCAAAAAGCTGGAACGTGACCATGGTGGATACCGGATTGCCCGGCAGCCCAAAGAACGGCGTCGCACCCCTGCCCGCCGGCGCTTCTCCGAAGACCACCGGTCGTCCCGGCTGAATCTCCGCACCGGCGAAGAAGATCCTCGCCTCGAACGAGGCCAGCACCTGCTCGACCAGATCGTATTTGCCGGCGGAGACGCCGCCCGTAATCAGCAGCAGGTCAGCTTCAAGACCCTTGCGCAACAACAGCGCGAGATCCTCCGCTTCATCCATTGCCACCGGCAGAATCATCGGCTCGCCGCCGGCCACCTGCACCTGCGCCGCCAGCGAATAGCTGTTGGAATTGCGAATCTCGTTCGGTCCCGGCTGCAGATTGATGTCCACGACCTCGTCGCCGGTAGCAAGTATCGCGACCCGCGGCCGTCTGTACACGGCGACTTCGGCACGCCCCACGGCGCCCGCCACCGCGACGATGGTGTGGTTCACACGCGTTCCCCGCGCAACCATGACCGCGTCCCGCTTCGCCTCCGCCCCCATCGCCACCACGTTCTCTCCCGTCGCCACCGGCCGCTGAACCGTAATCGCATTCCCGCTGCGCTGCGCATGCTCCAGCATCACAACCGCGTCGGCGCCGGCAGGAACCGGAGCCCCCGTCATGATCTCAACCGCTTCACCGGCTCCCACAGCCATCGCACTCTGCTCGGGGGTCGCCCCCGCCCGGATCTCGCCAATGCATTGCAGCCGCGCCGGCGCCATACCCACGTCGGCGGCGCGCACAGCGAAGCCGTCGCGGGTCGAGCGCGGAAAAGGTGGAAAGTCGCGGTCGGCCCGCAGGTCCTCTGCCAATACGAGACCAACCGCCTCCAGCAGCGACAGCATCTCGGGTTCTGTGGGGGAGAGTGTGGCAGCGTACTCTTCCACGCTGCGGCGGGCCTCGCTGAAGGAGGGTAGCTTATTTTGGATGCAGGTAGCCATCGGCAAGCGTAGTACCGCATTCGGAGCGGATTCCGGACAGTGCAATCTGCCCGGAATGCCACGCCGAACAGGGGCGGCGGCCGCCGCCTCCACATCATCAGGGCTTCTTCTTCGACGGTGCCTTCGACTTGCCGTAACTCGTCTCGACGCTGGCGCCAATGCTCGCCAGCATCTGTTTGGCAGCGTCGGCATACTTGCCGTTGGGCTGCAGCTCCAGATACTTGTTAAATGCTTCGGCCGTTCCCGGAGGCGCAACCATCTTGTTGTCCTTCATCGTGGCCTTGCCAATCATGTCGACGCCCTTCCAGTAATATGCGTCGGCGCGATTGGGATCGAGCTGGATCGCCTTGTCGAAGGCGGCGATTGCCTCGTCCACCTTGCCGGTATTGGTGAGTACCGCCCCCTCATTGAAGTAGTAGGCGCCCGCGTTCTGCGGTTCGGCCTGGGCAGCCGCGGCGTACTGCTGGACTGCCTTGTCGGTCTGTCCCGACCGCGCATAGGCATCGGCCATCTGCGCCATATAGGCTCCCGAGTTGGGCTTGATCGCCAGCGCCTTCTGATAGGACTCGATGGCATCCGGATATTTCTTGGCGCCACGCTGCGCGTCGCCCAGATACCCCCACAACAGATCCTGGTTGGGGTCTACCTGGATGGCCTGCTGCAGCACCGCAATCGCCTGGTCGTAATTGCCCGCTCCCTCCAGCTCTTTCGCCTGCGCCAGCGAAGCGTTCAGCCCCTTGATCTTCTCGTTCTGCTTCTGGGCAGCTTCTATCTTCTGCCGCTGCTCTGCCGTCATTCCCGACTCCTGCGCCGGCAGGAAATTGACGACCTGTTCCTGGCTCGGGGAGAGAGGCACGTTGTTGTGCTCGTCAACCGGAGCGCCGTTCTGCAGCAGCGTGAGCTTGTAGGTGCCGGTGTAGACCGTACCGATGAAGTATTCGCCTTTGCCGTTGGTCTTGCCCTGGTATTTTCTTCCGGTCTGGGCATCGTAGGCCAGCACCGTGGCTCCCACGATCGGCTTGCCGGAATGGTCCTTGGCCACGCCCCTGAACGACCCGTCCAGCTGCGCCCACAAGGGAGCGGCGCACATGCCCATAAGCAGGCAAAGGGCGGTAATATTGATGTATTTCCTCATTGTTCCTCCAGCGCATGAAAGCGAAGGACTGCCGATGGCCCTATCCTGCTCGCCCCTCGCGGAGCCGGTCATGAAAGGCCCGGGACCGCAGCCCGCGACAGGTAAGGAATGGGATCGGCGGCGCCCGCCATCGCAAACGCCTGCAGACGCAGGGCGCAACTCTCGCAGCTGCCGCACGCCTGATCGTCGCGGCGGTAGCATGACCACGTTAAATCGAAGGGAGCGCCCAGTTCAAGGCCGCGCATCACAATCTCCGATTTTCGCAGCGCGATCAGCGGCGTCTCGATGCGGATGCGGCCTTCTCTGGTTCCGGCCCGCACCGCTTCGTTGAATGCCCTGTAGAACTCAGGACGGCAATCCGGATACCCCGAGCTGTCCTGCTGCACCGCACCGATATAGATGCGATCGGCGCCCAGCACCTCGGCCCAGCTCACCGCCGCCGACAGAAAATGCGCGTTGCGGAAAGGCACGTAGGTCACGGGGATGTGGGCTCCGATTTCCGGACCAGCTTCGGGAACGGCAATACCTTCATCGGTAAGCGCCGAGCCGCCGATGGCCCGAAACAGTGGGGTGCGCACCACCAGCCGCTGCTCGATGCCGAGCCGCTCGCAGATGGCGAGAAAGGCGGTGCGTTCGCGCGCTTCCGTACGCTGGCCGTAGCTGACATGCAGCGCGGCGACGGCTTGACTGCCGAAATCACGCACGGCAAGCGCCGCGCAGACGGCAGAATCCATGCCGCCGGAGAGGGAGACGACGATTCTTGCTGTGGGGTCAAGCATGTGGAGCAATTGGCAATTACAAGCTATCTTATAAATCGGTTTTGAAAGGGCACGGCTTCAGCCGTGTCGCCCAGAGCCGCGAAAGACGCGGGTAAATCGGTTTTGAAAGGGCACGGCTTCAGCCGTGCCGCTCAGAGCCGCGAAAGACGCGGGCTTTAGCCCCTGAGGGGATTTCACATTACTCCTTCGGTTCATTATGAGATGGCTTCTGGCAATTAGCGGGAACCGTGTCAGTTTGGCCTTCGTTCACCCAACATTAGCGCCAGCCAAATGGTAGCTAATTGCTGATTGCTTCTACACTCCCTTCAGCGATGGCTCCCAGATGAATTTATGTATCTGTAATCCGAGACGCGCATTCAGTCCGTCGGCCAGCATCCATTCCGCCAGATCCCGGGGATCCAGCAGGCAATGCGACGTATCGCGGTTGCCGGCAGCGTCCTTGCGAAAGGCCGGGGAGAGGATCACCGAACCCGGACGCAAATCCAGCGAGTGCTGGCGCACAAAATCGCGGGCGAACTCGTAATCGCGCCGGCCGGCAAGCACAAATTTCACCTCGTCGCGGGCGCCCAGGAAACCGAGGTTCTCCATCCGGAAAGTGCCGCCTTCGCCGGAATCGGGGCACTTCACGTCCACGATCTTCACCACCTGCGCTGGCACGCGATCGAGGGGCCGCTCCCCGCTGGTCTCCAGCAGGACGGTGTATCCGGCTCCCAGCAGGCGATCCATCAGTGGGAGCACGTCCCGCTCCTGCAGAAGGGGTTCACCGCCGGTAATTTCCACGATTCCGCCTTCCGGCGCAAGACGACGCACCTCGGCTTCGATTTCATCAAGCGTCAGGCGTTTGCCGCCGCTAAAGGTGTATTCGCTGTCGCACCATTGGCAGCGGAGGTTGCATCCCGCCAGCCGCACGAAGACGCATGGCAGCCCGGCCCAGGACGATTCACCCTGCAACGACCTGTAAATCTCGATGATCTGCATGAGGGTCGCTATTCGCTCTTCGCTCC
The DNA here is from genome assembly GCA_035516415.1 of Binatia bacterium. Lineage (GTDB taxonomy): Bacteria > Acidobacteriota > Terriglobia > Terriglobales > Acidobacteriaceae > Bog-257. The sequence continues at coordinate 57,432 of DATJAI010000083.1, read as the reverse complement.
TCGCCAGGGGGTGTCAGCAGGCATTCTGGCGAAAAGCGGATAGCGAAAGGCGAGCAGCGAACCGCGGCATTTCTTACTCGCTATACCGCGCAGTCGTCGTGTCCGTTTCCCAGACGGTCACGTCTTTCACCCGCACACGTCCGTTGGTGCTCTGCCTCAGACGCGCATTCGTCTCGTCGAAGAAGTATTTGGCCAGGTTCTCGGCGGAGGGATTTACGGTCGTGAATGGCTCCAGTTCATTGATCATCTCGTGGTCGAGATAATTCATCACTGGACGCAGAACGTCTTTCAGCTCCTTGAAATCCAGCAGCAGACCGGCCGGGTCCAGCTCGGCTCCGCTGAGAGTCACCCGGACGCGATAGTTATGCCCGTGCGGCTTCTCGCACTTGCCGCGATAGTTGCGCAGGTAATGCCCCGCGGAGAATGTATCTTCTACGGTGACTTCGAACATGCACTCACGACCGGTCAGCTCGGGCGCCGGTGCCCGGGAACTTCCCCAAATCACGACGCCACTGGCTATTTTAGCGTGTTTGAGACAATCGCAGAGCATGGAGCGCGCCCGCATCGCCGAGCTGTTGCAGCCCTTCACAGCCGGAGCGGAACTGCCGGATGCACTCCTCGGCCAGTTGCAGCTCTATCTTGAGCTGCTGCTGCGCTGGAACGCGCGCATCAACCTGACCGCCGTGCGCGATCCTGAACAGATTGTGGCCCGCCACTTTGGCGAGTCGCTGTTTGCCGCACGGGTACTGCTGCCGGACCTGAACGTGGAACCACTTACCCTGGCCGATGTCGGCGCTGGGGCCGGCTTCCCCGGAATCCCGATGAGGTTACTGGCGCCGCACGTCAGGCTCACTCTTATCGAGTCGCAGAACAAGAAGGCCACATTCCTGCGCGAGGTCGTGCGTGCGCTGCAGCTCGAAGGCGTAGAGGTCTTCTGCGGTCGCGTCGAGCAGTGGGGCAGCACCGCGGATATTGTCGCCCTGCGTGCCGTCGAAAAGTTTCAGCGTGTATTGCCCGTTGCTGCCAACGCGGTCGCCCGCCCCGGCAGGCTTTGCCTGCTCATCGGCGCCCCACAGGTGCCCGCAACGCGCCGGGCCGCCGATGAGGGGTGGCGTTGGGCCGAACCGGTCGCAATTCCCGGCAGCGCCGGGCGGGTGGTCCTCGTGGCCGAACGTACCTGACCACAAATTCCCGCTGCCCTTTTCGTTCGTCCTGCAGCAGCATGCCGCTCGCGCGGGCCGAATTGATTCACCTGCAGCAGCACATCGGATATACTCGGGGCGCAAAACAAGGGGAACAGTTGGCGTCCGTCGGGGTCCAGGTCCGGGCAGCGGTACAGTCACCAGCGGTCGTTTCCCGCGATTCCCGCGCGCGCGCCCTCGTTCTCGGTCTGCTGCTGGTCATCGTTACGCTTGCCGTCTACTCGCCGGTTCACAGTCACCCGTTTACCAACATCGATGACCCCAAGTATGTCCTGAATAACGTCCATATCAGCAGCGGCGTGACCTTTGGCACCATTTTCTGGGCCTTCACTCACGGCTATTCCGGCAACTGGCATCCCCTGACATGGATCTCGCATGCCATCGACCTGCAGATCTTCGGCACCGATGCGGGCTTGCATCACGATGAGAACGTGCTGCTGCATGCCCTGGATGCCGTCCTGCTTTTCTGGGTTCTGAAACGCGCGACGGGTTATGCCGGCCGCAGCTTCACGGTGGCGGCGCTGTTTGCGCTGCATCCCGTGAACGTGGAATCCGTCGCCTGGATAGCCGAGCGCAAGACCATGCTCAGCACCCTGTTCTGCCTGGCTGCCCTCGGCGCTTACCGCTGGTACGCCAGCAGGCCGGCCTGGGGCCGCTATATCGTCGTGACCGGCCTGTTTGTTCTGGGGCTCATGAGCAAGCCGCAGATCATCATGCTGCCGCTTGTTCTGCCGCTGTGGGATTACTGGCCCCTGCAGCGGGTGTCCTTCGGCGGCGGGCAGTCGCCGCAAGGCCCGCAGCCAATTCCCGTGCGAAGCTTCCGCTCGCTGGTTGTCGAGAAGACTCCGCTGTTCTTCATCTGCCTTGTCGACGCCGGCGTGACCATGATCGCGCAGCACGTCGCCGGCGAAGCCCAGCCCTATCCCCTGTGGCTTCGGATCGGGAATGCTGTCGTCTCCTACACCCGCTACATGGGCAAGGCTTTCTGGCCGACCGATCTCGCGCTGTATTATCCCCATCCGGGGCACACGCTGCATTGGTGGCAGGTGGGGACGTCGACGGTGGTTCTGCTGCTCATCACCGTGCTTGCCGTGCACGCCAGGCGCGATCGCTACTATCTCGTGGGCTGGCTGTGGTTCCTCATCATGCTGGTTCCGTGCATTGGCGTGGTGCAGACCGATGTGCAGGGAATGGCTGACCGCTACGCCTACGTTTCGTTTATCGGCCTCTTCATCATGGTCTGCTGGGGCGTGGCTGAGTGGGCGGCGGAAAGGCGCCTGTCCCGGGTTTTGCTGCCTGCCGCCAGCATCATGGTCATGCTCGCGCTGGCTGCGGTCACGTGGCATCAGCTCGGATACTGGAAAGATGATGTGACTCTCTGGTCGCATTCGGCGGCGGTGACGACGGGAAACTGGAAAGCCGAGCTCATGCTGGGCATGGCACTGGATACTGAGGGACGGTACGAAGACGCCCTGGGACATTTCTTCCGGGCAGCCGCCATTGAACCCAATGACCCATTCATCGACCTGGGTATTGCGACCGAGGCGGCCAGGCGGGGCAGTTTCCCCATGGCGCTCGAGTATTACAGGAAGATGGAAAGCGAATCCTGGAACTCCGAGCAGAGGTCGGTGGCGCTGCGGAACATGGCCCTTGTGTACCGGCGGATGGGCGACACTTCCGCCGCCGACCAGTGCCTGAGCAGGATTAACGCGCTGCCTCAGCCGGCCGTGAACTGGCAGGGCGCATGGTGGAAACAGATCATTCCCGCAATCGAAAGATACTTCCGCGGCAAAAACCCGCAGGGTTGATGCTGCCCGAATCTGGAGGGAAGTCTCTTCAAGGCACTCTGACTGCTGCACTCTCCACGCGTGCGCGGCGCTCGCTCACCTGTTCCGACGTGAGGCCATAGAGCGGGGGAGTAGGCACATTCAGCATCCCGAGGTAGAGGTAGATCTGGCCGCGATGGTGAATTTCGTGTTCCACCATCAGGCGCAGCCACTTCCAGACCGTGATTGAGGCGCCATCCGGCGTGGTGCATTTGCGTGTCATGCCCTCTTCGCCGAGACGGCGGACAATTTCCACCGTCTCGCGGTCCGTCGTTTCCTTGAAGCGGATAACCTCCTCCAGGCCATCAGCCAGCTCTTTGCCGCATCCGCTGTAAAGGCTTGGCTTACCCTGAATGGTCTCGCCGAACATGTAGCGCTCGATGGCGCCCATATGGCGCACGAGCTCGCCGAGCGTGAATTTTCCTTCACGGTATGACCAGTCCAGCTTGCCGGCGGGAATGCAGCGGACGACTCGCATCGTACGTTGCTGTACCTTGTCGAGGTAGTCGAGAAAAACGTCGAGGCTCTGGATTTGCATGTTCTATAAATGCGCTCAGACCCTGGCCTGAAGGCCAGCTCTGCCTTCTGCTTGTTGCCGGCCCTGAATCTCGATATAGACATTGATCAGCGAAACCGCCGCCGGCGTGACCCCGGGAATGCGGCTCGCCTGTCCCAGGGTGCGCGGGCGCACGCGTGTAAGCTTCTCGTTCATCTCCCGCGACAGTCCCGAGACCCGCCCGTAGTCGAACCACTCCGGGATCTGGCGCTGCTCCGATTTCTTCAGGCGCTCGATGGCCCTGGTCTGCTGATCGAGATAGCCGGAATACTTGATCTCCGTCTCCACTGCCTTCAGTTCATTGCGGATTTCCGCCGGAAGGCTGGAATCAGTAGTCGGTTGTCGGTTGTCGGTTGTCAGTTCGTCCGGGGACTTATTGCCGCTGACAACCGACAACCGACAACGGACAACTTCTTCACGCGTGCACTCCCGCGCGAAGAACGCCGGCATCAGCTTAATCAGCACCGGCGCAAGCTGTTCGATCTGCACTTCAGGGCGCTTCAGAAGTTGTGCCAGGGTCAGCCCCGAGGCTCTCGCCTGTTTGAGCGATTGGATGGTCTCCTCAGATCCCTCACTGGCCACTGACCAGTGGCTACCGGCCACTGTCTTTTCCAGCAGCTCGCGCATGGCTTTCATGCGCTCCTGCCGGGCCCGATAGTCGGCCCAAACCGCTTCGCCGATCAGTCCCACGCGGCGTCCATAAGGGGTGAGCCGCCGGTCGGCGTTGTCGATGCGCAGGTGCAGCCGGAACTCGGCGCGTGAGGTAAACATGCGATACGGCTCGTTCGTTCCCTTGCTGATGAGATCGTCGATCAGGATTGCCGTGTACGCCTCCGTGCGGTCCAGCGTGAGCGGCGGCTCACCCTTCACCTTCAGCGCCGCGTTGATGCTCGCCATCAGCCCCTGGCACGCCGCCTCCTCGTAGCCGCTGGTTCCGTTGATCTGCCCGGCAAGGTAAAGCCCTTCGATCTTCTTCGTCTCCAGCGTGCGCCCGAGCTCGGTGGGATCGATGGAGTCGTACTCGATGGCGTAGCCCGGCCGCAGCATCTCGGCACTTTCCAGCCCGGGAATTGACTTGATGATGGCCATCTGCACGTCGATGGGCAGCGAGGTGCTCATGCCGTTCACGTAGACCTCGTGCGTGTTCAGCCCCTCGGGTTCCAGAAAGAGCTGATGCGTCTCCTTATCGGGGAACTTGACGATCTTGTCCTCGATCGAGGGGCAGTAGCGCGGCCCGATCGACCGTATCTGGCCGCTGTACATAGGCGAGCGATGCACGTTCTCGCGGATGATGCGGTGCGTCTCCGGGGTGGTGAACGCGATGTAGCAGGGCACCTGCCGGTCATGGTGCGCGACCCGTTTCGTGCGGAAGCTGAAGGGCGTGGGATCGTCGTCGCCCGGCTGCACCGTGAACTTCGACCAGTCGATGCTGCGGCCGTCCAGCCGCGGCGGGGTGCCGGTCTTCAGGCGGCAGCCGCGAAATCCAAGCCGTTTGAGCGCCTCGCCCAGCAGCACCGCAGGCGGCTCGCCGCTGCGCCCGGCGGGATACTGCTGCTCGCCGCAATGGATAAGGCCGTTCAGAAAAGTGCCGGTGGTGATGATGACGGCCTGCGCGCCCACGGTGCGGCCGTCCCTGAGCTTCACGCCGACTGCGCGGCGCGCTCCAGTTGTCAGTTGTCGGTCATCGGTTGTCAGTTGTGCCTGCTGGTCTGTTTCACTGGCAACTGACAACTGACCACTGACAGCTATATCCGCCACCTCCGCCTGCTTGATCTTCAGGTTGGGCTCCGATTCCAGCACCTCGCGCATCTTCAGCCGGTATTGCTGCTTGTCGCACTGTGCCCGTGGAGACCACACCGCCGGCCCGCGCGAAGTATTCAGCAGGCGAAACTGGATGCCGACCGCATCGGTGACTTCGCCCATGATGCCGCCCAGAGCGTCCACCTCGCGGACGAGATGCCCCTTGGCAATGCCGCCAACCGCCGGATTGCACGACATCTGCGCGATGAGATCGACGTTGAGCGTGTACAGCGCGGTCTTCAGCCCCATGCGGGCGGCAGCCATCGCAGCCTCGCAACCGGCATGACCGGCGCCGACCACTACGACGTCGTAGGTTTCTGTGAATTGCAGCGCCAAAGAGGACTTCCCCACGTGGACCGCGGATGCGGCCAACTCCATCAATTTTATCAACCGGGACTCTCACATCCCGGTTTTTCAGCGGCCGGCATGCGATGCTCGGACCGTTACACCCTGCTGCGGGCCCCCGTCGCCTGCGGTGGCCTCTCACCAGACGTTAGAATTTCCGGTAGTGGCTGAACTCGAACAAGACGCATCTGCCTTCGCGGCACATACCGGATTTCTCGATCAGGAGGCGGCATCGAGAAGCCTGGGCCGCATCCGCCAGCTGGTGCCGGCGGGAGTCTATGCCGTGCTCGCAGCCGTGTTGCCGGTTGCCTCCAACCCCGATGCCGCCGTTAACCATTTCGAGCGGCTGGCGGATAAGGCTTCTCCCGAGCTTCTGGCACTGCTGGGGAAGCATCCTTCGCTGGTGCATTACGCGGTTGTGGTGTTCGGTTACAGTTCGTGGCTCGGGGAAACGCTGCTCCACAACCCCGATCTGTTTCACGCCTTCGCTCGCGAGCGGCGCCTGGACCGCACCCACTCGCGCGAGGAGTTCCAGGAAAGCTTCGCGCGCATGCGCTCCCGTTCGCTCGACACCGATGTGGCGGCACTGCTGGCGCGCTTCAAGCGGCGGGAGTACATCCGGATCATGCTGCGCGATGTGCTGGGGATTGCCACCCTGGCGGAGACCACGGCCGAGATTTCCGCGCTTGCCGACGTGCTGATCGACGAGGCCCTGCGCGAAGTCCAGGCGTACCTCCGGCAGCGTCTGGGCACACCGCAGCGGCTGGATGCCGCCGGACGGGTGGTGGATTCCCGCTTCGCCGTGCTCTCGCTGGGCAAGCTGGGCGGCAACGAACTGAACTACAGCTCCGACATTGACCTGCTTTACCTGTACGACGGCGGTGAGGAGCCCGCGGGGGCGGAGATCTCCAATCGCGAATACTTCATCCGCATGGCCCAGCAGACTACGGAGCTGCTGTCGCGGCACACGCGCGAGGGGCCGGTGTTTCGCATCGATCTGCGCCTGCGCCCCCAGGGCGGCGAGGGCGAACCGGCGGTGCCGCTGGCCCATGCCGTTCACTACTACTCCGATATCGCGCACGACTGGGAGCTGCAGGCCATGATCAAGGCGCGCCACTCGGCCGGCGATGTCGGTCTGGCGCGCGAGTTCATACGCTCCGTGCAGCCCTGGGTATATCGCCCCGAACTGAATTTTGCGGCCATCAAAACCGCCCTGGAAACGCGGGAGAAGATCGGCAGCCACCGCCGCAGAAATCTGCTGCGGCAGCCTGCGCAGGACAGCATCGACGTGAAGATCGATCGCGGCGGCATTCGCGATATCGAGTTTCTGGTGCAATGCCTGCAGCGGGTCTATGGCGGCAGCGAGTCCTGGCTGCGCTCGCGGGGCACGCTCTTCGCGCTGCAGAAGCTGCACGACAAGGAACACATCAGCGGAAAAGACTTCCACAACCTTACCAACGCTTATGAGTTCCTGCGCAATGTCGAACATCGTCTGCAGTTGCGCCACGGCCAGCAGACGCACCGGCTGCCCCACTGCCCCTCAGACCTGCAGGCGCTGGCGCGCAGTCTCACCCGTGAAGGGGTGGCCGCGCCCGCCCCGGAAGAATTCATTGCCTTTGTGCAGCGGCGCATGTCGGCGGTGGCGGAAATCTACCAGCGCATCATCTACCGCGAGCAGGCCCAGGACCCGGAGACCCAGGAGTTCCAGCTGCGCTCCGACCTCGCGCCCGCAGCCGGCAGTCATTGGGGCGAGATGGTGCAGCGCCTTACGGCTGACTCGCCGCCGTTGCGCGAGCTGGTATCGCAGGCGGAGATTTCGCAGCACGCGCGCCGTAACCTCGACCGCTTCCTCAGCTCCGCCGGGACTACCTCGGAGCGCTATGGGGCCGTGCTGCATTCCGCTGCCGCGGTGGAGCGTGCGCTCACCATCTTCGAGCTCAGCGAATTCCTCACCGATATTCTGGTCCGGCATCCGGAAGAGGTTTCACTGCTCGAGCAGCTTGACGAACGCGCGGCTCGCGGCGGAGAAGAGCTGTTCCTTGAGGCGTCACAGCTTGCCACGGTAGCCGAAGATCCGGTTTTCCTGTACCTGGCGCATGAGAAGGTGGAGCGTGCCGAAGCCATGTCCATTCTGCGGCGGCACTATCGCCGCCGCGTGTTCCTCTCGGGCGCGCTTGACCTGTTTCATCTGCGCGGCGTCTTTGAGTCGCTCAGCGACAATACCGCGGCCGCCGATGCTGCCATCTCCGCCGCCCTGGCGATCGCCGCTTCGCCACCCGGATTCAGCGTCATGGGACTGGGAAGGCTCGGAGCCCGCGAGTTTGACCTGCTGTCGGACGCCGACGTGCTGTTTGTGTGCGGCGACGGCGCGGACCGGGAGCGGATGCGGCGCACCGCCGAGCAGTTCATGGAGGTCCTGGCCTCCTATACCCGCGAAGGTTCCGTTTTCCCGGTCGATGCGCGCCTGCGGCCGCACGGCCGCGAGGGTGAGTTGATTGTCTCTCCTGCCCAGCTCGGGGCCTATTTCCGCGACGAAGCCAGGGCCTGGGAGGCCCTGACTTATATGAAATTGCGCTATGTGGCCGGAGACCACGAAACCGGCGACCGTGCGCTGCAGGCGGTGCGCTCCGGTATAGCGGAGATGGCCATGCGCCCGGGATTCAATTCCGAGATGGCTGAAGTTCGCAGCCGACTGGAGCGCAGCGAGACCGCGGACAACCTCAAGACCGCGCCCGGCGGCTCTTACGATATCGATTATCTGGCCGGATGGCTTCAGGCGCGGCATCAGCTCTGGTTTGCCGGCAATCTGACTGACCGCCTGCAACTGTTGTGCGATAGCGGAGTGCTCTCGCCCGAAGACCCGCTGCAGCTCCTGCGGGAAAGCGCCTCCTTCCTGCGCACCGTAGAGCACCTGGTGCGCCTGGTCACCGGACGCGCCCGCAAATGGCTGCCGGTGGCAGAGCATCCCCGGCGCGCCGTGCAGAAGCTGTTGTGGAGGATGCTGGGCGCTGACGCCAGCTTCGATCCGGAGATGCGTCTGCAGGACATGATGCGGCGGACGCGCGAGATTTACCTCAGGTACCTGCGGACCTGAGGCCGGGAGAGACCTCCGTTGCGCCAGATCGGGCCGGGCACTCCTCTATAATTCCGCTGTGGTATCGCCTGTTCCAGTCGTTTCAGGCCTCAAGGACGCTCTCAAACGCCTTGCCATCGAAGTTGGCTTCGATCTTGTCGGGGTGGCTGCCGCTGGCGATACTTTGGAACACTGCTTCTTTCCGCAGTGGATTGCCGAGGGCCGCGCGGGAGAGATGAAATATCTCCAGGCGCGCAATGAAGAGGGAGAACTGAAACGTGCTTCCCTCGCCAACGCCGCTCCCTGGGCGCGCTCGGTTGTGGTCTGCGCCCTGAACTACAACACCGCCCAGCCCTATTCCACGCACGCCGGCACTCCTGCACAGGGCTGGATCTCCCGCTATGCGTTGTCGCAACGTGACTACCACGATGTGCTTCTCGAAAAACTCCGTCGCCTTGAGTCTGGCCTGCCGTCAATGTGCGCGGAGGCAGGCGTTCCCGCACCCCGCACCTGGTGCTACGTCGATACCGGGCCGGTAATCGAGCGTATCTTCGCCCGATACGCCGGCATCGGCTGGATTGCCAGAAACACTTGTGTCATCAACCGCCAGCTCGGCTCCTGGCTGTTTCTTGGCGTGATGCTCACCTCGCTGGAGCTGCCGCCCGATCTGCCGCCTCCGGACCTGTGCGGTTCGTGCACCCGCTGCCTTGATGCCTGCCCCACCGATGCTTTCCCGGCCCCCTACCAGCTCGATGCCACCCGCTGTATCTCGTACCTCACCATCGAGCTGCGCGGTGCCATCCCGGAAGATCTCCGCCCGGGCATGGGACGCCAAGTCTTCGGTTGTGATATCTGTCAGGACGTCTGCCCGTGGAACCGGCGGGCACCAGTGACGAACGTGGCAGAGCTGCAGGCCCGGGAGGCTTTGGTCAACCCCGATCTTGCGTGGCTGGCCCAACTGGGTGCGGATGAGTTCCGCGACGTATTTCGCGGCTCGCCGGTCAAGCGCGCCAGGCTCAACGGACTTCGGCGCAATGTCATCATTGCCATGGGTAACAGCGGCGACACGCGTTTTCTCTCTTTACTGCGGCAGCTCGGTAATGACGATGATCCGGTGGTTGCCGAGCACGCGCGCTGGGCGGCGAAGCGCCTGGCCGCTTTGCAGCCGGATCCCGCAGCCGGATGAGCCTGGCCGCTGCAGACGACGGACTCCGCAGGCCCATGACAGTCAGCCCAATCCCGGCTATAAAGCAGGTATGACGGAAGCCCTCAGTCGCCGGCTGAAGCAGACGCAGTTCGCCAGCCCCGAGCAGGAAGCGCTGTTGAGCGTAATGGTGGCAGCCAACACGTTGAACGAAATCGTGGAGCGGGTCTGCCAGCAGTACCGTATTACCCAGGCCCAGTACAACGTGCTGCGCATCCTGCGCGGCGTGCATCCTGACGGACACCCGCGCTGCGAGATTGCCTGCCGCATGTTGGACCGCGCTTCCGATGTCACCCGGCTGGTGGACAGGCTGCAATCCAGGCGCCTGGTAAAGCGTTCTCGTGGCAGGGAGGATCAGCGGCAGGCGGTCACCTATATTACGGCCAAAGGGATCAGGCTGCTCGATTCCATGTGGCCGGATATCGAAACGGAAACCGGAAGCATTCTCGGCCGGCTGAGCGACGACGATTGCCGTCAATTGAGCCGGCTTTGCGCGCTGATATTCGCCCCCGAAGACCCGCAGTCGCACTCCGGCTGAAAAACGGTCACACAATGGACCTGCTTCGCGGGCCGTCACCGCCGGCACACAACATAAAGGCCTGCCATCCGGCAGGCCTTTGACCCGGCACCGTGCCACGCCGCTAGTGCGGAGGAGGTGGGGTCCCGGTGTTGCCGCCTGACCCGTTCGCCCATGGGATATCGGTCGCCTGGCGCTCATACAGCGGCTTGTTCTGGTCGTTCGCATTGCCCGGGGGCGGGTTCGACGGTTGCGTAACCGAGTTGGGCGATGTGGGCACTGCATTCGGATTGGTCGTCGCGGGGTTGTTCACGCCCTGATTGTTGACACCCCGTCCGGTCGTCTGTCCATTCTGCGGATTCGTGTTCAGCTCTCCCTGACGCGCCGCCTGGGCATCATGGTTGGCCTCGCTCTCGGTCATGCCGGTATTGTTGGCGGGACTGTTGCCGACCTGCGAGGTTGGGCCCGTGGGCGGAGTCGAGGCCGCCGGTGTCTGGCTGCTCACCGGGGGATTGGCCTGCGTCTGCGACGCGCTGTTGGTCTGCGTTCCCGCATCCGGTCTGCTTTCCTGCTGCAGCATCGCCATCATCTGCGGCTTCGGCGCCTCCGTGGTTTCGGGAGTTCCTTTGGGATTCATGCTGTTGTTCTCGGCTGGTGGTGGTGTACCGGCCGAGCTTCCCGCGTTGCAGCCGGCAGAGAGATCGCGCACGTCCGAGATCTGCAGGGTATTGGTGGTGCGCGTCGTCGACTGGTCGGCCCCGCTTCTGCTGTCGCTCGCTTCGCTCTGCCTGGTCGTGACCTCAACTTCGTGCCCGACGTGCGACCCAAGGGCCGCGTCGTCGCCCACCAGACTGTACTGCATACCGTTCTGGTCGGTGAGCGTGTAATTGCCTGCCGATCCGCTCAGGCAACCCCGGACCACGCTGCTCTGGGTCTGGTAAATCTGCGTGCGGGATGGGGCCTTCTCGTCCTGCGCTGAATTCGCCGTGCTGCGGGGCATGTCCTGGGCAAAAACCATGGTGGCGGCCAGCAGCCCCGCTCCTGCCAGGAAAAATATTCGCTTCATGTATCTGACCTCCTTGACTCGTCCTGCACCCTCCACTACTTGGGATTGGCGGAGGCGAGGCGAGGTTTGCCCACGGCGCTGTCAAATCCAGAGAGGCCGGTGATCGCTGCCCGATTCCGCAGGTGGCTTCTGTTCCTCAGCTTCTGCCAATCGCCAAAGATCAGGCTTTCCCGCGCCGGGCGAGCAGAGGAGCAGGCGAACAGCAGCGAACGGCGGCTTGCCTCGGCTACACTGAATGGGATGGCGGATGGCGTATTCAATCTGTGGCAGTTCGATGCCTACCTCTTTGACATCGACGGCACCCTGGCCAATACGCGTGGCGGAGTGCACTACAACTCATTCCACAGCGCTTTGCGCGAGGTATATGGGTGCGAAGGCCGCATCGATCCGGTCCCCGTGCACGGCAACACCGACATCGGGATTCTGCGCGCTGCCCTGCGGCATCATGGCAAGCTGAACGGCGACTTCGAAGCGCACCTTCCCGCTGCACGCGCGCTGATGTGCGCCGAGGTCGCCCGCAATACCGACGCGATGGAGGTGGAGCTGTGCCCTGCCATTCCCGAGCTGCTGGGACATCTGCGCAGGCGAAACAAACTGATGGGCGTGGTAACCGGCAACTTTGAGCAGATCGGCTGGCGCAAGCTGGAACGCGGCGGGCTGCGGCACTTCTTCGATTTCGGCTCCTTCAGCGACACCCGCGAGAAGCGCGAAGACATTTTCCGTCATGGCGTTGAAACGGCCTGCCAGATACGCGGACCAGGCACGTCCGTCTGCCTGATCGGCGATACTCCCAGCGACATCCGCGCAGCCGCTCAACTGGCTTTGCCTGTGGTGGCGGTGGCAACCGGCATCTACTCGCGGGAGGAGCTGGCCAGGGAAGCCCCGACCCTGTGCGTGAGCACCTGCGCGGAGCTTCTGTCGCTGCCGGTCCGGGATTGAATTCGCCCTGCCGCGAGCGGCTTTCCTTCCGCAACCGCAATGGGGCGACAAGCTGCGATCCCGTAGCTTACAATTTTCACACGCATGCGGTTTGTTGCCGGGACATTGCTCACGCTCGCGATGTTGAGCTCGCTGGTCGCCCAGCAGAGCGTCACGCCGGGGACGGCAATCGCCGCACAACCACCTTCGGCAGCCGCTCCCGGAACACCCATTTCACCTCCGCAAACCGCAACCGCGGCCGGCAGCAGCGGCCAGGCGGCCGCACAACCGCCGATTCCGTCCGCCGCAAACACAGCGGGCCAGCCCTCTCCACCGCAGACGCCGTCGCCAGACCAGCCGGCCCTGGCGACGCTGCCGCCCGGAACAGCCATTTTGCCAACCGTCAGCAGGCGCGAGGCTAGCGAGGCAAAGCGCCAGTTCCGCCAGGGTGTGAAGCTGAAGTCCAAAGGTGAGCTGGATGAGGCGTTCAGCAAATTCTCCAGCGCCTCGGAGCTTGACCCGCGCAATCCCGACTACATTACCGCCCGCGAATTTGCCCGCCAGGAGCTGGCCCTGCGCGCGCTGCAGCGCGGCAACAAGGCCATGCTTGATCACAACGAAATCGTGGCCATGGCCGAGTTCCGGCGCGCCCTGGAATACGACCCCACCAACGACTACGCCCTGCAGCGGCTGCGGGATGCCATCCCGGCCGACGAGCAGCCCGCCCGCCCCGTCAGCGTCGTGGAACAGTCCACCCCCATCGAGTTGCGGCCCGCCGCCCAGCATCATGACTTCCACTTCCGCGGCGACTCGCGCACGCTGCTCACCGAAGTGGCCCGCGCGTACGGTATCAGCGCGCAATACGACGACTCGGTCAAGCAGCAGCGCGTGCACTTCGACATGCAGGACGTGAGCTTCGCCACCGCGATGCAGGCGGCAGCCGACGTGACAAAGACGTTCTGGGTTGTGCTCTCGCCATCGCAGATATTCTTTCTTCCCGACACGATCGAGAACCGGCGCAATTTTGAACGCATGGGCCTGCGTACCTTTTACCTCCCCGAGCTCAGCGAGCAGGAACTGGCCGAACTGGTCAACTCCCTGCGCGTGCTGCTTAACCTGCGCTTCATCTCCCAGGACAAATCGGAGTTGACCGTCAGCATTCGCGGCGAGCTGCCCGTGCTGGAGGCGGCGGACCGGCTTATCAGGAGCCTGACGACCGGCCGGCCCGAGGTCCTGCTGGACGTCCGGGTGTACGCGGTGAACTCCGACTTCGCGCGATCCCTGGGCACGGCCCTGCCTACCCAGTTCACCATGTTCAATATCAGCCCGGCGCTGCTGGCGGGTCTGGGGCAGAATGCGCAGAATCTCATCAATCAGCTGATCTCCTCCGGCGGCATTAACCAGGCGAACTCGCAGGCCATCTCCGCGCTGCTGGCGCAACTGCAGAACTCGAGTACCAGCTCGATCCTCACCCAGCCGTTCGTCACCTTCGGCGGCGGCCTCACCCTGTTCGGACTTAACGGCGGCGGCGGCGGCCTGACTCCGACCTTCAGTCTGAATCAATCTGATATTCGCAACCTCGAGCACGTCACCCTGCACGCGTCACAGGGAGATGCCGCGACGATGAAGATCGGCGAGCGCTTCCCCATCGTCAACGCCACCTACGCTCCCATTTACAACTCCCGCTCCATTGCTTCCGTCATCGGCAACCAGAGCTACCTCGCTCCATTCCCCTCCTTCAGTTTTGAAGACCTGGGATTGAACCTGAAAACAACCCCATTCATTCACGACAACCAGGACGTCACGCTGAAGGTGGACCTGCAGCTGCGCTCCCTGGGCGCGCAGAACGTGAACGGGATTCCCATCATCAACAATACCCAGTACACGGGCACGATCACGGTAAAGAATGGCGAATCCAGTGTTGTGACCGGGTTGATCTCGTTGAACGATTCGCGCAGCATCAACGGCTATCCCTTCCTCAGCCAGATACCCGGGCTGGGCTATGGCTCCTCGGTGCATAACAAGAATGTCACCGAGGAGGAGCTGCTGGTTGTCATCACGCCCCATATCATGCGCTTGCCCGACCAGAGCTCCTTCGCGGCCGAGCTGCCGCCGGCGCACTGAACCGCCGCCCATCAGGAACGCGAAGCGCAAAAAATGCGATTGTGTGCGTAATCCGCCATCCGTGCTGGTGGCCCGCAAAGGCGATCGAAGGACCGCAGGAGGGGTGATCAGGTGCGGTGAGGCCCGTTCATGCCGTCTGCCGCCGTGAGCGACGGTTGACCACCAGCACTTCGCAATGTTCCTGATCGAACTTGACCTGTTTGATGGCTGCGCAGGCGGAGCAGAGCCAGATCACCTTCTGCCTGACGTGGGCCGGAAGGCCCCACGCCCGGGGCTGGCTCACCGGCAAGGTATAGATCTCGCCGCTACCGAGCCGCTTGAACTCGGCTTTGCACCCCGGGTTGGCACACTTCCCCAGCGCTGGTGCACGCATAGGCAAGTAGTAGGATGCGATTGCCTCGAAGAAGGTGCAGTCCGGGTGCATCCTGGCGATCACTCCGGCTGTCACCCAGCCTGTTCAGGGTGCTGTCGACGGAGCCAGGTTCGCGCGGCCGGAATGATTGGCGGCCTGATCGACCTGCCAGGCGGCGGCCACAGCACCGATGGCTCCTCAAACTCCAGGCGGTCACGCCGAAATCTTCTTTCCGCTGTTCCGGTGCCAGATTCTGCATCCAACCAACCGATTGCGTGGAGGACGAATGGAACTCCGCTCCTTGCCGGGCAAAGCGTTTCCGCTGGGCGCCACCTGGGATGGCACCGGCGTGAACTTCGCAATTTATTCGGAAAACGCCACCAGAGTCGAGCTCTGCCTGTACGACAGCCGCAGCCGGCGTGAACGGCAGCGAATCCCGCTGGAGGAACAGACAGCATTTGTGTGGCACACCTATATTCCGGGGCTGCAGCCGGGACAGCAGTACGGCTACCGCGTGTATGGTCCGTGGGAGCCCGATCGTGGCCTGCGCTTCAATCCCGCCAAGCTGCTGATCGACCCTTACGCCAAGGCCATTGCAGGTCATGTCGACTGGACGAAGTGGGTGTACCCCTATCGCTTCGGTGCGGAGAACGCGGATCTGCAGATGGACCGCCATGACAGCGCTCCCGGCATGCCGCGGAGCATTGTGGTCAATCCCTATTTCGACTGGGAGCACGACCGCCCGCCGCGTACGCCCCTGAGCGACTCCATCATCTACGAGATGCATGTTCGCGGCTTCAGCATGCTGAACGAACGCATCCCTCGGGATCTGCGCGGAACCTATGCCGGGCTGGCTTCTCCTCCGGCCTTGCGATATCTGAAACAGCTCGGCGTCACCGCCGTTGAGCTGATGCCCGTGCACCAGTTCGTGCAGGACAAGGCGCTGGTGGACCGCGGGCTGCGCAACTATTGGGGCTACAACACCCTGAACTACTTCAGCCCCGAGTCGCAATATTCCTCGTGCGGCGATACCGGGGCGCAGGTCGCTGAATTCAGAGCGATGGTAAAGGCGCTGCACCGCGAAGGTATCGAGGTCATCCTGGACGTCGTTTACAACCACACAGCCGAGGGCAATCACCTGGGACCGATGCTCAGTTTCCGCGGCATCGACAATCCCACCTACTACAAGCTGGTGGCAGACAATCCCCGTTTTTACATGGATTACACCGGCACGGGAAACAGTCTGAATGTCCGTCATCCCCAGGTGCTGAAACTCATCATGGACAGCCTGCGCTACTGGGTCACGGAGATGCATGTTGACGGCTTCCGCTTCGATCTGGCGGCGACCCTCGCCCGCGAGCTGCACGATGTGGACCGGCTCGCCGCCTTCTTCGACATCATTCACCAGGACCCCATCGTCTCCCAGGTGAAGCTGATCGCCGAGCCGTGGGACGTCGGCAGCGGCGGATATCAGGTGGGGAATTTCCCCGTCCTGTGGGCGGAGTGGAACGGCAAATACCGCGACACCGTCCGCCGTTACTGGAAGGGTGATGAAGGACAGTTATCCGATCTCGGCTATCGCTTGACCGGCAGCAGCGACCTCTATCAGAACGATGGCCGGCGCCCCTACGCCAGCATCAACTTCGTGACCGCGCACGACGGCTTTAGCCTGGAAGACCTGGTCAGTTACAACCAGAAACACAACGAGGCCAACGGAGAGAACAACCAGGACGGCGACAATAACAACAATTCATGGAATATGGGAGCCGAGGGAACGACCGATAACCCCGAGATTCTTGCCGCCCGCGAGCGTCAGAAGCGAAACCTTCTGGCAACGCTCTTCCTCTCCCAGGGCGTTCCTATGCTGTGCGGCGGCGATGAGATCGGGCGCACCCAGCGCGGCAACAACAACGCTTATTGCCAGGACAATGAGATCAGCTGGTACGACTGGAACCTGGACGACCGCCGGACTCGGCTGCTGGAGTTCACGCGCGCGCTGATCAGCTTCCGCACGGCCCATCCCAATTTCCGCCGGCGCCGATTCTTCCAGGACCGCGACGTCTATCATCCCTCCTCCAGGGACATTGCCTGGTACCGCACCGATGGCCAGGAAATGACCCGGGAGCAGTGGAATACGGGCTGGATGCACAGCCTCGCGGTGTTGCTCAATGGCTGGACGCTGGCCGAAGCTGACCAGATGGGCGAACCGATTACGGACGATTCGTTCCTGATCATGCTGAACTCGTATGGCGACAAGGTCACCTACACCTTGCCGCAATCGCCTTTGAACCGCGGCTGGAAGCTCCTCATGGACACCAGCGACCTGGAGCACCCGTTCGGCGAACGATTCCTGGATGGATCGCTGGATGTCGCCGGCCGTTCCGTCGTCATTCTGCGGGAACTGACCGTGGAGGAAGTCCGGCAGCAGAAATTAGAGCTGGCGGAAGTGCCGGAACCGGCGGAAGCTGCACCTGAGGCGGTGCCGGCCGAACCTGCGATTGCGCTGGAAGAGGTGCTGCAGGCGGGCTGACGGCAGGCTATGAAGGCACTTTGACCGCAGCGGCAGCGGCTTCGCTGTGCTGCGCAGGGTCACTGGTCGCGGCCCGAGTCTTCGGCTCGCGCGCCTGGGCGTATTCATGCGACACATCGGGACGCCCCACGCTGGTGTACGTGAACCCATGCTCCGCCATCACGGCCGGACTGAACAGGTTGCGACCGTCAATCACAATGGGATAATGCAGCGCCTCGTGCAGAAGCCTGAGGTCCAGGCTGCGAAACTCGTCCCAGTCGGTCAGGATTAGCAGGGCGTCCGCGCCTTTGGCAGCCTCCAGTGCAGAGGCCGCATATCGTATGTTCTCATCCCCCAGAAGTTCGCGCGCGTTCCCGGTCGCCGCGGGATCGTAGGCCTGGATCCGGCATCCTTCCTGCATCAGCGAACGAATCACCGCAATGGCAGGAGATTCCCGCACATCATCGGTACCGCCCTTGAACGCCAGCCCCAACACGCCCAGCCGCTTGCCCTTGAGAGTCCATAGAGCGCTCCGCACCTTGCGCAGGAAACGCTCGCGCTGCTCGTTATTGATGCGCATGACCTCCTCGAGCAGACGGAAGTCGTAGCCACATTCACGGGCCACCGCGCGATAGGCCGACAGGTCTTTGGGAAAGCACGAGCCGCCATAGCCCAGGCCCGGGTTCAGGAACTGCCTTCCAATACGCGAATCGGAGCCGATGCCTTCTCTCACCTGATCGACGTCCGCCCCCACGGACTCGCAAAGGGTGGCCACCGCATTGATGAAGCTGATCTTCATCGCCAGGAAGGCGTTGGAGGCGTACTTGATGAGTTCCGCGCTCTTGGCCGTCGTGGCAATCAGCCGCGGAGGCGCGGCCATCGGCCGGGGCGCCGGGATGGCGTCGGCTCGCCGGTAATAGCTGCCGTTCACCAGAGGTTCGTAGATCAGCCGCAAACGTTCCCCGCAGGCCGCGTTGTCGGTCCCGATCACGATGCGATCGGGGTAAAGGAAATCGGTGACCGCCGTCCCCTCGCGCAGGAACTCGGGATTGGAGGCCACGTCGAACAGATGGGCAGGAGCGCCATTGAGCAGCATCACGCGGCGAACCCAGTCGCTGGTATAGACGGGCACGGTGCTCTTGCCGACTACAATCTTGTAGTCGTGAATGCTGGCCGCGATTTCCCGGGCCACCGACTCAACGTAGGAGAGATCAGCCTCGCCGTTGAAGGTCGGTGGCGTGCCCACCGCGATGAAGATCGCCTCCGATTGCGCTACCGATTCCGCCAGCGAAGTGGAGAGCAGCAGCCTGGTGCCACGATGCCGCTGCAGCAGTTCCGGTACGTACTTCTCATGAATCGGCGACAGGCCCTGCTGGAGCACGTCCTGCTTTGCGGGATCGTTATCGAACAGGGTGACATCATGACCCAGTTCCGCGAAGCATACCCCCGTGACCAACCCGACATAGCCTGATCCGATTACCGCGATGCGCATTCGTGGCTCCAGAACAACAATCGAATCGCCATCGGCCGCAAAATCAGCGCCCCTGAACGGACGACGAACCCCCTTATTGTACATGTGCGGCGCCAACCATCGGGGAAACTTAAGTAACGGCGGTGGCGGATGAAGGGCGGCGGGCGATGCGTCAGATCCGGCGCAGCAGGCGCCTGACTATCAGGCCCTGGTACTCACCGAGCGTCCTGAATACGTTCATCTTGCTCTGGCTTTTCTTCAGCCCGTAGTCATAACGCAGCGGCACCTCGCTAAAGCGGCTGCTGTGGGGCAGCACGCGCAGCAGCACCTCCAGGTTTGCCGCAAACGACTTCGTGGTCACAAAACCCGCGCCGAAGCCCTTTAGCGCCCGTTGCACCACCGCGGCCCGGAACGCGCGGTAGAAGATCGTGTAATCGGTGATGCCCCGGACATGAAAAACCACGGAAAGGACCAGATTGACCACATAGCTGCCCCAGGTCCGCTGCCAGGGAAAGTTGACGTACCCGCCTCCACGAATGTGGCGCGAGGCGATGATCACATCATCGCCTGCAAAAACCCGTCGCGCCATCTCCGGCATGACCTTCAGGTCGCTGGTGCCGTCGCCCTCAATGATGAAGATGCAATCGCCGGGTTCGGCCCTCCCGGCAGCCGCCACCAGTCCGTCATAAAAGGTCATGGGGACACCAAGGTTCACGGGATGGGTGACGATCTGCAGCTCGATCCTGTTGCGGAAGCGCTCGGCTTCTTCGACGGTGTTGTCGCGGCTGCCGTCGTTCACCACGATCACGGCCAGCGGCATGGTCTGGGCGAGCTGCTCGAGATCGTGCAGCACCGCGCCGAGGTTCGGGCCTTCGTTGTAGGCGGGAATGATGACGTAGCTCTTGGCCATGGGGAGCGGTCAGCTCAGCCGAAGGTCGCCACCACGCGCTCCACGTCTGCGCGGTTCTGGCAGATCCAGTCGAGCAGCAATCCGATGCCCGGCAAAGGGTCGATGGCGGGCTGCCAGCCGAGTTCGCGCTCAGCCTTGCGGATGTCGGCGACAAATACCGGCTGATCCCCGGCACGAGGCTCCGCGTAGCTGACGGGAATCTTCTTCGCCAGCCGCTCCTCCAGAAACGCGAGCAGTTCCAGCAGCGAGAGCGTCCGCGTTGGACCGCCTCCCATGTTGAAGATCTTCCCCGCCGCCCCAGACTTCGAAGCCGCGCATCGGTAGGCTGCGACAAGATCGTCCACGTGCAGCAGATCCCTCACCTGCAGGCCGTCGCCGTAAATCGTGATGGGCCGGTCCAGCAGGGCCGCAATCGTGAACCAGGCTACCCAGCCCTGGTCCTCCACGCCGAACTGACGCTGTCCGTAAATACACGACTGGCGAAAGACTACCGTTGGAATGCCGTAAATCCGGCCATAGTCGTGAACGTACTGGTCGGCCGCCCCTTTGCTGCAGCCGTAGGGCGAATGAAAGTCGAGCGGCTGGCTTTCCGCTATGCCGTCGGGAAAATCGCGGAAACTGTAGCGCGTCGCGCTCTTCACACACGCCACATCGGGCATTCCGCCATACACCTTGTTCGTGGAAGAGTAGATCACCAGAGGCCGATTGCCCGACTCTCGCACCGCCTCCAGCACGTTGAAGGTGCCACGGGCGTTGATCTCGAAATCCTCGACCGGCCGTGCGATCGACGTGGTGACTGCCACCTGCGCCGCCAGATGCAGCACCATTTGCGCCCGTCCCACGGCATGCAGGAGCGGGAAATAATCGTAGCGGATGTCGCCCAGCACAAACTCGAACTGGGCAGGATACTTCTGCTGCAGGTAACGGAGATTCAGGTCCGTGCCCTTGCGGGAGAGATTATCGAAGAGAATTGCGTGCCAGCCGTCACGGATGAAGGCTTCGGCGGCGTTCACGCCTATGAAACCGGCGCCTCCCGTGATCACGACGGTTCTGCTTGCCAACGCCTGCTCCCGCTCTCCAGCGTTCCAATCTACAGCAGAAAACAACGAACGTCACGCACACTGCCAGACAGTCCGAAGGCATTTCACACTCGCCAGGCGATACAGCCGCCGAAGCCGTTCCTGTTATCCTCCCAGATCGACGTGCTGCACGTTGTCCACCTGTCGCCCCAGAAAGCGGTTGGCCAGGCGTTTGAACTTCTCCACCGAGTCGGTCACGTAAAAGCGAAAGGTACGATGCTCTACGACAGGAGCGGCGCCCGGCGATTTCTCACCGATCTCGGCTGACAGGGGAAGATTTGCCTCAACCATCTTCTTCACCGCGCGTGCGGTCGATTCCGCCGAATCCACGATTTGCATCCTCTCAGCGATGAGCCGCCGCAGCAGCGGCGCGATCAGCGGATAGTGCGTGCAGGCCAGAACCAGCACATCGGCGCCATCGGGTGCCTGCGCCATCGCCTCGCCCAGATAAATCTTCGCCACCTCCTCAGTGACGGGATGATCGGTCCATCCCTCCTCAACCAGCGGTACGAAAAGGGGACAGGCTTTCTCCACCACCTGCAGCCCCTGCCTCTCCAGCGCGTCGCGATAGGCGTGGCTGCTGACCGTCGCTTCTGTCGCGATTACGACGGCCGCGCGGTTCCTGCTCACCTCGGCTGCCATGGCTGCCCCCGGCTCAACCACTCCAATCACCGGCACGTGCGCCGCGTCCCTGATCTGCGGCAGAGCCAAAGCCGTCGCGGTGTTGCAGGCAATGACGAGCAGATCGATGTTCTGCGCTTCCAGAAAGCGGGCGGCGCAGATGGCGTACCGCGCAACCGTTCCCGCCGACTTGGTTCCGTATGGCAGGCGAGCGGTATCCCCGAAGTACAGATAGTGGGCGGGCAACTGCTCGGCCAGCGCCTTGAGCACGGTGAGGCCGCCGACGCCCGAATCGAACACTCCGATACGCACCAGGCTCACTGCATGTCCTTTACGATCTGGCCGATACTGCTGGCCTCATAGAAGCGCTTCAGATCGGCGTGTCCGGCCAAGGTCTCCCGCTCCTGTCCGTTCACCAGAATCTTTACCCGCCCGATCCTGCTGTCGTTTGCGTTCAGGGTAACAATCACGGATGCCACGGTCAGCTCCTCGGCCAGCACGCCCGCAGGGTGCGCCTCGGCGAATGCCAGATTCATGTCCACGATGGCCGTGTCATCGCCCATCAGGTAAACCTGCCGCACATCGGAGCCGCCGCCGATGGCATGCGGCGAAGAAGGACCCAGATATTGTGCCAGCAGGCTCCGCAGCACGGCGCGGGAGCGCTCGCTCCGCTCGGCGGGGAGCGCCACTTCCACTTGCATCCTGCGCAGCGTGCCATCGCTGTCATTGGCGACGTACAGTGTCACCGGCTCGGGAGGTCCGTTGCCTGAAGGCGCCACTGCCATCTGCTCTCCCGTCGCGACCTGTTCCTCGCGGGCAACCTTCCTCTTCAGGTGCAGGGCGTAATAACCCAGCCCGATGGCCGCCATCGCCAGCACGGCGAACATGATCAGCAGGCGCCGGCTCATGGCCGCACCGCCGGCAGCTTCGATCGCACGGCTGCAACCCCTGCCGCGATCGATTGCGCCACCTGCTCCTGATACTGGGCGCCGGCAATGTCCTCCACTTTGGCGTCGGGAGGCGCGATCTCCACCGCGATGGCTGGTGCGGCAATACTGTTCATCGGCCGCAGCGGCGCCAGCAGCGTGGCGTTGGGCAGCCTGCGTGCCTCCAGTTCGGCCGCCACCGATCCCGCGGCCGTGCCGCTCAGGTCGAGGAACGCCGCCTGTGCCGTCTCCCACGGCAGGAAGCCCTGGCGTTGCAGATTTGCGGCGGGCAACAACGACGTGAAAACATGCACGCCCCGTCCGGTGTTGGCGGCATGCAGCGACACATAGAGCGCCGGGCGCGCCGCATCCGCCGCAACCGCGCGCTGCTCGAGCGGGATCGTGACATCGGAATTGCGCAGCATGGCCACTGCAATTCCGCGGCTTGCCAGTTCGCGTTGCACCCGCCGCGCCAGAGCCAGCACTACATCTTTTTCCAGCAGCGATGGAGTGATGGACGCGCCGCTGTCCGAACCGCCGTGAGCGGGATCGATCAGCACCATGAACCGTGGAGCTGCGGGCAGGTTAGGTGTCGGCGCCGCCGTTTGTGCCGGAGCTTCCGCCCTGGGCGTCGGAGCCGGCGGGGCCGGGGGCGGAGGAAGAGGTGCAGCTGAGACGATGATGGTCCTGCCGCCATCGGCGAAGTTGGCCATCAGCGGGACCGTCGCCTTTACATCGAGCTCCGCCAGTCCGTTGTGCTCGTTGAAAACCGCGCCTGTGATCATCGGGTCGTTGAAGCTTACATTGTCCTGTCCGCTGGAGACGACGGGTTCGCGGCGGAAGGTGAAACGCACACCTCCTGGCTCGGTAGCGATTGAGGGATTCACCCGCGAAGGAAAGCTCACCACCAGCTTGGGGGACGCGCTTTTGTCGAGCTCGAGTGCGAAATGAATGGCTACATCGCCAATGAAGAGCCGCTGTGCCGAAGCATGCAACTGAACTGGCGTAGCCAGCAGCTTCGTCAGGACCTCCGGGAGCGAGCTGAGTGGCACATAGCCGCGGCCATTTTGCAGGGCAAAGTTGGCCGGCAGAAAGAAACTGCTGCCGCGGACCTTTGACTTCTCCTTGCCTTCGTTGAATTGCGCCTCGATCGGGCGGCTGCCGGGCAGGGTAAAGTGCAGCCTGTATTTCCTGCCCTCCGAACGCGCCTCGACGGACCCAAGCGGCTCCAGCAGTTCCACCAGGCCCACGTAAGGCTGGCCTTTTACATCAAGCAGGGGGATTGCGTAGAAGGTCTGCGGCGAGTACACCGTGAGCTGGTCCGCCGATTGCGCATCGGCGGTAACGTAATGTGCAATAAGAATCGCCGCGGCTGCTGTGGCAAGCGGCAGCGCGACTGCCAGCCGCCAGCAGCCATGGGCCAGAGGGCGCCTCGAACTCATTCCATCAGTCCACGAACGATATACCGGGTTCCCTCAACCATAAACGCAACCCGAGGCGATGAAAAGTGGGATGGGAAGCCGATGGAAGACACTGAAAGCCCTATCGCCCGCGTTCTCGAAAGCGTGGAACGACAACGGAATGCACTCTACGCCGCAGCTGGGCTTCAGTCAGTCTGCGGCTAGCGCCCTCCCGTCATGGACTGCGCCTCCGCCCCCACCAGGTAAATGGCCAGTCCACTCAGCATCTTGGGATAAAAGTCCGTGGACTTCTGGGGCAGGACCTCGCCGGCAAAAGCGATATCGCGCACCTGCTCCATGCGCACCGGGTTCATCAGGAATGCGACTTGCGCCCCTCTATGAACTTCCTCGATGGCCTCCGCGGCGTCGCGGACGTACTTCAGGTGATTCTGCGCCCGGATGTCCTCTTCCGACATGCCGATGATTTCCTCCAGGATGAGCTTGTGCAACTGGACGACATCGAGCGTGCGCTGCTGCTCCGACAGGCCCGCCAGTTTAGGCGATGGCTGGTCCTTGCGGCTACGCAGCAGGAAAGCGTTCTGCGCCGTCACTGCCAGCAGCGCCGTGCGGTCTTTGCCCGCCTCGCGCAAGCGGCGCATCGCGTCCTGCACATCCGAAACCCTCCCGAGGTCCTGAATATCGAAGTACTGCATCACCTCGGCGGCCTTAGCGAAGATGTCGAAGCCCTCCAACCCGAAGACCACGCGGTGCGTGGGCAGAATCACCAGACCAGGAGCATCCATGTTGACGAAGGTCATCATCACGCGTTCGTACGGCGCTTCCAGATCGTCGCTTTTCCGCTGCTGGCGCATTTCGTTGCGGTAATTCAGCGCCGTTTCGTAGCGGTGATGGCCGTCGGCGATGATCAGCTTCCTGTCTGCCATCTTCGCCCGGACCGCCGCCACTTTGGCCGCATCCGATACCCTCCACATGCGGTGTAGCACGCCGTATTCGTCGCGCAACTCCATCGTGGGCGGCCCGTCCTGCCTCAGCAGCCGGCCGACTTCGTCTGCGGGATCGCTGTAGACCATGAAAATCTGCCCGCAGTGCGCCTCGGTTGCGCGCAGCAGGTTCAGGCGGTCAGCTTTCGGTTTGCTGAGGGTTTGTTCGTGCCGGAAGACAATCTTCCGCTCGTAGTCCTCCACCCGTCCCAGTGCGATAAAGCCGCGCCGCTCGGCTTCGGCCCCCGTCGGCTCTCCTGGAATTCTGAATGTCTGGGCGTAGACGTAGATGCTGGGTTCAGGGTCACGCAGCAGCACGCCGGCAGCCTGCCATTGCGCCAGAGAGGCCGCCGCCCGCGTGTATACGTTGCTCTGGCCGTTATCCCCCGGGTTAGCCTTGCCCAGAATGATCCGTACCAGGTTGTACGGACTGGCCGCGTAATACCGCTCCTGCATGGATGGGGTGATCTTGTCGTAGGGCTGCGTCAGCACTTCCCCGGGAGAAACTTTCGCCGGGTTATAACGGAGAGCGCGGAAATCAATTATGTCTGCCATATAAGTCCCTTTGTTCCCCCAGGTTGGTCACGCTGGATCTGCCCGAAGGAAGCACGATTCTAGCAGTGACAATAAGGAAACCAGAATGACGCAAATCACATCCATAGGTGCAGCAACCCCGGTATCCAGGAGCGGAGGCGCGCGAGGACTTCGACGGCTGTAGCTGTGATACCATTTACCCCACACCCCAGAGGACTCTATGGCCCGCAGTGGTAGCGGATTCGGGTCAGGCGGCGCGAGACCCCAGCTTGCGAAGTCAAGCCATGCGGCGGGACATCTTGCCTGCTGTTCCGTCCAATCTTACGTGCGCGCTGACCACGGCCTCGTCCTTCTCTGCTGCTTCCTGCTGCTTTTCCTGGCGCTTCCCGCCCTGGCCCAGGATCAGGGTGATGACGTACACATTACTCCACGTGAGACGAAAAAGGCGGAGGCTACGCCGCCGCCCGACGTTCCCGCCGGTACGGTCGATCCGGCCCTGCGGACCCATACCAAGCCGCTGAAAAAAGAAGTCGATCTCGTCCTCGTTCCGGTGACGATCACCGACCCCATGAACCGGCTGGTGACCGGTCTGGAAAAGGACAATTTCCAGCTCACCGACAATGGCCAGCCGCAGCAGATCAGGCACTTTTCCAGCGAAGATGCGCCCATCTCGCTGGGAGTCATCTTCGATATCAGCGGATCGATGACCGACAAAATCGACAAGTCGCGGCAGGCGGTCGTCGAGTTCTTCCGCACCGCCAATCCCCAGGATGAGTTCTTCCTGATCACCTTCTCCGAGCAGCCGGAAGTCCTGGTGGACTTCACGTCATCGATTGAGGACATCCAGAACAAGCTGGTCTATGCCATCCCGAAGGGCAGGACGGCACTGCTGGATGCCATCTATCTCGGCATAAACCGCATGCGTAACGCGCATTATGAGCGCAAGGCGCTGCTGATCATCTCCGATGGCGGCGACAATCACAGCCGCTACACCGAAGGCGAGATCAAGTCGATGGTGCGCGAGGCCGACATCCAGATTTACGGCATTGGGCTTTTTGATCGCGACTTCAAGTCGCCGGAGGAAAGGGAGGGCCCCGCCCTGCTCAGCGATATCACCGAAGTCACTGGTGGACGGACATTTGTGATCAGTTCGCCCTCGGAACTGGCGGACGTGGCCACAAAGATCGGCATCGAGCTGCGCAACCAATATGTGCTCGGATACCGTCCAAGCAATCCAGCACACGATGGCAAGTGGCGAAAAATCAAGGTGAGGCTGAATCCTCCCAAAGGGTTGCCGCCACTGCATGTTTACGCCAAGACCGGATACTATGCACCCACGGAATAAAGCCTGTCTTCTGCTGACGCTCCTGGTTTTCCTGCTGGGGATACCCTTGGCGGCCCAGAACTCCGCCCCTTCCCAGCCCGCGGGCAGCGTTCAGCAA
The DNA here is from genome assembly GCA_035516415.1 of Binatia bacterium. Taxonomy (GTDB): domain Bacteria; phylum Acidobacteriota; class Terriglobia; order Terriglobales; family Acidobacteriaceae; genus Bog-257. The sequence continues at coordinate 30,556 of DATJAI010000083.1, read as the reverse complement.
CCCTCTGCCGGCGCTCAGTCGCAGCCGGCCAACGACCAGAGCCAGCAGGCAGCTCCCCCAGCACCCGCTCCCAACCAGCCGGGCGACACGGTGCAGGTGGCGCCGCCGCGGGGACAGGCCCCGGAAGCGCAGCACAATGATGTCTATATCTTCAGGAAGGAAGTGGACGAGGTAACCCTGCATGCCACCGTGGTGGACGACCACTTCCGTCCCATCACCACTCTGGCGAAAAACGATTTCACCGTCTTTGAAGACGGAAAACCGCAGAAGATCACTTCCTTCCGCAACGAAGACATCCCCGTCGCCCTGGGCATTGTCATCGACAACTCCGGCTCCATGCGCGACAAACGCCCGCAGGTGAATGCGGCTGCCATCAACCTGGTTCGCTCCAGCAATCCCCAGGACAAGGTCTTCGTCGTCAATTTCAATGAGGAGTACTTCCTGGACCAGGACTACACCGGCAGCATTCCCAGGCTGAAGGACGCGCTGGAGCGCATCGAGTCCCGCGGTGGCACGGCGCTCTATGACGCGGTGGTGGCCTCTTCCGATCACCTGAAGAAGAGCGCCGAACTGGAGAAGAAGGTGCTTCTGGTGGTGACCGACGGCGAAGACAATGCCAGCCGCGAGTCGCTGGAACAAACCTTGCGCCGGCTGGAAGAGAAAAACGGTCCGACGATCTATACCATCGGCCTGCTGGGGGAGGAGCACAACAAACGCGCCCGCCGCGCCCTGCGCGAGATGGCTGAGGACACCGGCGGCGTGGCTTTCTTTCCTAGGGATCTGAGCGAGGTTCAGTCCATCACCAGTCAGATCGCGCACGACATCCGCAACCAGTACACCATTCAGTACAAACCCACAACGCCGCAGAGCGCCGGAGGCTATCGCACCGTGAAGGTGGAAGCGCGGGCTCCCGGCTACAAAAACCTTCAGGTACGCACACGCAGCGGCTACTACGCCGGCCAGCAGCGGGCCTCTGTCGGCGGCCCGAACGGCAATCCATAGATTACCTGTAGCGTTGCATGAAACTCTCTATCGCGTTCGGGATACCGGCGCTGCTTTTCAGCAGTTGGGCTCTGGGCCAGGAACCGGCCATCGCGCCGGCGCGCCCGTTGCCCGCTAATCCCCCTCAGAAGCAGCAGAATGCCGCCAGCGCTACCCAGGACAGCAGTGGCACCACCGGAGATCAGATCACCAAACCCGCCGGGGCTAAGGCTTCCACGCTCATCGGCTGCCTCACCGGTCCTGACAGCGACGGCAAGTACACGCTCCGCAACATGAATCACCGCACTGGCGTGCAGGTCCTTGGCCCGGACGACCTGAAAATCGATTCCGGCAGCAAGGTGAAGCTGACCGGACAATGGCAGCCGTCCCCCGGACCCCCGCCCCAGGACGGCAGCCCGGCGGAAGCGCGCCGCTTCCAGGCAACCGACATCGAGGTGGTGTCGACCAGTTGCCATCCGCCATCCGAAACAACCCCTGTCAGCAGGAACCGGCGCCAGAAACCGACGACATACAACGCCCCGAGCAGCGACAATCCGAAGTGACGCCTTCGGTCTGCGCACGGTTGGAGCTGAACCCGGCTTGCCCCACGCATTTCCTGTGCATGGTGGCGAAGGTTCTCTCACTCCACGAACATGCAATCGCCGTAGGAGTAGAAGCGATACCGTTGGCGCACCGCATGTTTGTAGGCGTGCAGGATGCGCTGGCGCCCGGCAAACGCCGACACCAGCATCAGCAGAGTGGATTTCGGCAGGTGGAAGTTGGTCAGCATCGCTCCAATGACCCGAAATCCGAATCCCGGATAGATGAAGAGGTCGGCCTCGCCGCGCTGGGCCGTGATGCGTCCCTCAGGATCCTGCCGTACCGCAAACTCCAGGGTCCGTACCGTCGTGGTTCCCACCGCCACGATCCTCCGGCCTTGCTCCCGCGCGAGCTGAATCCTCCTGGCCGTGTCCTGCGGAATCTCGAACCACTCGGAATGAAGCCGATGTTCCTCAACCGTACTGACCCGAACCGGCTGAAACGTCCCCAGGCCGATATGCAGGGTGAGCTCGGCGCTCTCGATGCCGCGCTCGCGAATGCGCTGCAGGATCCCCGGTGTGAAGTGCAGGCCTGCCGTGGGGGCAGCAACCGACCCTGGCCATCTGGCGTAAACCGTCTGATACGTCTGCCGGTCAGCGGGCGTGTCCGGCCGATTGATGTAGGGCGGCAGGGGGACATGCCCAATGCGGCCGAGCACGCCAAAGAAGTCCTCGACCGGATCGAAGCGAAGACGCCGCTCTCCGAACGTGCCGCGGCCCACGATCTCGGCCGCCAGTTCGTGCGAGCTTTCATCGGCCTCCGCCCCGAAGTAGAGGCGCTCGCCCAAGCCCAGCTTGCGTCCCGGGTGCACCAGCGCCTCCCATTCCATGGGAGCGGCGGAAAACTGCTTTGTCAGCAGCACCTCCACCCGGCCGCGCAGGAAGTGCTTTGCCGCCGGGTTCCCTGGCGAGACCTTCTGTGCCCGCGAGCCACTGCGATGCCCGTAAAGCCGTGCCGGCAAAACCTGGCTGTTGTTGAGAACCAGCAGGTCGTCCGCGCGCAATAGCTCGGGAAGTTCGCGGAACATGCGGTCTTCCAGCAGTTCCCCGCCGCGCTCAACATGAAGCATGCGCGAGGCTGCGCGGTCGGCGAGCGGCTGCCGGGCGATCAGCTCTTCGGGAAGGTCGTAGTCGAAGTCGGAAACCAGCACAAGGTCATTTTCGCCGAGAAAACCCGGCTGCATGCTGCCCGACACCCGGATTCTTTGTTACGGGAGCGTACACCTGTCACATGGCGATGTTCATCTTTCCTTTCCGCTGGCCTGACTCCTGCGGTACGATTACAGCATCGCCTCACAGCGGGGGTAGCCTGGTCTGCCCATGAAAAGCGAGCAGCTGCACAGGGAAGAAATCGTCCGTTTCGGCAAACTGCTGCATCAGGCCGGTCTGGTCGCGGCTACCGACGGCAACCTGTCCGTCCGCCTCGACAACGGCACGATCCTGTGCACGCCGACGCTGATGAGCAAGGGGCTCATGCAGGCGGACGATCTGGTCATCGTCGACCGTCAGGGCAGAAAATTGAGCGGCTCGCGCGACGTATCCAGCGAGATAGCGATGCACCTGCTGATCTACGGCAAGCGTCCTGACATCGGCGCCGTCGTGCATGCGCATCCTCCCACCGCTACCGGCTACGCGGCGGCCGGCCTGGCGCTGGACCGCGCGCTTTGCGCCGAGCTCATCGTTACCCTCGGATCGGTTCCGTTGGCCAACTACGAAACTCCTGGGACTCCGGAACTGGCAGAGGCGCTGGCCCCGCTCGTGGCCGATCATGATGCCATCCTGATGGCCAACCACGGCGTCGTGACCTGTGGCGTTGATCTTCTCACCGCCTACATGAACATGGAAACCGTGGAGCACTTCGCCCGTATCGCGCTGGTCACGCATCTGCTCGGCAAGCAGCAGCCGCTCAGCGAGCAGCACGTGGACAAGCTGCGCGAGATCCGGTCGAAATACCACGCCCACAATCATGCGCTGGTGGAGGGGAAAGACTAACGTCCGCCGCACGCGATTCTCAACGTCAGGCCAGTTCCACTCCCCCGCCCTAGCACGAATCCGGCATGGACAAATTGTGTCCGATATCGGACACTTTAATCCGGGAGAGGACACACCCATCGGCCGCAGTTCGCTCGAAACCGTCGATAATCTATTGAAGCAAGTACAGTTAACCGCACTTCGGAATGGCTTTCGGCTTGCACAAAGGAATACGTAATGGATATTGCCCGCCCTGAAATCAAACGTCAGAAGCGCCGCCGCCGGATCATCTGGTCGATCGCCGCGCTGATTGTACTTGTCGGAGTCACGGTTGGAGTTTCGCGTCTTAAACCCGCCGCGCCCACCGTCGATCGCAGCACCATCTGGACTGATACCGTGAAGCGCGGCTCCTTGTTGCGCCAGGTGCGCGGCCTGGGCTCGCTGATTCCCAGCCACGAGGATGTTCGTCAGATTCCTGCCGAAACCGAAGCCACCGTCATCCGCATCGATAAACTCCCCGGCTCGCAGGTGCAGACCGATACCGTGCTGGTCGAGATGAGCAATCCGCAACTGGAGCAGGAAGCGCTCGACGCGCAATTGCAGGTGAAAGCCGCCCAAGCCGAGTACCAGAGCCTGAAGGTCAAACTCGACAGCGATCTGATGACACAGAAGGCGGGAGCGGCGACCGTTACTGCCGACTACAACGAGGCGCAGCGCCAGGCGCAGACCGATAAGGCGCTTTACGACCTCGGCGTCATCTCCGGGCTGGCAGCCAAAGCCTCGGAAGGCAAGGCGCAGGAACTGGACACCCGCGACAAGATCGAGGACGAGCGGCTCAAGATCAATCAGGCGGCGATCAACTCCCAGCTCGCGGTGCAGCAGGCCAAGGTTGACCAGATGCGTGCGCTCGCCGACCTGAAGCAGAAGCAGCTGGAGCGCCTGAAGGTCCGCGCCGGCGTCGACGGCGTTCTGGTTGACCTGCCGCTGCAGGTCGGACAGCATGTTCTGCCCGGCACCGAACTGGCAAAGATCGTCCAGCCCAATCACCTGATGGCGGAGCTGAAAATTCCAGAGACCCAGGCCCGCGACGTGCAGATCGGTGAGCCGGCCTCCATCGACACGCATAATGGCGTCATCGCCGGCGAAGTAAGCCGCGTCGATCCCGCGGTGCAGAACGGCACCGTCACCGTGGACGTGAAGCTGACCGGTGAGCTTCCCAAGGGCGCTCGGCCCGACCTGAGCGTCGATGGCACCATCGATCTCGAGAAGCTCGATAACGTGCTTTATGTGGGCCGGCCAGCCTTCGGGCAGGAGAACAGCACCATCTCGATGTTCAGGCTCGATACGTCGGGCAATGGCGCCAGCCGCGTCCAGGTGAAGACCGGACGCGCGTCGGTGAACCAGATCGAGATCGATTCCGGGCTGAAGGAAGGCGACACGGTAATCCTCTCGGACATGTCACGCTGGGACAACACGGATCGGGTGCGGCTGGAATAAAGCAGCAACTTGCAACTGGCGGTTGGCAATTAGCAACTAGCGCCCAGGTAGCAGAGTTAGAGATGCAACGTCGATTCAGCAAAGGCGCTGGTTCAGTCACAACACGCTGGTGGATCTGCAGCAGACGTAGCAGGAGCAGAGCGCCGTAGGCGCGGAGTCAGCTCAGCCCAGCACGGAGCGAAATCCGGGCTCCCCAACTCGCGTCGCCTTTCGCGAATTGGGGTGGAGGAGCGGAGTGCTGGGATAGCCGATTCGATTTGTTCCGAGCCCCTTCAGGGGCGGCAGACGTTTCCGCAGCATGATTGTTGGACTCAGATTGCGAACCGGCGAGACGCCCACTGCGTAACTATATTACTGACGCGTTCTCGCCAGGCGGCGCATCGCGAATTACACAACGGATGGACAACCACATGAGCACCGCAACCGCCCCGCTGATTGAAATCGAAAACCTCACCAAGGTTTTTTACACCGACGAGGTTGAAACCCATGCCCTTTCCGGCGTCCACCTGACGGTGCGCAAGGGCGAGTATGTCGCCATGTCCGGGCCTTCGGGCTGCGGCAAGTCCACGCTGCTCTCCATCATCGGGCTGCTCGATACTCCCACCGCCGGAAATTACCGGCTCAACGGCCAGCCCGTGGAGAACCTCGACTTCGGCGACCGTTCGCGCATCCGCAATCGCGAGATTGGTTTCATCTTCCAGAGCTTCAATCTGATCGGCGACCTCACCGTGTACGAGAATGTCGAGCTGCCCCTGACCTATCGCGACGGCATGCCGGGCGCCGAGCGCAAGCGCCGCGTGCATGAGTCGCTGGAGCGCGTCGGCATGGCGCACCGTCTCCGTCATTATCCCTCGCAGCTCTCCGGCGGCCAGCAGCAACGTGTCGCTGTCGCCCGCGCCCTGGCCGGATCGCCTTCCATCCTGCTCGCCGATGAGCCCACGGGAAATCTCGACTCGCGTAATGGCGAAGCGGTGATGGAGCTGCTGCAGAAGCTGCATCGCGAGGGCGCGACCATCTGCATGGTGACCCACGATCCGCGTTTCGCCGCGCATGCCCAGCGCGAGATTCACCTCTTCGATGGCAAGGTCGTTGCCGAAGAAGAGCTGCGGAGATTGATGCAGGAAAGCGGCACCTAGCACCCGGCCTCGAGTCGGCACCTGAGTGCATTCGCATGTGCCTGTGCTTCGTGTGCGCGGGAAAACTGCGGTCCGGTGCGTTTTTGTTTGCTGTGGCCAACTGCCGGATGCCAGATGCCGGCTGCAACAGCGAATAGAGGCTGACGATGAGTTCACTGCTTCACGACCTGCGCTACGCCTTCCGCCAGCTGCGGAAGAATCCCGGCTTCACCTCCGTCACCGTCCTGACGCTGGCGTTGGGCATCGGCGTCAACGCCGCCATGTTTGCCGTCATTGACGCCGTGCTGCTGCGCCCGCTGCCGTTCCCCAAACCCGACCAGATTGTGCAGGTGAGCGAAGCCACTCCACAGGACGTGGCGGCCAGCTCATCCTCGGTGCCCGACATCCGCGACTGGCGCGCGCAGAGCCACAGCTTTCAGGACATCGGGTATTACACCGTAAGCCTCCGCGGCGTGGATGTGCCCGGCTTTTCCGACTTCATTCCCGTCGTTCTGGGCAGCGCAAATCTTCTGACCACCTTGCAGGTCGAGCCTGCCCTGGGACGCGGCTTTCTTGCCAACGAGGATCAACCTGGCCACGGCGACGTCGTGCTGATCAACTCTGTGGCCTGGGAAAAATTCTTCAACCGGAGCCCGAAGGCGGTAGGCAGCTCGCTCAAGATGGGCGACAGGATCTTTACCGTGATCGGAGTGATGCCAGCAGGGTTCGAATTTCCGTACGTGGGCGACGGACCGGCGGTATGGGGTCCTCTGGTTCTCAGCAAGGAATACGAAGGCCGCGACTCGCGCGCGGTGGTCGCAGAAGGCCGGCTCAAGACCGGAGTCTCGTTGAGCGCGGCGCAATCCGAATTGAGCGGCATCCAGGGCAATATTTCGAAGGCTTATCCCACCTTGGAGCTCAGCAAGCGGGTGCTCGTCACCAGCTATCGCCAGGTCCTGACCGGCAACGTCCGGTCGGCGCTGCTGGCCTTGCAGTTCGCAGTTTTGGCGGTGTGGCTGATCGCCTGCGCAAACGTGGCTAGTCTGCTGCTGTCGCGCACAACGGGACGGCGGCGCGAGATCGCCATTCGCAGCGCGATCGGTGCCGACCACAGCCGCCTGGTGCGACAGTTCCTTACCGAGAGTCAGGTGCTCGCCTTTAGCGGCGCCGCTCTTGGGCTGGCACTGGCCTTCGGCTGCGTTCGTGCGCTGAAGTTCTATCTCGATCTGTACCTGCCGCTGTCCAGCCACATCCACATTGATGCGCGTGTCGCCGCCGCACTGATCGCGTTCTCTATCGTATCGGCTGTGCTCTTCGGGCTGGTGCCGGCGATACAGGCCGCGCGCGCCCCCGCGCAGCAAGCTCTGCGCGAAGGAACCCCCAGTGCCGGCGCCAGCCGCTGGCAGAAACACCTGCGCGACGCTCTCGTCGTCGGCGAGATTGCACTCTCGCTGCTCTTGCTGGTTTCGGCCGGATTGCTGTTGCGCAGCCTCCTGGCATTGCACCAGCTGCCCCTCGGGTTTGTCCCCCATAATGCGGTGACCGCGTCGATATTCCTGCCGCAAGCCAATGGGGCCCTGGTGGGCAATTCGGGCAAATACGCCGGGAAGAACATTGCGCAGGTTTTTTACACGCCGCTGCTCGATCGCCTGACGCATCTGCCCGGTGTGGAGTCGGCTGCCCTCACCAGCATTCTGCCGTTGTCGCCGCAGTCACAGATCGGCGGCTCGTTCGATATCGTTGGCCGGCCCAGTGATCCGGAGAATAAAACGACGGCCGCAGTACGCGCGGTCAGCCCGAACCTGTATTCCACGCTCGGCATTCGCCTGCTTCGGGGGCGCTTATTCACCGACTCCGACGGCCCGCAGGGACAGGGCGGCGCGGTGGTGAATCAGGCGTTCGTGAGCAGGTATTTTCGCAACCAGAATCCGCTGGGCCAGCAATTGAAGATAAGCGACAAAGGCCCACACGGCACCGTCACCATCATTGGCGTGGTCGAGGACGTTCATCAGACGGCGATGACCGACACGGTCCAACCGGAGATCGATCTTTCCTACTTGCAACTGGCGCCGGACGACGAACTCACGCCCTATGCCCTGGCATCGTTCAGCAATTTTGTGCTGCGCACTCACGTTGATCCTGTGTCCGTGATCCCGGCGGTGCGTAGCACCCTGCGGGATTTCGATCCTGATCTGCTGGTGACTGATGTTCGCACCATGCAGGAGATCGTCGACACTTCTCTGGGCAGCCAGACCCTGGCCGTGCGCCTGCTGTGGATCTTTGCCGGAGCGGCGCTGCTCATCTCGATTGCCGGCATCTACGGCCTGCTGGCCTATAACGTGAGCCAGCGCACCCGCGATCTGGGCGTACGGATGGCGCTGGGGGCGACCCGCTCCAGCGTAATTGCGCTGGTGCTGCGTCATGCCCTCGTGCTGCTTGCCACCGGCGTCGCCATCGGTGTGCTGGCTGCGGTGTCCGCGGGAAACGTCCTGCGCAGTTTTCTGTACGGAGTTGTACCCTATGACGCCTTCACGATTTTTGCCGTCTCCCTGCTGCTGCTGGCCTGCGGCCTGTTCGCCAGCTATATTCCGGCACGGCGGGCTTCGCGCATCGATCCCGTGAAGGCGCTGCGGTGGGAGTGAAAAAGAGCAGCTAGCAGCTAGCAATGAGGCTACCGGTACGCCGCCCATCGTCGTTATGGTTGGAACCTGAAAATGCAACACCATCAACTTAATCTTGTGTAGCAAATCGCTGTTTGTCAGTTACGACTAATGCCAGCTGCCACGCGCTAGTTGCTGGTTGCTCATTGCTTATGATCCAACTCAAAAACGTCGAACGCAGCTACAAAACGGGAGCGGGGCAGACGTGGGTGTTGCGCCGCGTTGACCTCACCATCAACGAGGGGGAATTCGTCACCATCATGGGACCGTCGGGGGCGGGAAAATCGTCCCTGCTCAACGTCCTTGCCCTGCTGGACGACGGGTGGGCGGGCGAATACTGGTTCGGCGAGCAGCCGGTCCACCTGATGAAACGCAAGGAGCGCGCGGAACTGGCCAAGCGCAAGATCGGCATGGTCTTCCAGAGCTATCACCTGCTCGACGATCTCACCGTCCAGGAAAACATCGATCTGCCGCTCTCCTATAAAGACATCCCGCGCTCCCAGAGACAGGGCATGGTGGCCGAGACGCTCGATCACTTCCAGATTGTTGCCAAGAAGGATCTGTACCCCAATCAGCTTTCTGGCGGGCAGCAGCAGCTGGTGGGGGTGGCCCGTGCGGTGATTCACACGCCGGCCCTGTTGCTGGCCGACGAGCCCACCGGCAACCTGCACTCCAGCCAGGCAAAAGAAATCATGGAGCTGTTCACAAAACTGAATCGCGAAGGAACAACCATCGTGCAGGTCACGCATTCCGAAGTGAACGCTTCCTATGGTTCCCGCACCATCCAGATGAAAGACGGCTGGCTGGTGGGCGACACCGGCAATCCGGCGCTGGCGCAACGCGGTGAGGCGGTCCGCTCATGACTGCCCGGCAGCAGCTCCCGGCTCTTCCATGGGAATGCGCCAAAAAGCTCCGCGCGTTCGTCTGTATTCTCTGTGCTCTGCTGGCTGGCGCCCAGGCGCAGCAGGAGACGCCGAATGCACCCACGCCCCAGCAGGCGGCGCCCTCAACGGCGATTTCGCCGGAGTTCCACCTCCGCACCCCGCCCAGCCTGGCGATCCCGCAGTCGCACAATCCCCTGCAGTCCTACGCTCCCAGCCGCGTGCCCCGGCCCGATCTGGCGAACTCGCCGCGGCTGCAGCAACTCATCCGTGACGGCAAGCTCTACATCTCGCTGCAGGATGCGATTGCGCTGGCGCTGGAGAACAATCTGGATCTGGCGATCGCGCGCTACAACCTGCCCATTGCCGACACCGATATCCAGCGCACAAAAGCTGGCGGCTCGTTTCGCGGTGTCAACGCCGGCATCGTGCAGGGCACCCCCGGCGGCGGCATCGGTGGCTTCGGGGCGGGCGCGCCCGGCGCCGGCGCGGGTGGTACCACGGGTGGCGCGGGTGGCGCCGGAGCTGGCGCTGCCGGCCTGGTGCAATCCACCCTCGGCATCGGCACGGTGGTGCCCTCGTTTGATCCGCTTCTTACCGGCCTCACCGGCCTTGAGCACCTGACACAGCCCCTGTCGAACCTGCAGCTCTACGGCGTCCCGGAACTGCAAAGCAACATCGGCCAGGTGAATCTGAACTTCAGCCAGGCTTTTCCCACCGGCACCAGCTACAGCTTCGAACTGGACAATAACCGCCAGACCACCAACAGCATCTTCAGCAGCCTGAGCCCGCAACTCGGCACCTACTACCGCTTCACCATTCAGCAGCAGTTGCTGGCTGGTTTCGGCACCGGCCCCAACCTTCGTTACCTGCGCATCGCCAGGAACAACAAAAAAATCTCCGACATTGCCTTCAAGATGCAGGTGATCGCCACCGTAACCCAGGTCGCCAACATTTACTGGGACCTGGTCAGCGCCTATCAGGAAGAGAAGGTCAACGAGCAGTCGTTCGCCTTCGCGCAACAGAGCCTGGAGAACGCAAAGAAGCAGCTACAGCTGGAATCGATTCCGGCCATGGACGTAATGCGGGCGGAGGCCGAGGTTTCCCGCCGCGATCAGGACCTGACCGTCGCCAAAACCACCTTGCAGTTGCAGGAATCCCTGATGAAGAACGCGCTCACGAAGAACCTCGATGACCCCACGCTCGAATCCATGCCCGTGGTGCCCACCGACCGGCTGGACACGGTACAGGAAATTCCCGAGCGGCCGACCCCGGAGTTGATCGCGCAGGCGCTGCTCGACCGCCCCGAGCTGGCGGAATCGGAAATCGATCTTAGGAACCGTGAGATCACCCGCAAGGCGGCCGGCAACGCCTTGCTGCCTACGCTCGCCCTCGTGGGATTTTATGGCGGCACCGGCTTGGCGGGCATCATGAATCCCTTTTACGCACAGCCATTCACGCCACTGGTGCCCACCAACTGGTGGGGCGGCTTCCAGAACGCGTTCAACAACTCTTCTCCCGACTATTTCGTCGGGCTGAACCTCAACCTGCCGTTCCGCAACCGGGTGGGGAAGGCGGATCAGTATCGCTCGGAGCTGGAATATCGCCAAGCGGAGCTGCGCGAGCAGCAACTGAAGAAGCAGATTCGCATCGAAGTACGCAATGCCGAGTACGCGCTGGAACAGGGCCGCGCCCGGGTGGATGCGGCACGCAAGGCCCGCGATCTGGCCGAGAAGACATTCACCATCATGCAGAAGGAGCAGGCGCTCGGCGCGGGTTCCAGTTTCCAGACGCTCACCGCGCAGCGCGACCTTGCCCTGGCCGAACTCGACCTGGTGAACGCCAGCACGGCTTACCAGAAGTCCAAACTTGAACTGCAACGCTCGACTGGAACCACCCTCGAGGAGAACAGGATCCAGATCCAGGATGCAGTAGACGGCACGGCACATTGACGGAGAGAACCTTGCCACGTACACCGACACAACCCGCCAGCGCGTCATCGCGGGACGGAGCAACCGAGGCGCGGGAGCGTCAGCGCACCGGCCGCATTCTTGCCGCCGACGATCAGCCGCATATCCTGGAAGCTCTGGAGCTGTTGCTGCGGCCTGCGGGCTTCGAAGTGGACACCGCGAAGTCTCCCGCCGCGGTGCGGGAAGCGCTGGCCAGCGAATTCTACGACGCCGTGCTCATCGACCTGAACTATACCCGCGACACCACCTCCGGCCAGGAAGGACTGGACCTGCTCTCCGAAATCGTCTCGCTCGATGGCAGCATGCCGGTCATCGTCATGACCGCATGGGGCAATGTGGGGCTGGCAGTCGAGGCCATGCGCCGCGGCGCGCGGGATTTTATCCAGAAGCCGTGGGAGAACGAGCGTCTGCTGGCCATCCTGCGCACCCAGGTGGAACTGCATCGCGCCCTGCAGCGCACCCAGCAGCTGGAAGCGGAAGCCCGGCTGCTGCGCGCCGAAGGCCGCCCGGAGTTTATCGCCACCGCGCCCTCCATGCAGCCGGTCCTGCAGACCATCGCCCGCATCGGTCCCTCCGATGCCAATGTGCTGGTGACGGGCGAGCATGGCACCGGCAAGGAAGTAGTCGCCCAGACCCTGCACGCATTGTCCCCGCGCGCCTCCATGCCACTGGTCGCGGTCAACACCGGCGCGCTGCCCGAAGGCACCTTCGAGAGCGAACTCTTCGGCCACGTCAAAGGCGCCTTTACCGATGCCCGCATGGACCGCATCGGCCGCTTTGAGCTCGCCGACAACGGCACCATCTTCCTCGATGAAATCGGTAACGTCCCCATCCGCCAGCAGGCCAAGCTGCTGCGGGTGCTGGAGACCGGCGAAATCGAGCGCGTGGGCTCTTCGCGGACCAAGCACATCAACGTTCGTGTCATCTCAGCCACCAACACCAATTTGCAGGATGCCATCGCCGCCGGCCAGTTCCGCGAAGACCTGCTGTTCCGGCTGAACACGGTGGAAATTCACATCCCCGCGCTGCGCGAGCGCCGCGAGGACATTCCCGCACTGGCCGCGCACTTTCTCAAGCGCTATGCGGGGCGTTATCGCGCTCCGGTGACCGGCTTTGCGCCGTCCGCGCTGCAGGCCATGATCCAATATGCCTGGCCAGGCAATGTCCGCGAGCTGGAACACACGCTGGAGCGCGCCGTGCTCATGTGCCACACCGAGGAGATCCAGGTTGCCGATCTCGGACTCAACGTGCAGCAACGGCCCCAGGGTCTGAACCTTGAGGAGCTCAGCATCGAGGAGGTTGAGGGCATCCTAGTACGCAAGGCATTGCAGCGCTTCCACGGCAATGTGAGCCAGGCGGCGGAGGCGCTCGGCCTGAGCCGCGGTGCTCTCTACCGCCGGATGGAACGCTATGGCATCTAGTTCGGGCCGCGAACCCCGGCCTGCTGTGCAGTCCACGGCACGGCCGGCGCTTGCCCGCGACCCTGAACCCCTCAGCTCGTCGTTCGAAAGACCGGCGCCGTATCGCGAGCCAGCACCTTCCGGCATAGCCCAACATCGGGGCGTCGCAGAAGCGGGCGCCCGCATTTCCCGTCCCCGTGCCAGACGCCACAAGCTGCTTTATGAGAAGCGCATTGCCCTGTTCGCCATCCTTGCCGCGGTGCCCGGAGTTGGCTTCGGCACCGTCCTCATCTGGACCCACAACTGGACGCCGGACGTAAAGATTTCGCTCACCGCGCTGGAGCTTTTTCTCTGGCTGGTGCTGACCCTGGCCCTGCTCGACCAGATCGTGCGGCCGTTGCAGACCCTGGCCAATGTCGTCGGCGCGCTGCGCGAGGAGGACTATTCTTTTCGCGCGCGCGGGGCTGCTCCCAATGACGCCATGGGCGAGCTGGCGCTGGAGATCAACGCCCTCGCGGACATTCTCACCGAGCAGCGCCTGCAATCCATCGAGGCGACGGCGCTACTGCGCCGGGTCGTGCAGGAGATCGATGCCCCGCTGTTCACTTTCGATCCCGACCACATCCTGCGGCTGGTAAACGCCGCCGGTGAGCGGCTGCTGCAGCAACCTTCAGCGCGCCTGTTGGGCAAAACCGCCGCAGAGCTGGAGCTCAATGCCTGCTTCGAAGCGGCCAATGAGACCCTGGTCGCCTTGCCCTACTCCGCGCCCAACGCCCGCTGGATGGTGCGCAAGAGTTCCTTCCGGCAGAGCGGCGTTCCCCATACGCTCATCGTGCTCTCCGACGTGAGCCGCGCGTTGCGCGAGGAAGAGCGCAGCGCCTGGCAGAAGCTGATCCGCGTGCTCGGCCACGAGCTGAACAATTCGCTCGCGCCCATCATTTCCATTGCGGGCAGCCTGTCGTCACGCCTGCCGCTGCCGGAACTGCCGGAGGCGCAGAACGCCGATTTCCAGCGCGGGCTCGGCATCATCGAGTCGCGCACGGCTTCGCTGCATCGCTTTCTGCAGTCCTATCGCAGGTTGGCGCAGATGCCCTCTCCAACCTTGCAACCGACCGAGCTGCGGCCGCTGCTGGAGCGGGTGGCAAACCTGGAAACTCGCCTGAAAGTGGATATTTCGCCGGGGCCCGATCTCATCCTGATGATCGATCCCGACCTGATTGAACAGATGCTGATCAACCTGGTGCGGAATGCTGTGGACGCTGCCCTGGAACAGGCGCAGGCGCCGCAGAGCGGCGAACCGGTACCTCCCAGTGTCACCCTGCGCTGGGAGCAGTTCGATCGCCGGGTCGCCCTTATCGTCGAGGACAACGGCATCGGCCTGCTCAATCCGGGCAACGCCTTCGTTCCCTTCTACACGACCAAGCCCGGAGGCTCCGGAATCGGGCTGGTGCTGTCGCAGCAGATCGCCGAAGCGCACGGCGGCTCTATCGAATTGGCGAACCGTACCGATGAGCGCGGCTGCCGGGTCAAGGTCATGCTGCCCTACCGGCATTCGTAGCCGGCCTTGCAATCCAGCCAAAATCTGGTAGAGCCATGCGACCGTCTCTTATTCCTTCCTCCCGGAGACGGTGTTTGGCATGGCTGTCCCTGCAGCACCGCCGAGGTCAGCCGGCTTCTCTTCCAGGTACTTCACGATCATTGTGATCCTCCGGTTGGAGGGGTCGGCGGGATCTTTGGCGTTGCGCGGCTGCTGGTCGGCGAAGCCGCGTACCTGCGCCACCTGATTGGCGCGCAGGCCGTGCAACTGCATCAGCCGCCGGCTGGCGTTCGCCCGGTCCGCCGACAGCTCCCAATTCGAGTAGTTGTTGCCGCCGGCGAAGGGCTGCGAGTCGGTGTGACCTTCGATCAGCACCTTGTTCGGGACCTTTCCCACTTCCTCGGCAATCGTGATCAGCAGCTCGCGGCCATTAGCGTTCGGCTCAGGCTGCCCGCTGTCGAAAAATGTTCCCTTCTGCGATTCCAGCAGCTCGATGCGCAGTCCCTCGGAGGTGACAGTCAGCTCAATATGGTTCTTCAGCTTGTCGAAATTGGCGATCTGGCGGATCGCCTTCTCCAGGTCGGTCTTCACCTGGTCCAGGTTGTCCTTGTTGACCTCGCGCGTCGGCGGCGTGGTGGTGCCGGTAAGCTTGCCCGTGCCTGCCGGATCTTTGAAGTACCCGCTGACGGCCTGCTGAATCTCGTGGCTGCAGTTCATCAGCCATAGCACGATAAACAGTGCCATCATCGCGGTGACGAAGTCGGCATAGGCCACCTTCCACGCCCCGCCATGGTGGCGAGTGTGACTGTCTTTCCGCCTGACGACAATCAGCTGGGCGTTTGCGGCCATTGGCTCTTCCTACGATGCCGCGGGTGAAGCCTCGGCTTCTGCCGCCGCCGGCGCGGCCTCGGGCTCGGCGGCCGCTGGGGCGGCGGACTGTTTGCAGTGCTTCTCGAACTCGGCAAAGCTCGGCCGCAGGTGCGCGGGGATTGCCCTCCGTCCCATCTCCACAGCCAGCAGTGGCGCGATGCCTTTCATGAAGGCAATCATGGTGACCCGAAGCACGTGCAGGTACTCATGCTGTTCGTGCGCCAGCTTTGCCAGGTTGGATGAGATCGGTCCCACCACGCCATAACACATGAGAATGCCGAGAAAGGTGCCGACCAGTGCGGCCGCCACCTTCCTGCCAATCTCTTCCGGAGGTCCGCCCAGGGCGCTCATGGTCATCACCACTCCCAGGACAGCGGCCACGATTCCCAGCCCTGGCAGCGAGTCGGCGACGCTGCTCAATGCCGTCACCGACTGCTCGCTCTGCCGCGCATGGACATCCATGTCGGCCTCGATCATCTGATCGACGTCGAACGGTTCCACCCCTCCCATCAGCGCCATGCGCATGGTGTCGCAGACGAAGTCGCGGGCGACGCGGTCCCCGACAAACCCGGGGAATGCGGCGAAGAATTTGCTCTTCTCCGGCTCCTCAATGTCGTTCTCCACCGAGTTCGGTCCTTCCCGGCGGATTTTGTTGAACATCTCGTACATCATCTTCAGGGCATCGAGGTACCGTCTCCCGGTGAATGTCGATCCCCTGATCACCTGCACCACGCCACGCACCACTCCCTTCAGGGTGTGGAGAGGATTGGCCACCAGCAGCGTTCCCAGGGCTGCGCCGCAGATGATGATGGCTTCCGAGGGCTGCAGCAGCACCCGGATGGGACCATGCTCCATCAGGAAGCCGCCAATCACCGCCCCCAGCACCACCAGGATTCCCACGATGGCGAACATGCACTCCGGACACGCCTCCGTCTTCCTCTATCGGCTGAACGGGTAAAAAGCTTGCGTGTGCGGAACTCCAGGTCGCTATTGACGTTGCAGAAACGAGGGATACGGCCCCTACGCCGGCCTGCGGCGCGGCCGCTGTTTGGCGGAAATCGAGCGGATGATGAGCTTCCCTCTTCCTGCGGGGGCCAGGGGCGTCTTGCCTTGCGCGATGGCTGCGGAGATCAGGGCTTCAACTTCGGGACGGCCCAGGCTTGCGACCGATTCAAGGCGGAGGAAGCGATTCTGGCTGCCGGAGCCCAGCAGAATGCGATGCGGGTCGGGAAGCGTCGCGCCGCGATAGAACGAGAGCCCCACTCCGTTTGCTGCCGCGGCAATCGAGACGATGCAGTCGGAGGGGCGCTCGCTGGCGCAGTATCCAATCACGAAGAAATTGTAGTTGTCGTACACCAGTTCGTTGGCGCTCGGCAGACGCTTGCGTAAGGCCTTGCGGACAGAGCGGATCAGGGTCTGGTGCTTGGGCTCGAATTTGGCGATGAAACTTTCAAGCTGCTCTTCGGCATCGGGCGAGGGCACCCGGACAGCTTTCACGGCTGGCTTCATAGGACGTCTTCTCCGGCACAGCGTAACGGCGGGGCACCCATATTATTTAAGCTGCACGGAAACCACAACCAGCGAACGGACCCTGTCCGTAGCTGCCCATCGCCGTTCTCCGCCGCGACAACTCCCGATCTGGTCGGCTACACTGGCTAGCGTCACGATGGCCTGGTTCAAACGCGAATCCGTTCCGCTGGACACCTCGGGCGAAAAGCGGGTCAAGACCGAAGGGCTGTGGGTGAAGTGTGACCACTGCCGGCAGATCATCTGGAAAAAAGATCTCGACCAGAATCTCAATGTCTGTCCCAGGTGCGATCGCCACTTCCGCATCGACGCGCGCACCCGCCTCTCGCAGTTGCTGGACGAGGGCCGATACGAAAGCGAGGACGGCAACCTGGTCTCCACCGATCCCCTCAGGTTCACCGATCTCAAGCCTTACGGCGAGCGGCTTCAGCGCTCGCGGCAGGAGACGGGCCTCAACGACGCCGTCATCAACGCTCGCGGCAAGCTCGACGGCAAGCCCGTCATCGTCAGCACCATGGAGTATTCGTTTATCGGCGGCTCTATGGGAACCGTGGTCGGCGAAATGATTACCCGCGCCATCGAGAGGGCCACGGCGGAAAGGCTGCCGCTCATCATCGTCTCGGCTTCCGGCGGAGCCCGCATGATGGAAGGGGTTATCAGCCTGATGCAACTGGCGAAGATTTCCGCCGCGCTGGCCCGCATGGACCATGCCCGCGTGCCCTATATCTCGGTGATGACCGACCCCACCACCGGCGGTGTCACCGCCTCCTTCGCCATGCTCGGCGACCTGAACATCGCCGAGCCGGGTGCCCTCATCGGCTTCGCCGGGCCGCGCGTGATCGAACAGACCATCCGCCAGAAGCTGCCCGAGGGCTTTCAGCGGGCCGAATTTCTGCTGGACCACGGAATGCTGGATGCGGTGGTGCGCCGCCACGACCTGAAGGCCTACATCTCGCGCGCGCTCGACTTCATGCAGACACCGGCAGCCCCGGCGTAGCTCCTGCCGCTTCTCCGGCCAGAGGCTTCACCTCTCGCTAGAACAGGCCCAGCTTCTTCTTTTTCTTTTCTTTTCCGGGGGCGCTCGGGCTGGCTGACGTGGTGTAAATGGGCTTGGTTTCGTTGGGGCTGGCGCCGGTGTCCAGATATCCGGGCTTGATGTCGATGTAGGCTTCCTCGCGCAGCTTGGTCAGATAATCGCGCAGCGCCGGCTGCATCTTGGTCATGTAGACCTGTTCCTGGATCTGGTTTTCAACCTCTTTCAGCGGGGGCACGCCTGCATTCTGGTGCTCGGTCACTTTCAGGATCACAAATCCCTGATTGGTGCGGACGGGCTCGGTGTATTGTCCGGCCTGCAGCTCAAAAACCTTCGACTCCAGCTGCTTCGATAGCGTGCCGCGCTTGAAGTACTCCAGATCGCCTCCAATGGCGGAGGTAGGGCCGTTGGAGTACTTCTTGGCCAGATCCTCAAAGTTGCCGCCCTTCATCAGCATCTCGTAAACCTGCTGGGCTTTGGCCTGGGCCTGCGCCACCACCTCCGGAGCGGGGGTGTCCGGCAGCGCCGTTTCGCCCTTTTCGTTTTTTACCGCCGGGGTCGTCTGGGTGGAGATGAGGATTTCGCTCAACCGCACCTGTTCCGGGCGTTCCATCTGGCTCTTGTGCTGATCATAATATTGCTGGATTTCCTGGTTGGAGACAGCGATGTGCCCGCCGACTTCCTGCCCGATCACCCGCTGGGTCAGGATGTTGTTCTTCAGGTTCTGCTTGAAATCCTCGAACGAGACTCCCTGCGCCTCGGCCGCCTTCTCCAGGTCTTCCATGGAATCGGCATGCATCTGTTTCCGCAGTTCGTCCAGCTTCTTCACCAGCTCGGTATCGGCAGTGATGCCCAGGTCCTGCGCCTTCTGCAGCAGCAGCTGCTGGTCGATCAGATCGCGCAGCAGGTCCTTTTCGTGCTCTCTGGCCTGCTGTTCGGCAGTTGCCGTGTCCGGCTGCTGGTGTGCCTCGGCGAACAACTGCTCGCGCGCCTTGCGCACATCGGCTCGCGTGATAATGCTGTTGTTCACGCGGGCAATGATTTCTTCGACGACCGAATCGCTGGAGCCGGCCCCGGCCTGGGCCAGGAGAAGTGAAGCGCCGAGAACGACGGCCAGTACAACGGGGAAAAATCTCTTCATGCAATACCTGATCAGGCCGGCCTGCGCACCCGGCCGTCTCACCTGGTCCCAAGGTTAAACAGTTACTCTATTTTATCGTTTTCCGCGCATCCGTGCTGACCAGGCTGAACAAAAGGTTTTGCCAGGCCGGCAGCGTCTATTGCTCTGTACTGACATAACGCCGGCTATTCTTTTTCGCGCTTCTTCGCACTGGGCGGCAGCAGGTTATTGAGCCGCAAATACATGGCGGCAGCGCTGTAATGGTCGGCCCAATCGGCCGCTAGGTACACCAGGGCTGCCCCGCGTGTTTCCGTGCGTCCGCCAAACATGGCCGCAGGCTGCCCCAGGCTGCTGTCATTGGCTTTGGCCAGCACCTTTTCGCAATAGTCAAAGGAATCCTTCAGCGCACGCGTCAGTATGTCCCTGGACTCCGTCTCGCTGAGCTTCGCGCGCGGCTGCTCACCGGCAATGGCGGCGCAAAGCCCATTGTTGGACTGCGCGATATGCATGATCAGGTGTGCGAAGGTCATCTGCTCCGGCGTCGGCCGGTAACTGTACTTGTCGGCGGGCATTTCATCGGCCGCACCGATCAGGTTCTTCGAGTATCGCTGTTCCATCTGACGCACCGTCGTGACAATGGGATTGGCAACAGTCGAGGATGGAGGTTCTTTGCCGGACTGGGCGGCGAGAATGGGTGCCATCGACAGAAGAAGGGCGGCTAAAGCGGCAGACATCATCGTCTTCTCCCTCCACGGATGATCTTGGAAGCATACCGCAAGTGTTGTGCGCACAACTGTTGCCTTTCAACGGGACTGCATCAGAAAAAACGGTAAAAGCGACCATCTGCCCGTCACCTGCGGGCTTGCATACGCTGGAGCAGGTCAAACGCCGCCCGCTCCGGATCGCCCAGCTTGAAACCGCTTTCCAGCAGCACGGTTGTCGCGGACGGGGCCAGCGACTTCAGGGATGCTGCCACACCGTCGGGCGGCATCCGGGAGCTGTCCGGTCCCAGAACAATGAAGTCAACTTTCGCCGCTGTCAGCAGGATTCTGGCGTCGCGAACCCGACACGTAGATAGCACTTCGTAACCGTGCCCCTGAAGCAGTGTTCTCACAAAGGCGCACAGGTCCGGCGACTCATCGATGAACAGTACAAGTGGCCCGGCGGCTCCGGCCTGTGGGGATGTGCTCAACGGGTCCTTCAGAAACGACACGATGGCCGCCTCCTCGGAGTCGTGAACGCGGAAGACGTTGCCGAGTTTGGTCAACTGCAACAGCGTGGTCAGGAACGGCTGGGGAGCGGCCAGGCGCACGTCGCCGCCACGGTTTCTGGTGTGCGAGAGGAAACGCACCAGCAGGCCCATGCCGGTGCTGTCCACGCGCGTCACCTCGGCAACGTTCAGCACGAGACGGACAAATTCAATCAGCCCGCGCTCGATGGCCCCTTCCAGAAGAGAGCCTTCTTCGCCGGCGACGATCCGGCCGTAACACCTGATCACGTAAACCTTGCCGCACGGGCGGCAATCGACGGAAAGGGACATGGAAGACTCGGTACGCCCTGTTGACGGTGACAATGTATCAGCAGAAGCTTCCGCCACCTCGTAAATTCCTGTTGTGCCGCGAGCCGGCTCCACTATTCCGGCCCAAACGTCGCGTCCTGATCGCGCCTTTGAATCGCGGCCTTTGTGGCCGTATTCATGTCCTTGGGCGGAACGGCCCACATCAGCCGCGGCTGCCCGAGGGGCAGGGAATCGCTGTCCGTGTCCCACACGTGCCACGTCTTGCCATGCGTGCTGCGGATCATCCGCTTGAGTTCATTCGCTTTATCAGGCGCCATGCCCGGCAGCGCCAGCATGCCGCTATCGACCTCGCCATCGTGCGGATGCCAGAAAGCCTTCTCCTTCTCGGGCAGTTGCTGGTACGCCTGATCGCTGATGATGTGCTCGACTCCAATGAGATGGGCGTTCCTGGTGGTGCCATCAAAGATGGCGCATTGAATCACACCGCTGGGGAGGGCCTGGCAGTAGTGGCTGACGCGCATTTGCGTCTGGCGCTCCGCCGGCTGTGCGTCCTCGCCGGTGTAGTTATGGAAACCATCCACATAAATCTGGAGCTGTTCGATGGGGATGCGTGCCTGTGGCGCGCCGGCCTGAGCGACGCTGTAAGCCGATAATCCGGTGATACAGACCCAGAAGAGCAAACCACACCTTCGCTTGAGCATGTTGCCTCCTCACCTTTCAGGCGTCTGATTATCGTGGCGGGGCGGGAAATTGCCAAGCAATATGTGACTTAATAGCGCATTTCGGCTTCGGCTCCCATTCGCCTCAACAAAGCCTCAAACCGCGGCTCGCTGCGAAGACTGGCCAGACGCGGATCCACATTCAGCTGTGGCGGGTGCGAAAGGATCGGGTTGACTCACGGCAACGCTTCCGGCGGTCAGGGAGCGTTTCACGATGGAGTGCCCTCCGGCAGGCTCTTGCCTCCTGCCGACGGCTCCGGTTGTACAGGCGGCGCTGCCGTTTTCTGCTTTTCTTCCAGCTCGATCTTGAGCAGCTCGCCCTCCACCTGGCGCCGGAAGTCATCGCGCATCATGCGGAACTGCGCCATCATTTTCGCCAGTTGCCGCGCGATTTCCGGCAGTCTTTTTGGCCCGAAGATCACCAGGGCCAACAGGAGGATGAACAGAATATCGGGCATGGTGAACCGTCGCGAGTCGCCGGGAACTCATTGCGGCGCAGCACGTGTGGGACTACGGCTTCTTCTCTGGCTCGGGAGTCGCCGCCTGCTCCTTGCCGTTCATGGACTCTTTGAAACTGCGGATGCCCTCGCCAAGTCCCTTGCCGAGTTCGGGCAGCTTCTTTGGGCCGAACACCAGCAGGGCAATGAACAGGATCACCAGCAGGTGCATGGGTTGAAACAGATTGTCGAGCATTCGAAACTCCTGCTTCAAGGATAACGCATTCCCGGACGGATCCGGGCGCCGAATGCGGTACCGGCTGCCACTACCGGGGGATGCGCCCTGGATGATCGTCGCACCACTTCCGCAAAGTTACTTTCGCCAACCGGATTCTTTGCGTCAGCGGCTCACGCTTATGGCCGGCCTGACGTCCATGCTGCCGCCTGTACATCGCTTCCGGCCTTTTTCGGATTCTGACAATGCTTGCCTATCTGCCGTGCTGCCTTTTGTAGATCGCTTCCACCGCTTCCACCGTGTCGATTTCTTTCGGCAGCTTGTCCTGGCGCACCCGCACGATTCGCGGAAAACGCAGCGCGTACCCGCTGTCGTGCCGGCCGGAGCGCATGATGGCATTGAAGGCCACCTCCAGCACGATCTTCGGGTCAACTTCGCGCAGCTGCCCGTGATCGGCGATGGTGTGCGCCAGAAACCACTCGGTCAGCCCGGCGATCTCCTTGTCGGTCGGTCCCGAATACGCCTTGCCGATGTTGACCAGCTCCTCGCCCCTGCGCACCGCGAAGGTGTAATCGCTGAGCACATGGATGCGCTTGCCGTGGCCGAACTCCGCCGCTGTGACCACCACGTCCAGTGTGGCCAGCTCGCGCTTCAGCTTCAGCCACCAGCGGCCGCGGCGACCGGGCATGTAGGGCGAATCGAGGTCCTTGATCATCAGGCCCTCATTGCCGCGCGCCATGGCCTGCTGGAAATACTGCTCGAGCTGCTCTGGCGAGTCGGCGCGCATGGCAGGCGCACGCAGCACCCATCCCGAGGCCGCGGCTTCTTCCTCGATCTCCGGCTCGAACATCAGGCTGCCCTGCGCGTTCATTACCGGACGCGGCCTAACCCGCTGCGCTCCGGCGAAGACGCGATCGAGGATCTGCACGCGCTGCGCGAGCGGGCGGTCGAGCGTAAGCTCGCCCTCGGCATACATCACGTCGAAGACGACATAGGCGATGGGAACCTCGGCAATGAGTTTCCCGCTCACCTGCTTGCGGCCCAACCGTTTCTGGATTTCGCCGAAGGGCATGGCGTGCCCCCACCCCATCGCGCCAGCCGCGGGCGCGCCGGGGACCCCGTGGCTGCCCTCCTCAGTGTTGCGCCAGGCGACGATCTCGCCATCGAGGATGACTTCGCCGGCGAACTCCGCCAGCGGACCGGCAAGCTCCGGGAACGAATACGTGACCTCATCGAGCGTGCGCGAGAACAGCCGCACCTGTCCCGGGCCGCAATGCGCCTGCGCGCGGATGCCGTCGTACTTGTCCTCCACCAGCGCATGCTCGAAGTACTGGAATGCCTCTTCGGCATCCGCCGCCGGGCTGGCCAGCATGAACCCGATGGGATGAAAGAGCCGCATGCGGGCCTGTTCCAGCCGGTGTTCGGCCGCGAGCAGCAGGGTCTCGCCAATGTCGCCCAAAAGCATGTTGGCGCGCTGAACTGCGGCCAGCGGCTCGCCGTAAGCCCGGGCAATTGCTTCCTCAACCAGGCTTTCCTTCAGGCCAATGCGCAGCTCGCCGGTGATGATCTTCAAAATGTACTTGGCTTCCAGCGCCGTGCCGCGCTCCAGTAGCGAGCGCAGGATGGAAGCTTTGGCCATGGCGGTTCGCATCCCGGCGATCTGGTCGAAGGTGGTGCGGACTTCCTGCAGGGTGATGGTTGCCTTCGTCGGCGCTTTCGCCAGCAGAACATCGTAAGCCGCCGCGCCGAGATCACCGCGTTTGCGATAGGCGGCGGTGAGGGCCGCCTGTGCCCTGAAGGCTTCTCGTTCGGGAAGGGTCGTTTTGAGCGCCGCCGAGCCACTGCTTTGAAAGGGCACGCCTTCAGGCGTGCCGGCCACGCCCATTTTGTTCTTGTCATCACGAGCGGACTTTGGTCCGCGAGGGATCTGCTTTTCTCGCGCATCCCGGATGGCCAACTCCGTCAGCAGCTTCCACAACGACGATCCGCCGATCTGCAACGTCCGTTCATCGAATGCCGGAAACGCCCGCCCCGAGAGGAAGATAGCCGAGATCGCCGCGTCCGGAAACTCGCGCGCGCGGAAGTACTCGGCCACCATGGCGACCTTCTCGGTCTTCTTCGTCGTCGCGGCGATGCGCTCGCACAGCTCAGCCACGAGTTGCATCAATGGGCAGTCCCTACTCTCTCGTTAGGCAATAACCGCGGCAAAATCCAGAGACTCGAGCTACCCGATTTGATGGATCTCTAATCATTCGGATAGTTTACCTATCGCAATCTTCGGCAAGAATATACTTGACTCCTCAATCTTTTGGGGACTCCAACGCAATCCGGTCCAGTCCCGATTGACATCTCCTTCCCACCGTGGTTACCTGAAGTAAGCGCGTTGGTGCTTCTTAGCCCTTCGAGGGACATCCAATCTCTATGCGTTCCCTGCTTCGCCATTTGCGATTCCTGGCTGCCGTCCAACTTCTGCCCGCGCTGGAGAGCGGTGAGGAGACGACTCTGGTCGGTGGCCAGGCCGTGCTGGAAGGCGTAATGATGCGCTCGCCGCACGCGTGGGGCATCTGCATTCGCCGGCCCAACGGCTCGCTGGCGACGTACTCCGAGTCGCTGGAAAAGCTCTCCGACAGACACAAGTGGATGGCGTGGCCGTTCGTGCGCGGGCTCATGACGCTGGGACAGGCAATGTCGCTGGGTTTTCGCGCGCTGCGCTACTCGGCCAATGTCGTGCTCGACGAACTAAGGCCGGAAGAGGCGAAGAAGACCGAGATCAGCGGCTGGATGATTGCCGTCAACCTGGTTCTGTCGCTCGGCTTTTTCATCTTCATGTACAAGTTTGTGCCGCTGGTGGCGGCCACCAGGCTGAAGAACCACTATCCGGCGTTCGGCAATCAGATACTGTTCAACATGGTGGACGGGGTAATCCGCATCGCGCTGTTCCTGCTGTTCATCTGGGGCATCTCGCTGTGGGCCGACATCCGGCGCGTTTACCAGTATCACGGGGCCGAGCACAAGACGGTGTTTGCTTTCGAGCACAACGATCCGCTAACGGTGAAGAACGCGCAGGCTTACTCCACCTTCCATCCGCGCTGCGGCACCAGCTTTCTGATGACCGTGATGCTGATCGCCATGTTCATCTACATGCTGATTCCGGCGACGACATTCTGGGCGCGGTTTGCCTCGCGCATCGCGCTGCTGCCGGTGATTGCCGCCGTGTCGTACGAGCTGATCCGTTTCGCCGCCAAACATGGCTCCTCGCTGTTCGCCGTGCTGACCAGGCCCGGGCTGTGGCTGCAACGCATCACCACGCAGCCGCCATCGGACGACCAGGTGGAAACCGCCATCTCCGCCCTGAACGAAGCCATGGAGCTGGAGAAGCAGCGCGGCGGCGAACTTGTGATTGCCTAGCGGCAACCGCCGCGAAAAAACTCTGCCAAATTCATATATGCGAGCTCTGAGAGACAGCTCCTTAGAGGAGTATGCGTCTTGGTACCTTCTGAGGGAAGCGCAAAAGACACGAACGGCCACACCGTCGGCGATGCAGCGCGATCCCATTGCGGAGATGCAGCATCATGAAGGCAAGATGAGGAGCTGGTTCGACGCCAGCACAATGTGGAAGATAGTTGAACTTGAGAATGTAGATGAATTTTCTAATCTGGTCTTTCTGGAGTCGGATTGGACAAGGGAAGAAGGGCTGGTAACAAACGACGGCGCAAATTATCGGCTTCTTGATCGAGTCGCAGAGAACGCTCTTAGGGGCGGATACTTACATCGACCATCGGCCCATAGGCACAGAGAATATTATGAGCGGCTCGCTGCAGGAACTCTGATCTTAAGAGGAGAAGACCGGATTGCGATCTGTTCAGCGGAGTGCAGCGAGATCGCTGCGAATCCTGCCGCCAGTTTCTATCTGCTTGATGGGGCAGGAAGGTGCTTACCCTATATGGTTCTCTTAAAGGAGAAAAGGCTGAACGAGATTGCAATTGAAGCTTTTTTGGCGGCGCGACAAAAAGGTCAGTGATCCCGGTAGAGATCGAGTCCCGCGCAGCGGGACGGCAGAATGATAGCCCGGCATGGAGCGTGCCTCAGTTCGCACGCCGCACGCGGGCGAACTGAGAAGCGGAATGCTGGGTGGGAGTAGTTATGGAACGTGAGTCCCGTAGGGACGGCATACGAAAAGCCGGGGATTCATCGCTGTGCGGCGAAAAAGCAGAGCCCCCGCGAGCTGGAGCTCGCTCGTGATGACAACCTTCTGGTCTCTGGTGCCGTAGCCATTGCAAGAACAACGTACAATTAAGGCTGACCCATGTTTGAACGCCTGGAACAAATCGAATCCAAATACGAAGAGCTGAACCGGGCCCTCGCCTCGCCGGAGATCGTCTCCGACTCGACCCGTTATCAGAAGACCGCCAGGGCGCACAGCGAACTGCAGCCCGTGGTGGAGAAGTACCGCGAGTACAAACACCTGACCCGCGGCATCGAGGAGAGCAGGGCGCTCGCCAGCGACGAGACCGATCCCGAGATGCTGGCCTACGCCAACGAGGAACTGGGCAAGCTGCAGGAACGCTTGGCGCAGGTGGAAGCAGAGCTGAAGGTCCTGCTATTACCGAAAGATCCCAACGACGAGAAGAACGTCATTCTGGAAATCCGTGCCGGCACGGGAGGCGACGAAGCCACGCTTTTCGCCGCAGAAATCTTCCGCATGTACACCCGTTATGCGGAAACACAGCGCTGGAAGGTGGAGGTGCTCTCCACGTCGGAGTCGAGCGTCGGGGGACTGAAGGAAGTGATCGCTATCATCGAAGGTCAGGGCGTGTACTCGCGGCTGAAGTACGAAAGCGGTGTGCATCGCGTGCAGCGCGTGCCACAGACCGAGACGCAGGGCCGCGTGCATACATCGGCCGTCACCGTTGCGGTGCTTCCGGAGGCCGAGGATGTGGACATCAAAATCGAGCCCAAGGACCTTCGCATCGACACCTTCTGTTCATCCGGGCCGGGCGGCCAATCGGTGAACACGACATATTCGGCGGTGCGGATCACGCACCTGCCGACTAACACCGTCGTAAGCTGCCAGGACGAGAAGTCGCAGATCAAGAACCGCGAAAAGGGCATGCGCGTGCTGCGCGCCCGGCTCTACGAGATGGAGCAGCAGAAGCAGTCGGAGGCGCTGGCCAAGGAGCGCAAGGCCATGGTCGGCAGCGGCGATCGCAGCGAGAAGATCCGCACCTACAACTTCCCGCAGAATCGCGTCACCGATCACCGCATCGGGCTCACCATGCATCAGTTGCCCGAGTTCATGGACGGGCGCATTCAGCCGATGATCGATGCGCTGGTCACCCACTTCCAGGCGGAGAAGCTGAAGGAGCAGTCGGCGGTGCTGGCGTAAGCGGTAACCAGCTTTGATCATCGGTTGGAGGCTTTGCCCAGGGAACCTGCTGCCGGCTCAGGCGGCTAAAGATGAGGCCGGTGCCCGCTGGCCTGAAGGCCCGCTCTACCCAGGCCAATCAATGCAGCTGAAGCAAGCGCTCGCGTCGGCGGTCGATCGTCTGGAAGCTGCCGGGGTCGGCTCGCCGCGCATGAACGCCGAGGTACTGCTGATGTTTGTGCTCGGCGTGAATCGCGCCTATCTCTACGCCCATCCCGAGCGCGAACTTACTGCCGAAGAAGAGACGCGTTACGACGAAGCGCTCGCGCAGCGCGCCACGGGTATGCCGTCGCAGTACATCATCGGACATCAGGAGTTCTGGGGTCTCGACTTCGTGGTCTCGCCGGCGGTGCTGATTCCCCGTCCCGAGACCGAGCACCTGGTGGAAACCGTCCTCGAACTCGCACGCGGCATTCCCCGGCCGAAGCTGGTGGATGTGGGCACCGGCTCCGGCTGTATTGCTCTGGCGCTGGCCAATGAGCTGAAAGATGCGCAGGTGTACGCGGTCGATGCGTCGGCGGAGGCGCTGGAAATCGCGCGCGCCAATGCCGCCCGGCTGCAACTCGATGCACGAGTGCATGTGATGCAAAGCAACGTTCTGGAAACGCTGGCTGAGGTACACGATTTCGATTTCGTGGTCAGCAATCCGCCGTACGTCGGCTTCGGCGAAGCCGACAAGGTGCAGAAATCGGTGCGCGACTTTGAACCGCGGATCGCGGTCTTTGCTGGCGAGCGGGGCCTGGACGTAATTGCGCCGCTGGTGGAGCAGGCGCACGGCGCGCTAAGAACCGGCGGCTGGCTGGCGGTCGAGATCGGCTATTCCATGCGCGATGCCGTGCTGAATCTGCTGCATCCCGGGATGTGGGAGGATGTACGAGTCGTGCCCGATCTTCAGGGTATTCCGCGGGTGGTGGCGGCAAGAAAACGGTGAAGCGTAGCAGCTTGCCCGGCCGCGCAGCTATGCTGGAAATATGCAGTTGACGACTGCTGAACGGCCGGCGACAACAGCTCTATGATTTCTGTCCCCTCGTTTGCGAAGATCAATCTCGGGCTGAAGATCGGCCCGCTTCGAGCCGACGGGTTTCATGAGCTGCGCACCGTCTATCAGACCGTGGCGCTGCATGACACGGTCGGCGTGGAGGTCACCACCGGCTGCGGTATCGAAATTCGCTGCACCGACGCGCGCGTGCCGCTGGACAGCTCTAATACCTGCCACAAAGTCGCCCAGCACCTGCTTGCTCTGGCCGGAATAGCGCGCGCCGTCGTTATCGAGATCACCAAGCGCTTGCCAGTACAGGGCGGCCTGGGTGCGGCCTCGTCCAATGCGGTCGCCACCATGCTTGGGATGGAGCGTGCCCTGGGCGTCAAGCTCACCCAGCGGGAGAAGCTGCACATCGCAGCGGAGGTGGGCAGCGACCTTCCCCTGTTTCTGATTGGCGGCACGGTGCTCGGAGTCGGACGCGGTGAGGAGGTTTATCCCCTGCCTGACCTGCCGCCCATGCATGTCGTCGTGGTCACCCCCTCGATTGGGGTCGCAACCACGCAGGCATTCGCGCGTTGGGACCAGTTGAGCCCGGGGCACAGCGAATTGACCGCGAATTCAGCCGCAGGTACAATAACTGGGTTCAGTCGGCGTGTGTGTTCATGGCTGAGCAGGAGTTTGCCGCAGGCTGCAGGAGGTCCCGGTTTGGCCGGGGCGGCCGATGGGCCTGCATCCGGTGTTCCCGCACGAGGCGGGGACCGGGCCGAGACGCCGCTTCTCGACCTCGTCCGAGCCGGGATCGAGAATGACTTCGAACGCGTCGTCTTCCCCGAGTATCCCGAGTTGCGTGAGGTAAAAGAGGTTTTGCAGCGCGACGGCGCTCAGTATGCCTCCCTGTCCGGCTCCGGCTCCAGCCTGTATGGGCTGTTTGCTTCCGGACATGCCGCGGAAGCCGCAGCCCGGCGCATGAACGACGCGGGATATGCGGCCGTAGCGACAAAGACCCTTACGCGAGAAGAGTACGCGAAGGCCTTAAGCCGGCAACCAGCAATTAGCGACTGGCGGTGACCGCGACAAGCTCCGATGATGTGCAAAGGCAACACTGGGCGGTCGACTAATGGTAGGTCAAGTGCCTTTGGAGCACTTTGTCCAGGTTCGAATCCTGGCCGCCCAGCCAAAAACCGTCAGCCAGTAATCAGTTGCCACTGGTCGGTTCTGACGAATAGCGAAAAGCGAGTAGCGAACAGCGGACTCCGGACGTTGTAATTCGAACCCGGCGTACAACCAAACCAGGTGAGGCGGGGTATCAGGCAATGGACGCAGCAACGAAGACGAGCGTAGTTCCTACGGTGACGGCGCCGGGCGACGGCGGCGGATCCCGGGCTTCGCAGCCGGGTAGCGACGCGAAGAGCGAGCGTAAGCCCGTGCGGGCTCGCCAGGATGACAAGTGGAAGATCTTTTCCGGCACTGCCAACGATGCGCTGGCCAAGGACATCTGCGACTTCCTCGGTCTGCCGATTGGACAGGCGTGCATCTCGAAGTTCTCCGACGGCGAGACGTATGTGCAGATCGAGGAGAACGTGCGCGGTGCCGACGTTTTCGTAGTGCAGCCCACGTGCGATCCGGTGGATGTGCACCTGATGCAGTTGCTGCTGCTGATCGACGCGCTAAAACGCGCTTCGGCGCGCCGCATCACGGTGGTGATTCCGTATTTCGGATACGCCCGGCAGGACCGCAAGGACAAGCCGCGGGTGCCGATTTCGTCGAAGCTGGTGGCCGATCTGCTGACCACCGCGGGAGCTGACCGCGCCCTGGTCGTCGATCTGCATGCACCGCAGATTCAGGGATTCTTCAACATCCCGGTCGATCACCTGTTCGCCTCGCCGGTGCTGGTGGACTACTTCCGCAAGAAGCAGTTTCCCGATCTGACCGTGGTTTCGCCCGACGCCGGCGGCGTGGAGCGCGCGCGCTTCTTCGCCAAGAAGATGGATTCGGCGCTGGCCATCGTGGACAAACGGCGTGTGGACATGAACGTCACCGAGGTGCTGCACGTGATCGGCGACGTGCGCGGGCGCACC
>DATJAI010000082.1:0-11139 GCA_035516415.1 Binatia bacterium | reverse complement strand
ACCCGCACGATTCAACTCGCCACGCTGAAAGAGGCCGCCGGCAAGCTCAACGCCAACCAGCAGACGATTGTCGACTACCTCAACATCCAGCCAGACGAGACCGCCTCAGTCGAGACACTGCGAGCGCTCGCCGTCCCGCGCACGACTTTGCAGACCCTGGTCAAGCGCGGCATCGTCGAATTGCGCGAAGAGCCGGCGGGATTCCACATGTCGGGCATGAAGCCGCGCAAGCTGGAGTTTCTCTTCACGCCGGCACAGAAGGCCGCGCTCGATGCCATCATCAGCGCCGTTGACGAGCGCAAATTCCTGCCCATGCTGCTGCATGGCGTCACCGGCTCGGGTAAGACCGCGGTCTATCTTTCGGCCATGCAGGCGGTGCTGGCGAAGGGTCGGTCGGCGATTCTGCTGGTTCCGGAGATCGGGCTTACGCCCGCTGTTGCCGCCGACCTACACCAGATTTTCGGCGACGAGGTGGCGATCCTGCATTCCGCGCTCCGTGATGACGAGCGTGCCAAACAGTGGAAACGCATCCGCAACGGCGAGTCGCACATTGTGGTGGGCACACGTTCCGCCGTCTTCGCGCCGGTTGCCGACCTGGCCCTCATTGTTGTGGACGAGGAGCACGACCATTCCTACAAGCAGGAGGAGATGCCGCGGTACCACGCGCGCGACGTGGCCGTGATGCGTGCCCGGATGTGTAATGCCGCCGTGGTGCTGGGCTCGGCGACGCCATCGCTGGAGACCTACCACAACGCTGCAGAAGGCAAGTACCGGCTGCTGGAGTTGCCCGAACGCATCGAGAGGCGTTCGCTGCCTCAGGTGGAGATCGTTGACATGCGCGAGGAGTTCCATCGCACGAAAAAGGATGAGCCGCTGTCGCGCAGGCTGGTGGAGGAGATCGGCGAGCGGCTCTCCCGTCACGAGCAGGTGATGGTGCTGCTGAACCGGCGCGGCTACTCGGCCTTCGTGCTCTGCCGCGAGTGTGGCGAATCGGTGCAGTGCAGGAACTGCGCCATCGCGATGACCTATCACCGGCGCGAGCACCGCCTCGTTTGCCACTACTGCGGCTGCACGCGCCCGGCTCCCCGGACCTGTCCGAAATGCGGCAGCGAGTATGTGCAGTACCTGGGCACCGGCTCGGAGAAGCTGGAATCCATTCTGCATGGGCTTTTTCCTTCGGCGCGAATCGCGCGGCTGGACCGTGACACCGTACGCGGGCGAGACGATTTCGAGCGCATACTGGGCGCCTTCCATGCGGGAGAAATGGATCTGCTGGTGGGCACCCAGATGATCGCCAAAGGCCACGACATTGCCGGCGTGACGCTGGTGGGCGTTGTCGGCTCGGATGCGGCGCTCAGCTTTCCGGACTTCCGCGCCGCCGAGCGCACTTTTCAGCTGCTGACACAGGTCGCCGGGCGCGCCGGACGGCGCGACACGCCCGGAAAGGTCGTGCTGCAGACATTCTTTCCCGACCACTACGCGATTCAGTTCGCCGCCGCGCATGGCTATCGCGGCTTCTACGAGAAGGAGATCCGGTTTCGCAGCTGGATGCATTACCCGCCATTCAGCGCCCTGAGCAATGTCCTGGTGCGCAGCCAGAAACTTGAGGAGGCGCTGGCGTGGTCGGGGATATTGGGTAAGTGGTTCGGGAGTACGCGCCTCGAGGGCGTGCGCGTCATGGGACCGGCCGCTGCGGCCATCGTGCGGTTGAAGACGGAATACCGCTACCACTTCGTGCTGAAATCGGCCAGCCGCGAGCGTATGAACCGCGTGCTGCGCGCAATGCTGGAACATGCCGCCGCCCAGAAGATTCCCCGCAACAACATTGTGGTGGACGTGGATGCACTGTCGCTGATCTAGGCCAGTTTATTGCTGTCCTCGCGTGGTGCGGGCTTTGAGGCCGTCCTGGCTGTTCGTATCCCGCTTGACCAGGCTTCGTGCTATGCTGCATGGCCGTTATCGCATTGGGGAGGAGTTCGCATGAAGATCTCGCGCCGCGATTTTATTGCCGCTACAGCTATCGGTTCCGCTTCCGTGGCACTCGATCTCCAGGGGCAGAACAGGCCGGATACCGGAACCGCGCCCCCGGCGAATCCGCCAAAGAAGCCTGTCATTATCTGCGCCGCGAACGGTTACAACTATCTCGATCGCGGGTACGCTGTGCTGACTGGCGGCGGCGACACGCTGGATGCCATCATGCAGGTGATCACCGGCCCGGAGGACGATCCCAACGACGACAGCGTGGGGCTGGGTGGCCTGCCCAATGAAGATGGCGTGGTCGAGCTGGATGCCTGCTGTATGCACGGGCCGACCCGCATGGCAGGCTCCGTGGCCGGGGTGCGCGAGATCAAAAACGTCTCGCTACTTTCAAAGGCGGTAATGGAGCACACCGGCCACGTGATGCTGGTGGGCGAAGGCGCGCAGAAGTTCGCCGTCGCAATGGGTTTTCCGCGGGAAAACCTGCTGACCGAGCGTTCGCGCAAGGTCTGGCTGCTGTGGAAGGAAACCATGTCCAACCAGGACTGGTGGGGGCCGGGGCTCGACAGCCCGAACTACAAACTTCCGGACGAGAGCGCCAGCCACTCCGAACTTTACGAGCAGCCTAGGCGGAAGATCGAGGAACTCGCCGCCAGGCTTGGCATCGAGCCGGAGTTCCGCGCAGCAGCGGTGCAGCGGGTGCTGCATCCTCCGACGGGAACCATTCACTGTTCGGCCATCAACGAAAAGGGCGAGATGTCAGGCGCGACCACCACCAGCGGCCTGGCCTGGAAGCTCGCGGGACGCGCGGGCGACTCACCGATCATCGGCGCCGGCTGCTACACCGACCAGGACGTGGGATCGGCGGGCGCCACCGGCAATGGGGAAGAGAACATCCGCATCTGCGGCGCGCACACCGTCGTGGAAAACATGCGGCGCGGCATGTCGCCGCAGGAGGCCGGCCTGGACGCACTGAAACGGATTGTCCGCAACTTCAACGACGACCATCGCAAGCTGCAGTACGTGGACATGAGCTATTACATCCTGCGCAAGGATGGCGCCTATGCCGGCGTCTGCATGTGGAGCGGCACGCCTGAGCATCGTCGGCGCTTCGCCGTGCACGATGGCACGAAACGCTACGAAACCGCTGTTGCGCTGTTCCAGGGAAAGTCGACCGGCTGGCCGCCCATGCCGCAACGGCGGCTGGCGCCGGAGCAGAAGAAATAATCGTCTAGACCGCCACCGTAACCGTGGTTTCCGTCCGTGTCACCGACCGGTACAGGGTGTCGCGCTCGAAGGGAACGCGGCCGGCTTCCGTGATCAGGCGAATCAGTTCCTGGCGGCGCAGTCCCTGCGGTGTTGTGGCGCCGGCATCGTGATAGATCTTTTCTTCCACCACGGTGCCGTCGATATCGTCCGCGCCGAAACGCAGCGTGATTTGCGCCATCTTCGGCGTCACCATCTGCCAGTACGACTTGATGTGCGGGAAACTGTCGAGCACCAGGCGTGAGACGGCGATCTGCTTCAGGTCGAGCATCCCGGTGGTTTTCGGCAGGTGCTGCAGCGGCGTGTTGTCAGGATGAAATGCCAGAGGGATGAAGGCCTGGAAGCCATGCGTGTCATCCTGCAACGCGCGCAGCTTCATCAGATGATCAACCCGATCCTCGTCGCTCTCCACGTGGCCATAGAGCATGGTGGCATTCGATTTCAGCCCGATTTCGTGGGCGGTGCGCGCGATCTCCAGCCACTGATCGCCATCGATCTTGTGATCGCAGATGATGTGCCGGATGCGATCGGAAAAGATTTCCGCTCCGCCGCCAGGCATGGAGTCCAGCCCCGCCTCTTTGAATCTGACCAGCACTTCGCGCGGCGTCATCTTCCCGACCTTCGAGAAGAAGGCGATTTCGACCATGGTGAAGGCCTTGAGGTGTACCTGCGGAAAGCGCTCCTTCAGTCCGGCGATGAGATCCACGTAATACTGAAACGGCAGGTCGGAATGCAGTCCGCCGACGATGTGGAACTCTGTGATGGCTTCCGTGTAGCCGGACGCAGCGGTGTTCCAGACCTCTTCCAGCGCCATGGTATAGGCGCCAGGCACATCCTTTTTGCGGCCAAAGGCGCACAGACGGCAGGCAGCAACGCAGACATTTGTGTAGTTGATGTGGCGATTGACGTTGAAATAAGCGATATCGCCATGCATGCGCTCGCGAACGTGATTGGCCAGCCACCCGATGGCCAGAATGTCGCCCGAGCGGTACAGCGCCCGGGCATCCTCCGCCGAGAGGCGCTCTTGCGCCATCACCTTCTCGTGAACACGCTGCAGGCGAAGGTCATCCGTCTGGAAGGGATGTCGCTTGCCGGTGTTGGACGGCGAATCGGACATTGTCTGCAATGATATCGCACCGCGCCGCTCACCGCGTCAGCAACAGGTCTCCTGCGATAAAGAACAGGAACGCCATCGAGACCAGGCCGTTCATGGTGAAAAATGCGGCATTCACCCGGCTCAGATCGTCGTGCTTCACCAGCGAGTGCTCGTAAATCAGGAGCAGAGCTACGAAGACCACGCCCGCAATAGCGATCCTGCCGAGGCCGAAAGCGGCGACCATCCATCCCAGCAACAAAATCGTGAACCCGTGGAACAGGCGTGCGATGCCGAGCGCGGTTCGAATGCCGAAGGCTTTCGGCACGGAATGGACGGCGGACGAACAGTCGTGCTCGTAGTCCTGGCAGCTGTACAGGATGTCGAACCCGGCGCCCCAGAACACCACGGCGGCAGTCAGGATCAGGATGCGCGGATCGAGCGAGCCGCGCACCGCAATCCATGCGGCAGCCGGAGCGATGCCCATCGCCACACCCAGAACTACGTGTGCCCAGCGGGTGAAACGCTTGGTGAAGGAATAGCCGAAGACGATGGCGAGGGCCGCCGGCGAAAGGCAGAATGCCAGAGGATTCAGCTCCCAGGCAGCAAGGACCAGGATGGCGGAAGCGATGACGACGAACGACGCCACAAACGATTTGCTCAGCTTGCCCGCCGGTAGCGCCCGGACTTTGGTACGCGGATTCATGGCATCGATGCGTGCGTCCGCCAGGCGGTTGAAGGCCATCGCCGCCGAACGCGCGGCCACCAGCGCCACGATGATCCACACGGACGTATGCAGGTTGGGAATACCGCGCGCGGCCAACACCGCGCCGGTCAGGCCGAAAGGGAGCGTAAGCACCGAGTGCTCCCACTTGATCATGTCAAGCGTGGTTCCAATGCTGCGAAGCAGAGGCACGCTGTCATTCTAACGTGTATCAGGCTACTTGAACTCAATGAGCGCTGGAGCCGGCGGGAAGGCGCAGCATGAATTCCGTGTGCTCCGGGAAGGGCGCCGGAGGAGCCAGCAACAGCAGCCCGCGGCCGAAGCAGCTCTTCAGCCGCACCATTGTGGCCCGCCGCCAGCCGCCGTCGCTGGCCTGTACTTCCACCAGCTCACCAGAGTGTTCTCGCAGCAGCGTGGCCAGTTCAGAACGCTGCGATTCCGTCCGCTGGTGAAACACGACGGCCACGACCTTCGGGTCGCCGGAGGCATGTATTTCCAGCGCAACGCAGGTGATGGTAGTTGGTTCTGGAGGTGTCTTTACGCCCCGCGCGGTCGCCAATGTGGGCAGAAGCAGCAGTACGGCAGCGAATAGCGAGGCGATCCATCGCATGAAAACAGGTTTCGTACTAACTTCCCGGCAATGGCGAGTAGCTGCTGCCCTGGGCCAGCGGCCGGCGCGCCCATTGCCGCTCCCAGGCAGGCACGGTGACGCGCTCCATAACGAGCGCGGGCTTGCGCGCCCAGCACACCACGCGCGTGCCAAAAGGCAGGTTGATGAAACGGATCATAAACCGCTCGCATTCCAGCAGCAGGAGCATAACGGAGTCCATCCACCTGGCGTGCCGCACCGAGCGGCGATAGCGCTGGATGGAGCGGCTGAAAATGTTCTTTCCGATTCGTTCGAGCACGGCAGGAATAAATCCCGATGCCACCAGATACGAAACCCGGGTCACCTCAAAGCCGCAGTTGTTCAGTCTGCGCCGCAGTCCGGTCGCAGTGTAGCGGCGGCGGTGGCCGCGGACCTCATCCTCCTCGCCCCAAAGCGAGGGATACGCCGGCACCGTCAGGCAAAGCGTCGCCCCATCCCTGAGTACGCGCCGGAGCTCACGCAGTGCGGCAAGATCATCCGGCACCGTCTGCAGCACATCACCGGCTACGATGACATCGAAAGAACCCGAGCTGATGCCCAGCTCTTCCAGGCTGGTGCAGACCAGATCGCGACGGCCCTGGATCTGATGAAAAGCCAGGAGGGGCAGCGAGGCATGCACGTTGAGCGCGCGAATCTGCGGGGAGTCCGCAACCTCCAGTTCGGCGCAGCCGCCGAGATCGAGAACGCGCGCCTCCCGCCTGTCGCGCACCGCCTGCGCCACCGCATCCCGCAGCAGCTTGCGTCTTGAGATGTACCACCACGAAGACGTCTCACGCCGCAGCGACTCGAACTCCACCTGGGCATCCATCGAACGTCTCTATTGTACGAAAAGCCTACGCTCAGGCGCTGGCGGTACTCGCCTGCACAGCCGAACGGAAGTAATCCAGCGACATCCGCAGGCCAGTGCGCAGGTCGATTTTCGGTTCCCAGCCGAGCAGTCGCTTCGCCTTGCTGATGTCGGGACAGCGCTGTTTGGGATCGTCCTGCGGCAGGGGCTCATGGCGGATTCCGCTGGCCGATCCGGTAACCCCGAGCACAACTCTGGCGCACTCCAGGATGGTGAACTCGCCGGGATTTCCGATGTTGGTCGGCTCATACTCCTCGGACCTTGCCAGCGCCAGAATGCCGGCAACTTCATCGCTGACGTAACAGAAGCTGCGCGTCTGCGAACCGTCTCCGTAAACCGTGAGGTCCTCGCCCCGCAGCGCCTGCTTCATGAAATTGGAAATCACCCGTCCGTCGTTGATCTGCAGCCGTGGACCGTAGGTATTGAAGATGCGCACGATGTGGGTATCAACTTTCCGGTAGCGACGGTAGGCCATGGTTACGGCTTCGGCGAAGCGCTTGGATTCGTCGTATACCGAGCGCGGTCCGATGGGATTCACGTGACCCCAGTAGGTTTCTTTCTGCGGGTGCTCCAGCGGATCGCCATAGCACTCGGAGGTAGACGCCAGCATAAATCTCGCCTGATACTTGCCGGCCAGCTCCAGGCAATGGATGGTGCCAAGTGAGCCGACCTGCAGCGTCTCGATCCCGTGCTCCAGATAATCCACTGGACTGGCGGGAGAGGCGAAGTGGAAGATGAGATCGACCTTGCCGAAATCGAACGGCCGGCATACATCCTGTTCGCGAAACTCGAAGCGCGGCTCCTGCCGCAAATGGGAGATGTTCTCGACCAGCCCGGTAAGAAGATTGTCGGCACAGATGACCGAATGACCGGCAGCCAGCAGGGCGTCGCAGAGATGCGAACCGATAAAACCCGCGCCACCTGTAACCAGAACGCGCACCTTCATAATTTCACTTGCGGACTCCCGGCAGTGAAGCGCGGCAGCAGGCCGGTTAGTCCCCGCTCACGCTGTGAATCGGAGGCGAGAATCAACGTGGCGCTCGCCCAACCGGCGCCGCTGGTCCTCGATGATGCTCCGCAGCGACTCCTCCAGCGAAATTTTTGGCTCATAGCCGGTCAGCCGGTGGAGCTTGGCGATGTCCGGAACGCGCCGCGCCATGTCCTCGAACCCCTCTTCGTACGCGGTGGCATAAGGTACCAGCACGATCCGCGAGCTGGAACCCGTCATTTCCCGGATCATTGCGGCCAGTTCCAGTATCGTGATCTCGTGGTTGCTGCCCACGTTGTATACCTCGCCGACGGCATCGGGATGAGCCGCAATGCTGACCAGGGCATCGACGGCATCGTTGACATGTGTAAAACAACGGCTCTGATGACCATCGCCGAAAACGCGGATGTCGGCGCCGGTCAGCGCCTGGGTCACAAGATTGGGGATCACCATTCCATAACGGCCCGTTTGCCGTGGACCAACCGTATTGAAAAGCCGCGCAATCACCGTCGGGACCCTGCGTTCCTTCCAGTAGGCGATGGCCAGAAATTCGTCAATTGCCTTGGAGCAGGCATAACTCCAGCGCGCCTTGCTGGTCGCTCCCAGCACCAGGTCGTCATCCTCGCGGAAGGGGACCTGATCGGTCTTGCCGTAAACTTCGGAGGTGGAGGTGATCAGGACGCGCTTGCGCTTGGTTTCGGCCAGGGAGAGCACGATCTCGGTGCAGCGGATGTTCGTCTCCAGGGTGCGCACGGGGCTCTCCAGAATCAGGCGGACGCCAACCGCGGCTGCGAGATGGTAGATGATGTCGCAAAGGTCCACCAGTTCGGCCATGAGCTGCGTGTTGGTCACACTGTCGATGTAGTAGGTGAACTGGGGATGGATCTTCAGGTGCTGGATATTGGCCATGGAACCTGTAGAAAGGTCGTCGATGACGTAAACCTCGTCATCCATAGCCAGGTGGCGTTCGGCGAGATGAGAGCCGATAAATCCCGCTCCTCCCGTGATGAGGATCTTCAATATCGTTCTCCCGAATACCTAGACTACTGTGTCGTGGACTGCAGCGCAAACTGCTGTGATGAGCATCATGGCGATGCCGGCTGCGGCACCATATATAATCGCCCGTTCTGCTGGGACTGAACATGGTTGATCGTAAAACAGATCTGCTCGTCATCGGCGCCGGCATTGTGGGTCTGGCCACCGGTCTGGAGGTCACGCGACGTTTTCCGGAGATGCGACTTGTGGTCGTCGACAAGGAAAATCGTGTCGCCGCTCATCAGACCGGCCACAACAGCGGAGTCATCCACTCCGGCCTCTATTACCGGACCGGCTCGCTGAAGGCGCGCAACTGCGTGGCAGGAGCGGCGTCGATGAAGCGCTTCTGCCAGGAACAGGGCATCCTCTTCGAGGAATGCGGCAAGCTGGTGGTGGCAATCAGCGCCGAGGAGGTCCCCCGGCTGGAGGCGCTGCATCAGCGCGGCCTTGCCAATGGAGTTCCCGGGCTGCGCCTGCTCGGGCGCGACGAGTTCCGTGAAATCGAGCCGCACTGCGACGGCCTCCGTGCCCTGCACGTACCGACGACCGGCATCGTCGACTACACCGCCGTCACGCAAAAATACGCCGAGCTTGTCGGGCGGGCGGGTGGCGAAGTTGTCCTCAATGCGAAGGTGATGGGACTGCGCATGGACAACGGCGCCAACATTGTCGAGACGGATGCGGGAGCGTTCCGCGCGGATTACGTCATCAACTGCGGCGGACTCTACAGCGATGCCATCACGCGCATGGCCGGCGTGCAGACGAACCTGGAAATTGTGCCGTTTCGCGGCGAATACTACGAGCTTCGGCCGGAGCGCCGCTCTCTGGTGAAGGCCCTCATCTACCCGGTCCCCGATCCGCGCTTTCCATTCCTCGGAGTGCATTTCACGCGGCGGGTGAACGGGAGTGTGGAAGCCGGTCCCAACGCGCTGCTGGCATTTCGTCGCGAAGGCTACACGGGCGCCGCGCCGGATCTCACCGAGGCGATGGAGACGCTGCGCTTTCCCGGCTTCTGGAAGATGGCGAAAAAGTACTGGCGGATGGGCCTGGCGGAGCAGTACCGCTCATGGGTGAAGTCGGCGTTTGTGAAGGCGCTACAGACCATGGTTCCGGAGCTGCAGGACTCCGATCTGGCGCCGGGCGGCTCCGGTGTGCGCGCGCAGGCGGTCGATGCAAACGGCAACCTGCTCGACGACTTTTACTTCATGCACAGCGGCCGCATGATTCACGTGTGCAACGTCCCCTCGCCGGCGGCGACGGCGTCTCTGGAGATCGGCAGGGAGATCGTCGCCATGATGGCCCAGCGCTTCGAGTTGGGCGCCGGGAGCGGCGAACCCGTCAGCTCGCAGCATGCTAAGCTGTAGCGATGGGCCTCTATCTGGTTACCGGCGCGGCGGGATTCATCGGCTCGGCGCTGGTTCGCGCGCTTCTCGAGCGCGGCGAGCAGGTGCGCGGCTTCGATAACTTCGAAACCGGCCGGCGGGAAAACCTGCACGGAGTTCTTCCGCAAATCGACTTCCGCGAAGCCGATGTTCTGGACGTCGGTGCTCTCCAATCCGCCTGCCGCAGGGTGGACTACGTGCTGCATCAGGCCGCCATCCCTTCCGTGCCCAAGTCCATTGCCGAACCCGCGCACACCAGCCAGGTCAATGTGGAGGGCACTCTGAACGTACTGATCGCCGCGCGGGACGCCGGGGTGAAGCGCTTTGTCTATGCCGCCTCCTCTTCCGCTTATGGCGACAGTCCGGCGTTGCCCAAGCGCGAGGACATGACGCCAGCTCCCCTCTCACCATATGCGGTCTCGAAGTTGACCGGCGAGATGTACAGCAGGGTTTTCTGCGGCGTATATGGCCTGCCGACTGTCTGTCTGCGGTACTTCAACATTTTTGGCCCGCGCCAGGATCCGGCTTCGCCCTATTCTGCCGTGCTGGCCAGATTCATCACCCGGATGCTGCGCGGCGAAGCGCCGACCGTCTACGGCGACGGCAGCCAGTCGCGCGATTTCACCTACATCGACAATGCCGTCTCAGCCAACCAGCAGGCCGTGGCAGCCCCGGAAGCCGACGTTGCCGGCCAGACTTTCAACATCGCAACCGGGCGCCGTTACAATCTGAACGAGACGATCGCCCTACTGAGGTCTCTGACAGGCTATGCCGGCGACGTCGAGTATGTGCCTGAGCGCAAGGGAGACATCAAACATTCGCTCGCGGACATTTCACGGGCTGGGGAGAAATTGAAGTACCAGCCGCTGGTAGATTTCAGCGAAGGTCTACGGCGCACGGTTGAGTGGTACCGGACCAGCGACACGGCAAGGCAGAGTGAGCTGGCTGCAAGAATGTGAACGGAGCGGCGGAGGAGGTTGCGGGCCTTTGGTAAGTTCTGGCCGCACCCGATGAAGGTCGTGGCCAGGATACAAACTTCCCAGGCTGCAACCGTCTGCGACAGGTCCATTGGTTAGCTTCGTATCAGGGCACGACTTTCAGTGGTGCCGAAGGAGCAGGGAGAAAAGTCCGAGCTTCAGCCCCTGAAGCAAACGAACGGCGGGGGCTCAACCTCGAGG
>DATJAI010000081.1:0-28526 GCA_035516415.1 Binatia bacterium | reverse complement strand
CGGTGACAGTGCTGGGCAATCTCAAGGGGCTGAGGATCACGCGCGATTCGCTGGTCTGCTAGGCGACACCTTTTCCCGCCTGTTTCGTCCAATGCTTTGACATCAGCTTGCGAGTGAACCATAATTCTGCCTGTCAGCCGGTGCTAGCCGCGGCTTCGCCTTTCCTTCAGCATTCATGCCAAGATCTGGACCCGCGGCGGCGGGAGAGTTGCAGCCCTGGGCTGAACGAGAAAACGAGGTTTCGTATGCGCACACGTAAGCGGCAGCGGGGATTCACGCTAATCGAGCTTCTGATTGTCGTCACCATCATTCTGATCATTGCCGCCTTTACCATCCCGAAGATCACCAAGGCCCAGATCCCGGCGCACGAGACGTCGGCGATCGCCAGCATCAAGGCCATCAACGAGGCGGAGATGATTTACTCCAGCAGCCATCCCGACGTGGGCTTTACCGCCGATCTGGCGACCCTGGGCGGCACGGCGCAGGGAGGCGGCGAGCAGACCATCGACAACAATCTGGCCAGCGGCCGCAAGAGCGGTTACACCTTCACCTACACGCCCGGCGAGAAGGTGAACGGAGCCATCCGCTCCTATACGATCACGGCTGTACCTGACCAGGTGGGAAGTACCGGCCAGCGCCGCTTCTTTTCCGATGAGTCCGGCGAGGTCCACTACAACAGCGCGGGCCCGGCCGATTTGACCAGCCCGGTAATTCAGTAGGACCGGGACGTCAGGTGTTTTGGAACGGCACGGCTTCAGCCGTGCCGAAACCGGGTACTATGAGGTCAGGGCTTCAGCACCCGCCCCTTTCAGCGGGTCCTGAAGCCCTCGGATGTTTTATGCGCATACTCACGGCACGACTGAAGTCGTGCCCTTTCGCACAGCTTTGTATGGCGATGACGCTCATCTACAGCTGCGTCGTGTCGGCACCAGCTCAGGACATCCATGCTCTGGCCGCGAAGATCGATCAGAGGTACGATCACCTGCATACGCTTGAAGCCCGCTTCACCGAGACCTACACGGGCGCGGGCCTGTCGCGCACCGAGAGCGGCACATTGCTGCTGAAAAAGCCCGGCCTGATGCGCTGGGACTACCAGCAGCCGCGGCCCAAGCTTTTCCTCACCGACGGCCATACAGCCTGGTTCTACGTTCCCGGTGAGCGGCAGGCGCGGCGTACTCCGGTGAAGGAGCTTGACGACCTGCGTTCGCCGCTGCGCTATCTGCTGGGGAAGACCAAGCTGGAAAAGGAACTGGAGGGCCTGTCGCTGGCGCCCGGCGAGAAGCCGGTCAATGCGGGGGACATCGTCCTGACCGGCGTTCCCCGGGGAATGCGCGACCGGGTGGAGCGGACGCTGCTGGAAGTGGCGCCCGACGGGCTCATCGTGCGCCTTGTCATCGAGGAACTCGATGGTTCGGTGACCGAATTCCGCTTTCTTCAGCAGGAAGAAAACGTCCAAATAGCAGATCAGCAGTTCCGGTTTGTGCCTCCGCCCGGCGTCGAGATCGTTGCCGGAGCGGAGATGATGGAGTAGCAGTCAGCAACTAGCAGTCGGCAATCAGCCCTTCCAGATGGACGCCTGCAACCAAAGTTGCCCGAGGTTCGTGCGCGGCAAGGATCAGCCGGCATTGCGAGAAGGATTGGAAAGCCGGGTGCCGACTGCTGAATGCTAAACTGGATGTACGCCTCTCGCCCAAGGTAACTCTCACATATGGCCGAATACACGATCAAGATGGCCGACGAGCGGGGGCACGTTCTCGAACAGAACGAGAGCGGCGCTTCCGAGGCGGAGATCCGCGACCGCTTCGCGCAGCAGGGCTACTTTGTCTATTCGATCAAGTCCAGGGGACTGCTTTCGACCGACATGGGCCTGCCTCGCCGCCGCAGGGTCAAGCAGGACCAGTTCGTCATCTTCAACCAGCAGTTTGTGACGCTGATTCATGCCGGATTGCCGATCATCCAGTCGCTGGAACTGCTCATCCGGCGGCAGCGCAATCCGTTCTTCCGCGCGGTATTGCAGAACGTGCGGGACCGCGTCCGTGGGGGCGAACTGCTGTCGGAGGCCTTCGAGGCGCAGAGGGTCTTTCCCAAGGTTTACACCACCACCCTGCTGGCAGGCGAGAAGAGCGGCAACCTGGAGGAGGTGCTTGGGCGCTACATCGCCTTCCAGCGCCTGGCTGTGACTTTTCGCAAGAAGCTGGTCGCATCCCTGGTTTACCCGACGCTGCTGGTTGTGATGCTGGTGGTGATGATGACCTTTCTCATCACCTTCGTCGTGCCGCAGTTCGCCAACCTGTATCACAGCTTGGGCGCGGAGCTGCCGCCGATGACCGCCATGATGCTGGCCATCGGCGTCAATGCCCGGCATTATTCTGTTTACGCGCTGGCGGTATTGGTGGTGTGCGGATTCCTGCTGTGGCGCTGGATGAAAGGCGACCGCGGCGCGACCCAGATGGACCGCTTGAAGCTGAAGGTGCCGATGCTGGGCGGTATCTGGCTGAAGTATCAGGTGGCGGTATTCTCGCGCATGCTCTCCACCCTGCTGTCAGGCGGCCTGCCGCTGGTGCCTTCGCTGGAAACGGCAGGCGAGTCCATGCAGAGCCGGCTGATGGCGCATGGTCTCCGCAACTCCACCCGCGCGGTACGCGAGGGGCAGGGGCTGGCGCGCAGCCTGGAAGAGACCAGGGTTTTCCCGCAGATGTCGGTGGAGATGATTGAAGTGGGCGAGTCGACGGGGGCGTTGCCCGCCATGCTGAATTCCGTTGCCGAGTTCTACGAAGAGGATGTGCAGACCGCGCTGACCACCGCCATGGCGCTCATCGAACCGGTGATTCTGATCGTTATGGGCGTGGTGGTAGCCTTTGTACTGATTTCGCTGTATCTGCCCATCTTCAGCCTGGGAGCGGGAGGGCTGCATTGAAGCGCAGCCAGC
Source organism: Binatia bacterium (assembly GCA_035516415.1). Classification (GTDB taxonomy): domain Bacteria; phylum Acidobacteriota; class Terriglobia; order Terriglobales; family Acidobacteriaceae; genus Bog-257. The sequence goes on along the minus strand of DATJAI010000081.1, from coordinate 25,597 downwards.
GCTCAGCACTCAGCACTCAGCGCCTGGGTACCGATGCCTTCGCCAGCGCAATGCCGCTTGCGACAGGAAGGCATCACCGGGGGCTGAATGCGGAGTGCTGACCGCTGAATGCTAATTTCGAGGCATTACGACATGGCAGAAGTACCCAAACCGATTTTCGTCAACGGTAATGGCGGGGCGGCCACGGCCGACGAGGTCGAACATGGCAAGGACCTGGCGCGGCGTTATCGTTGCGAGTTCGTCGACCTGAAGAATTTCCATATCCAGCACGAACTGTTTCGCAAGATCAAAGTGGACCTGATGTTCCGCTACAACTTCGTGCCGCTGGAGGAGCGGCCCGACGGGCGGCTGGTCATCGCCATGGCCGATCCCAGCCAGCTGATGATGATTGACGAGATCGGACTGCTGCTGGGACGCCGCATCGTCAGCAAGGTCGCCACTCTGTCGCAGATCAGCGACGTCCTGAAGAAGAGCGAGCAGTCGCAGCGCGTCCTGGAAGAGGCCGGCGAGAACTTCGCGCTGGATGTAATCAGCGAAGACGAAACCTCCGACGAGACGATTTCGATCGAGAAGCTGACCGGCGAAACCGACCAGAGCCCCATCATCCGCCTGGTCGATACCACCATCTTTACCGCGCTGCAGCGGCGCGCCAGCGACATTCACATCGAGACGCGCGACGACTCGGTGGTGATCAAGTACCGCATCGACGGGGTGCTGCAGCAGGCCATGCAGCCCATCGCCAAGGAACACCACTCCACCATCATCTCGCGCATCAAGGTGATGAGCGAGCTGGACATCTCCGAGCGCCGGGTGCCCCAGGACGGCCGTTTCCGCGTGCGCTACAACGCGCGTTCCATCGACTTCCGCGTCTCCATCATGCCCTCGATTCACGGCGAAGACGCCGTGCTGCGCGTGCTCGACAAGGAATCGATGAGCGAGAAGTTTCACCAGCTCACCCTGGACGTGGTGGGCTTCAGCGACGAAGACCTGCGCAAATTCCGCCGCTACATCAAGGAGCCCTACGGTATGGTGCTGGTGACGGGCCCCACCGGTTCGGGCAAGACCACCACGCTGTATGCCGCCCTCAACGAGGTCAAGACGGACGAAGACAAGTTCATCACCATCGAGGACCCGGTGGAATACCAGATCCGCGGCATTACCCAGATTCCGGTCAACGAAAAGAAAGGCCTGACCTTCGCCCGCGGGCTGCGCTCCATCCTGCGTCACGATCCCGACAAGATCATGGTGGGCGAAATCCGCGACACCGAGACGGCGCAGATCGCCATCAACGCCGCGCTCACGGGACACCTGGTGTTCACCACGGTGCACGCCAACAACGTGGTGGACGTGATCGGCCGCTTCGTGAACATGGGCGTGGAAGTCTACAACTTCGTTTCGTCGCTGAACTGCATCCTGGCGCAGCGGCTGATCCGCCTGATCTGCGAATTCTGCAAGAAAGAAGTGCACTACCCCGACGAGGAGCTGGAGGCCAGCGGACTGAACCCGCAGGAATGGCGGAACATTCCGTTCTATGAAGGGGAAGGATGCATCGAGTGCGCGGGCACCGGCTTCCGCGGGCGCAGCGCCATCCACGAGCTGCTGGAGCTGACCGACAACGTGCGCGAAATGATTCTGGCCAAGAAGCCGAGCAGCGAAATCCGCCGCAGCGCCAAGGAAGAAGGAATGCATTTCCTGCGCGAGTCGGCGCTTGATAGAGTGAAACGTGGTCTGACCACGCTGAAAGAGATTAACAAGGTCACGTTTATCGAGACGACAAGGTAAAAGGCAGCGGCCAGCAATTAGCCAAAGCGGCCTTCGCACCGTTGTGCCGCTTTTCTCAAGCTAGTCGCCAGCTGCCAGATGCTCATGGCAAACCAGACGCACATTTCCCGCCCCCGTGTCGCCTGCGAGATCAGCGCCGAGCGCGTGGTGGCGGCGCGCGCCGCCCAGGGTGCCCGTAAGCTGGAGGCGGCCACGGCTGCGACGCTCGCGCCGGGAGTACTGACTCCCGGCCTGCAGCAGGCCAACATCGGAGACCGTGCGAAGGTGGTGCCAGCGGTACGGGATGCGCTGGAGGCGGTGGCGGGACGCTCGCGCGACATTTGCCTGGTCATTCCCGATGCGACCACCCGCGTCATGCTGCTGGACTTCGATACTCTTCCCGAGAAAGCGCAGGACGCCGACGCCGTGGTCCGCTTCCGCCTGAAGAAGTCGCTGCCTTTCGATGTCGATCAGTCGGCAGTCTCGTTCGACCGGCAGGGGAGCGCAACTCCTGTGCGCGTGGTTGCGGCGGTGACTCCCGGCAGCGTTCTCGAGGAATACGAATCGCTGGTGCGTGAGGCCGGCTACAACCCGGGCACGGTGTTGCCTTCGATGCTGGCGGCGCTGGGAGCGGTGGACGGCTCCCGGCCTACCATGGTTATCAAGGTGGAGAACGGTACGACCACATTCGCCATCGTGGACCAGGACCAGCTGCTGCTGTATCGCGCTCTGGACAACGGCGGGATAGCGGTCAGCGGCGAATCGCTGGTCGACGACGTGAACACCTCGCTGGTGTACTTCGAAGACCGCTATGGCGTGGCGGTCAATCGCGTGCTTGTAACCGGCGTGCAGTCGGCCCAGGCGCTGCAGGAGGCGCTGAACGCCACGGCCAATATCCGCGTAGAGGAGCTGCTTTCCAGCAGCATCGCCGGCGCCGCGGTCAACAGCCCGACGCGCTCGGCGCTGGCGGGAGTAGCGGGGGTGCTGGTTTCCTGATGCGTCTCAACATTAATCTCGCCAGCCAGCCGTACGAAGTCGCACGTGACTACCGGCAGCGGATGACGCTGGTCATCGGGGCGCTGGCGGTGCTGGCGGTGCTGCTGGCCGGCTATATCGTTTACCAGCGGGCGCATTCCCGCACCGTCAACCGGCAGTTGGCCGACGTGCAGCGGCAGATGAAGGAGCTGGACCGCGAGGAGTCGCAGGCCCGCGCGACCCTGAACCGGCCGGCCAACCGCGCCATCGCCGATCAGTCGGAGTTCCTCAACGAGCTGTTCGCGCGCAAGGCCTTATCGTGGACGCACATCTTCACCGAGATGGAGAAGATCATGCCGCCCAACCTGCACGTGGTTTCCATGAAGCCCGATTTCAGCCGGAGTAACGATCTGGTGCTGCACATGATTGTGGCCACCGATTCGCGGGACCGGGCGGTCGAACTGGTGCGGCATATGGAGACCTCCAGCCACTTCCGGCAGCCGCAGGTGGTAGCGGAGACGGTGCTGGCGGGCGGCGGCGACCAGGCGGCAGGCGGCGGCAACATCCAGTTCGATATTGCCGCCATTTACGTACCGGGAGGAGCGGAAAGCGGCGAGATGGCCGACAACGGGACGGCGGCCAGCGCGGAGGAGCAGGGCCCTGGCGCGGGCAACGCTGCGAAAGCGGGTGCCGGCGCGGCGAAACCGAATGCTCCGGCGGCGAATCCTCCGGCCGCCCTCAATGCGGCGCAGAATCGTCCGGTTCCCGCCGGCCGCGTGAGGGGGCACTGATGGCGAGCATTCGCGAGACGCGCCACAAGCTGATGCCGGCGGTGATTGTGCTGGCGGCGCTCGACCTGGCCTGCATCGGATTTCTTCTGTCGCCGGCGGGGCGCTCACGCCAGGCGCGTCAGCGCGAGTACGGCGCCCTGCGTAACCGGCTGGTAGCCAAGCAGCAGGAGGTCCTTCCCACGCGCGGCATGGACGAGAAGCTGAAGCGGGCCTCGCAGGACATTGGGGTTTTCTATGACACCCGTTTTCCCGCGGAATATTCGTCGGTTTCAGAAGAGTTGGGCAAGATAGCCGGCCAGACCGGAGTGCGCCTGGGCGGAGTCAGGTATGACGAAAAAGATGCGCCTATCGAAGGGCTACGCAAGCTCAATGTCGAGATTACGCTCGCAGGCGATTACCTGCAGGAGGTAAAGTTCATTAACGCGCTGGAGCGCGACCGGATGTTCTTCCTCATCGATGGAATCGCCCTGGGCGAGCAGCAAGGCAATGTGCGTCTGCAACTGAAGCTGGAAACGTATTTGCGGGCGGGGGCCGGCGCATCGTGAAGCTGGGCACGGAAAACCGGACGAAGACGATCATCGCCGCGGTGCTGGTGGTGGTGGCGGCGGTGCTGCTGGTGCGGGCGTTTTCCGGCGGCGCACAGAATGCGAACGACTCGCCGCCAGTTGCGACGGCCCCGGCCGCGGTGAAAGCCGGCGGCACAGCGGCGGCACGCAAGCCGCCTCGGCTGCTGGCGCACTCGCTTGACCCGACGCTCCGCTTCGATCTTCTGAAATCGTCGGAAGACGTGAGCTACAAGGGCAACGGACGGAACATCTTCCGCTCCGAGGCGCCGCCGCCCGACATTCCCAGGCCGCTGCCGCCCGACAAACAGCCGGGGCCACAGGCGCCGCCGCCGCCTCCGCCCATCGATCTGAAGTTCTACGGCTTTGCCGGCCCGAGGAACGGCGCCAAGCGCATCTTTCTGCTGAAGGGAGAAGACATCTTTTTGGCGAAGGAAGGCGACATTGTGGACCGGCGCTACAAGATCCTGCACGTCGGGCCGAATTCAGTGGAAGTGCAGGATGTGCTGACCAACAACACCCAGACCATTCCGCTGAGCGCGGGATAGACGTTTTTCGCAGTATGGAGCGTTTCCACAATCCAAAGCGGCCATCGGGGCATCCGCTCCGCCCGGTGCGCGGCTGGCGCGAAGCCGGATACGTGCTGCTTGCCGTCATGCTCATGATGGCGTTTCTGGTCATCACGGCGACCTATGTTGTGGCGCCCTACGTAGTGCAGCAGATCAAACGTGACCGCGAGGAGGAGCTGATCCATCGCGGTACCGAATATGCGCGCGCGATCAAGAAGTTCTACAAAAAGAACGGCCGTTATCCTGCCAGCCTGGATGACCTGGACAAGGGCCAGATCCGCTTCCTCCGCAAGCGCTACAAGGACCCACTGACGAAAGACGGCAAATGGAAGCTGCTGAACTACGCCGATATCGCGACGATGCTGAATACGGCCGCGCCCGGCACCCCGGCCGCCCTTATGGGAACCCAGGGCGGCACGCTGACTCCGGGAGGCGCGGTGGTTCCCGGCGGAGCTTCGTCCTCTCCTTTCGGAATCCAGCAGCAACAGCGGCCGGGTCCGACCACGGGGTTCCCGGTGAATTCCGATCAGGGCAGCAATCCCGAAGGCGTGCCCTCCGGCAACTTCACGGGATTTCCGGCAAACTCCGACCAGGGCAGCAATCCGGAAGCAACAGCGGGTACCAATCAGCCGTTCAGCCTCGGCAACAGCCCGCAGAGCGGCTCTGCGAGCCAGCCGGGAGGCACAGGCAGTATCTTCGGACAGAATCCCGGCGGCGACCAGACATTCGGCGGGGGCGCCATCGTCGGCGTTGCCAGCATGAGCAAAGATCCCACCATCCGCCTTTACAACAAGAAGAAGAAATACAACGAGTGGGTATTCATCTACAACCCGATGATGGACCAGCAGAACGTGCTGTTGCGCGGCCCCTACCAGCCCACCACGATCGGGGGAGCGCAGATTGGAACTCCTGCCGGTCAGCTGAACCAGCAGCCGGGCGCCCAGCAGCAGAGTCCTTTTGGCCAGCAGAATACCCCCCAGCCGAACCAGCCGCAGCAGCCGATGCAGCCGGGCAACCGCTATCCGCCGGACCAGAACCAGCTACAGTGAACCCTGAGCCGCATGCGGTTTGCGAAACGGCAACGTCCCCAATAAACTCGACCGCGCGGCCGCTATGAGACTTGTCAGCTTCATCGACCCTTCGGGGCGTCGGCGCATTGGCGCGCTGGCGCCCGGGGGGCGCATCGCCGATCTGAATTCGGCGTACCGGCTTTACCTGCGGGAAAGGGAGAACAACGCCGATTCCGGCAGCGTCGCCGACCACCGCGTGCCCGCCGACATGCGCCAGCTCTTCGAAGGGGGCGATCGCAGCCTTGACGCCGCGCGCGCAGCGCTCGATTACGTCACGGCGCAGGAGCCGGAAAGCGGCGCCGGCAACGAACCGGTTTCTTACCGGAAGGAAGAAATCCGCATCACGGCGCCCATCATTCCGAAGAAGTTCTTTCACACCGCGGGCAACTTTCGCGAGCACCACCACGAGGCGCAGCAGGCCGGTTTCTCCCATCCCGTGCTGCCGTGGATCGTCTTCTTCCAGAACGTCGACGCCATTATCGGCCCTGACGAACCTGTCATCTACCCGGCCCATCTTACGCAGGAGCTGGACTACGAACTGGAGCTCGCAGTGGTGCTGAAGAAGGCGGGCAAGCATTTCAGCGCCGAAGAGGCGGAGCAGTACGTCGGCGGCTACGTCATCTTCAACGACATTACCGCCCGCGACATCCAGCGTAAGGAGATGAAGTCCGGGGTCTTCAGTTTCTGCAAGGGAATCGATACCTTCTGCCCGCTGGGCCCGCACATCGTCACCGCCGACGAGATCCGCGACCCGCACAATCTCGCCATGGAGCTGCGCGTGAACGGCGAGGCGCGGCAGCGCTCGCACAGCAGCAGGATGTCGGCGCGGATTCCGGAAATCCTGGCGCACTATTCGCCCATGGGCTACAGCGCGGGAGACGTGCTCTCTACAGGTACGGTTTCGGGAGTTGCCGCCTTCAGCGCCGATCCTAAAGCGTGGTTCCTGAAGCCAGGCGATGTGATGGAATGCGAAATCGAAGGAATCGGCGTGCTGCGCAACCCGGTGATCTCCTGGGAGCAGGCGTACGGCGGGCGGGCGCAGGAAGGAGCCATGCCATGAGCGAGCTTGCCGGGAAGGTCTGGACCAGCGAACTGAATGCGCGGCCCGATGTTCGCCCCGTATTCGACGACCGGCGGACGATCCGCTTCTACGACACCACCCTGCGCGATGGCGAGCAGACGGTGGGCGTCGTCTTCAGTCCCCAGCAGAAGCTGGAGATTGCGAGGAAGCTGGACGACCTGGGCGTGGGGCGCATCGAAGCCGGTTTTCCCAAAGTGTCGGCGGAAGATGCGGAGGCGATTTCGCTCATCCTGCGCGCCGGACTGAAGCACTCCGAAGTGTGGGGGTTCGCGCGCGCCGCCCGCGGCGACGTGGAGGAGCTGGTACGGCTGGGTTTGCAGGCCACGGTCATCGAAGCGCCCATCAGCGAGATCAAGCTGAAGGCGTACGGCATCGCAGCGGACGAGGCGGTGGGCCGCGTAACCGCGTCCGTTCGCCACGCCAGCCAGAACGGAATACGCGTGGCCTTCTTCGGGGTGGACGGCACGCGTGCCGACCTCGAATTCCTGCGCCGCATCTACTCGGAAGCGCTCAATGCGGGGGCGAGCGAAGTCGTGCTGGTGGACACCATGGGCGTCTGCACGCCCGAGGCAGCGGAATTTCTGGTGAGCTGGGTGCGAGAGTGGCTGGGGAAAGATGTGCCGATTCATTGGCACGGCCACAACGATTTCGGACTCGCGACCGCGGTGGCTATCGCCGCCGTGCGAGAAGGAGCAACCTGGATTCACGGCACCATCAACGGAATGGGCGAGCGGGCCGGCAATGCCGATATTGCCGAGGTGGCGCTGGCCCTGCGGTGCCTGTACGGCGTAGCGGTGGAGATGAATCTGGAGCGCGTGCGCGAGGTTTCGGACTTCGTGCGCAGGGCAGGGAAGTACGAGCTGGAAGGCTGGAAGCCGCTAATCGGCGAAAACCTGTTCCTGCGCGAGAGCGGCGCGGTAGCCAGCCAGTTTCATATGCCGGAGGCCATTGAGCCCTACGCCGCCGAGCTGGTAGGAGCCCGCCGGGGGATCGTTCTGGGCAAGAAAAGCGGGCTCGACAGCATCCGCCTCAAAGCGGAAGAGCTCGGCATCGCGGTAGCTGAATCGGAACGCGCGACTCTGCTTGAGGCGGTCAAACGGAAAGCCATCGCAAACCGAGGACTGGTAAGCGACAAGGAGTTTCGCGACATGGCGCAGGGGATGAGATCAGCTTAAGGCCTGGCGCCGGAATCCCTCAAAGATCGACGCTTGAGACGGGGCCTGGAGGCGCGCTTTACTCGGGCGCAGCAATGCGAAGGCGGCCTTTGAAGCGGCGCGCTACGTGCTCTTTTTTTTCAGCAGGATTCCCGCCAGCAGCGCGGCCGAAGCCGCCAGCAGCCACTCAATGCGCCAGAGCTGGACCGCCTGCCAGTCGGCCATGGTATCGATCCGGTAGACCAGACCGGTCAGCGCGGCAGCGATGAAGCAGGACACACCGATCATCAGGAAGGCTAAGGATGGCAGCGACAGCCCCAGGAGGCGTGCCAGCAGCTTCGGAACCGGGGTCCTTGGGTGGGTGGCGGATCGCTGCCGTTCGCTGCCGCAGACATGGCAGAAGCTGGCGCCGGGCGCGTAATCCACTCCGCAATGCCAGCATGTCCCCTCGGGGGAAGTGAGCAGACGAGCTATGTCCGGATTGGCCGGACGCCAATACTCCTTGCTGCTACTGCCTGCAACTGAGGCCATGTTGCTGCTCCTGCTGGTGGATAGTTAGTTATAGGCAAGCGGCCAACCAAACCCCCTGGCAGGGTAAGTAGAAGAAAACCGGGGCAAAAGCTGGTGCCAGGAGCAGCCCGACGGCGAACCTGCCGGGAAAAATTTGCTCTGTCTGGGAAAGGAACTCCGCTTCAGCGGAAGGCTGCCTGCTTCCGCGAGTGCCGTCCGTGCGTATCACACGCGATTCATACCCGCCAGCTGGGAGATTACGTTGACTTTCTCACTGTGCCACATCAGAACTTGAAAGAGCCGGCGCATGTTGAAAACAAAGGACCTGTTGGATTCGTTTGGTGAACGAGCTTTGCCTCGATGACGCTGGCTTTCTGAACCGTAGATAGGGTTCACATCCAGGTGTTCCGGAAAATACCGGCAACACGAGCACACTCCCTGCTGGGATGCGCCATCTACGCCGCCGCGCTGCTGATCGGCTTGCCCAGCGGGATCACCTCGCGGCCAAAGGCGCCATTGGTAACCTCGGCAAACGACACGTACAGTGCATCGGCGCCAGTCGCAATACCAACCCAGCCGCCAATGGTCTTGCCCGCGGCCCACCCGAAATCACCGGCCGCCAGCAAAATGAAAGTGATCCACAACAGCAGGAACACGCTCCAGACGCCCTTATTCGAGCGGAAGGTCGCGATCCACATATAGAAGGTGAAAATCCCCCACATTAGCAGCGCAGTGGCCACGCCGGAAGCTGCGGGGGGCTTGATCCAGCCGGCGCCTATCGTCCAGACCAGAAAGGCGTACCACCACCAGAACAAACCGTACGAGGTGAACGCCACCGTGCCGAAGGTGTTGCCGTTCGCGAATTCCAGGATCCCGGCGATGATCTGGGCCACGCCGCCGAAGGCGAATGCCAGGGGCACCACCGCGGTTGTCGCTGTCGCGGGCAAAAGGCCCGCGTTGATGCAACTGAGAACTACCGTCGTCAGGCCGAATCCCGCCAGCCCCAGCGGCGCAGGATTGGCCACCTTGGGCAGAACTTGCGGGGCAATGGTTAGTTCCGGTTTCTCAATGGAGCCCATGTTGCTTCTCCTTCCCGGCTCTTCCCAAGCGGATACCGCCGATGGATCGTGATACGGTTACCCCTTCCCAGAGGACCCGCTGGTACGGCCAAGGGGAAATTTCGAGGACAAGACGTCCGGTCGGAGGGTAGACTCCAGGAACCGGACCTCTCGCGCCGTTGCATTATATCGCTATTCTGGATCGGGTTGAGCCACCCTTAAGACGGATGCAAGAAAATGATCGAAGCCGAATTGCAATGAGCGGCGAGTATTGCAAATGGCTGAGGCAGCCCTCGATCGCATCGGCGACGGAGTTTTTGGGCAGCGCGTAATTACCCTCGGAACGGTCCTTGGGAAGTTCTTCTGTACCTCCGTCACACTTGCTATGAACAAACTGGAGGGGATCATAACCTTGAACGATGTGCTGGGTTCATTCGGATTAGCGCCTTCCGGACAATCCAGTGATTTGGCTCGGAAGGCTACAGCTCGGTAGCCTCCCTTTGTGTTCCGCGCCAGGGACCTGTCTGCGCAAATAGCGCAGCTTTGGTTTGTGGGACACCGCTGCCCCGAGCATCCGGAAAATAACGGAAGAGCAGATACCCGATTCCCAGCGAGCCCCCGATCGGGATCAGCACCCGTCGCCACGCGGCGCTGCCAACGGGATATAGTCTCATCCCCAACCGCTCGGTCAGCAGGATGAAAGCCACGACCGTGAGGCCGGTCAGCGCACCAATCGCCAGCGTCAGAAGAAGAAATATCTGCTCTTCACGCTGCTGGAGCGAAGTTCTCCATGAAATGTTTTTGGTCCGCTTCCTGGTCTCAAGCGTCTCCATGCATTTCATCTGCAACGGCAACCCCGAAAAGGTCCTTGGGCCCTAGTTCCGAGCCGTCACTACGGGGCACCGGGCATGGCAGAGTACCTGGTGAAGTGTAACCCACGGCAAATGCGCGGAGACCTCAGGGTGGGAAGTGTGATGTGGTCCCATCACGATTAAGTCAGCACCTTGTTCGTCAGCCACCCTCAGGATGTGGACGGCGGGCGCCCCGATCTCCACGAGACAGTCAGTTTCAACGGAATGGGTCGCTTTGGGAGGAAGTAGCTGTTCCAGCGACTTCATTGCGATTTCTCGCTCCCTCTCCGGGTATTCCAGTGGAACATCCGTGGGCATCTTGAGAACATGCAGCAAAGTCAGGTGCGCATGTCCGTGCTCCGCGAACCAAAGTGCACACTTGAGAGCCCTTGCTGAGCCCGGAAGCAGGTCCGTTGCATACAGAACTCTATGCAGTTCCAGCTCTGCTCTCTGACAGGAGTGAGGTCCAATCGTGAGCACAGCGCACGATGCACGATTAACGATTTCTTCCGCCACTGAGCCCAGGACGAGTTTCTTGATCCCACCGCGACCATGGGTACCGAGCACGACCAAATCAATGTCGAGCTTCCTGATCAGCTGCAAAAGGACTTCCGCGACCACGCCTTCGCTGACCAGTTCCTGGTGCTTGATCCCCTGTAACTGCTCCGATGTCGTAAGCTCTGCCATCTTCTTTTCAGCGGAATGCCAGAAGTGGAAGGGATCAGGTGGCTGAAGATCGTCGCAAATCTCCTCCGGGACTATACTCACGGTGTAGAGCGTGGCGTCGTAGTGGCGCGCCAGGCTCACACTATATGGCAAGGCTGATTGCGAAGAAGTGGAGAAGTCAGTGGCAAAAAGAACATTCCGGAACGAAACTTCAGGTGGGGAAGCGAGCAATGTCATCGGAACCCCCCGGGCGCCGCGCACGCTGGAAATCTGTGGACCGAACCCTGTCAAATTTTCTTTTCGTAGAGCCGAAACCCGCAATGACTCCTATCACAGAGTGGAGTGACATCTTTCGTCCACCAGCAGTAAGAGCGTGTTATCACCGTGCCGATCAATACGTACCTTTCGCGATGATCCGAGGTGCTGGAGCAACTGCCCAGACTCAAAGGACTCGTTCGGAAAGAAATCGAAGTCAAGAGACTGCCGGTGTCCGAGGAGCAAAGCCATCGCAGTACCGTCGTAAGGCACGAAGGACTCTGGAGTTTCCAAACCAAAGACCTGGCGCCAGTCCGAACCAGCCGCGTGGACCCTTACGTCCAGGTGTCCGCAACCAGGAAGAAGCCGTACGCGATTCCTCTGACTCAGGTGCGCTTCGGCATGGGAATGACCTGGCGGGCAGGCGCACGCCTGCTGCTACCGGTCCAACAGCTCAGCAGAAGCAGGTCACTGGAGGTGAACTGAATGGAGGCCGGGCGCGGATTGCCGTCGGTGAAGATATGTTGGTCGAGGACCTGGTGGAGCTCGGCCACGGTGATGCCAAGCGCCGCCGCGGCTTCCGTTTCGTTGTACAGTTCCTTGGTCGAGCGTTTCAGTCCAGGCATAGGGGGCGCATCCAGAGTTCCTGAAGCCTTTTGTACCTGCTTTGGGGCTGCCCGGATATCGGGTAAACTGCTCATACTCCAATCGCGATGAAACCTTACCAGCGACTGCTGTTTTGCCTGTGCCTGGGGTGGGGGCTGCTGTCCGGACCTGTGTCCTGCGATGCGACGGCCCAGACGGCGGCGCCGCCGGTGCCCACCCGCGTCGAAAACGACGCCAATACCCGGAAGGGCTTCGATCACTTCTACAATCTGGAGTACGACAAGGCCATCCATGAGTTTGAGGCCGCACAGCAGGCGCATCCGGACGATCCCTTCGCCGTCAATCACACGCTGGCCGGAGTCATCTTCAAGGAGCTGTACCGGATCGGGGCGCTGGATACGGAGGCCTACGCCGCTGACAGCTTCCTGACCAAGCGGCTCGCCGAACCGCTCGATCCCGCCGTGCGTGATCGCGTGAAACAGCTGGCCGACCAGGCGCTGGCCCTGTCGCAGGAGCGGCTCAGCAGGAATCCCAACGACGTGGATGCGCTGTACGCACGCGGCTCCGCGCGCGCCCTGCGCGCAACCTACATTGGAATCGCCAACAAGGCGTGGTTCGCGGCGTTGCGCAGCGCGGTGGCCGCGCGGCACGACCATGAGCGCGTGCTGGAACTCGATCCTGCCTACGTCGATGCCAAACTGGTGGTCGGCACCCATCTGTACATTGTGGGTTCGTTGAGCTGGCCGGTGAGGGTTGCGGCTTCCATTGCGGGGCTGAGCGGCAGCAAGCAGAAGGGGCTGGACTATCTGCGGCAGGCTTCGGGCAGCAGCCACCTGGAAGGGGCGACCGACGCCCGGATCGTGCTGGCGCTTTTTCTGCGGCGCGAGCAGAAGTATGACGAAGCGCTGCGCGTGGTGGATGGGCTGCAAAACGAATTTCCGCGCAATTTCCTTATGGCCGCCGAATACGCCCACCTGCTGAACGCCGCCGGGCATGGGCAGGAGGCCATCGCCGCCTATCGCAAGGTGGTTGCCGGGTGCCGCGGTAACCTCTATAACCAGTGCCGCATCGAGATTCCCGCCTACGGTCTGGGTGAGGCGCAGCGCGGGCAGCGCGACTATGCCGGCGCCGCCGAGGCCTACGAGCTGGCGGCCGCCAACGGCAACGACGCTGACCTGAAGCAGAAGGCAACCCTGGCCGCCGGGCAGATGTACGACCTGATGAAGAAGCGCGACACCGCAGTGGAGAAATACAAGGCGGTCATCGGTGCAAACTCGACGACCACTTCCGCCGATCTGGCGAGGCGGTATATGAAGCAGGCGTACACCAGCCCCTGAGCGGAGCGTCGCAGCAAGCGGCGAGATTTATTCCGCGCGCAGGGTCATGGCGGGATCGATCCTGGCGGCGCGCCGCGCGGGCCTGAGGCAGGCGAATGCGGCCACGCCCAGCAGCAGGGCAACGACCCCGGCGTAGGTGAGGGGATCGAGCGGCGAGACGCCGAACAGCAGCGTGATCAGCGCGCGGCTGGCGGCGAACGCCCCAAGCAGCCCGAGCACGACTCCCAGGGCGGCAAGCATCATGCCCTGGCGAAACACCAGCGCGAGAATGTCGTTACGGGAGGCGCCCAGCGCCGAGCGCACGCCAATCTCGCGTGTCCGCTCGGTGACGCTGCCGGAGAGGACGCCGTAAATGCCTGTGGCCGCCAGCAGCAATGCCACAAGCGCGAACGCCTCGAACAGCACCAAGGCAAAGTGGCGCTGCGACTCGGAGGCGGCGATCAGATTCTCCATGGTCGCGACCCGCGCAATCGGCTGGTCCTTGTCCACCGACCAGATTGCCGTCCGGACCGCGGGAGCGAGCGACGCCGCATCGGTTGGCGTGCGCACCACCAGCGACTGCACGTTATCGACCCAGGCCCATTGTGTGCTGGTGGTGTAAAACGCATCCGGCTCGGTCACTGCCAGCGATACCTGCTTAACATCTCCTACGACACCGACGATGACGTCCCATGGCCTGTCAGCATGGCCAATATCGGGCCCGATGCGCACCCGCTGCCCGATGGGATCCTTGCCCGGGAACTTGCGCCGGGCCAGCGATTCGCTGATGAGAACGACAACCGGAGCGCCGGCACGGTCGCGCTCATCCAGCAGGCGGCCGCGAAGCAAGGGAATGCGCATTGTGGCGAAGTAATCAGGAGTGACCGCATAGCGGAATGCGGGCTCGAACTGGTCGTTGGGCCAGGCTTCGAACTGCATGCCGTAGCTTTCGAAATCGCCGCTCAACGGCAACTGACTGGTGAAGGCGGCCGACGTAACTCCCGGGACGTGTTTGACGGCTTCAAGCGCCTGTTCGAAGATGCGCTCGCGATCGGCATCCGTCTGGAAGTGAGTGCCGGCCTCCTGCACCTGCATGGTGAGCAGGTGTGAGGGATCGAATCCGAGAGCGACTGCGAAGATCCGCTGCACGCTGCGCAGCAGCAGGCCGGCGCTGACCAGCAGCACCAGAGCCAACGCGACTTCTGCGACCACCAGCGTGCGACGGGTGGTGTGATGTCCGCGCACTGTCCTCAGCGAGCTTTGCCCGATTCCCAAGTGCAGGTTGCCGCGCGAGATGTGCAGCGCCGGAACCAGTCCGCAGCCCAGCCCGATGAGTGTGGTCATCGCCATGCCGAAGGTGAAGATGGCGCCGTCAATACGGATGGCATCGAGGCGCGGCAGGCCCGGCGGACTGAGTGCCACCAGTGCACGCACACCGAGTTCCGCGACGACCATGCCGCACACACCACCAACCACGGCAAGCAGCAGACTCTCCGTGACCCATTGCCGGGCGAGCCGGCTGCGCGAGGCGCCGAGGGCGGCGCGCATGGCGAACTCCCCGCGCCGCTGCCCGCCACGTGCAAGAAGCAAACTGGTGACATTGACGCAGGCAATCAGCAGCACCAGAGCCACAGCGCCCAGAATGGCCAGCAGCGCCGGTCTGACGTCGCGCGTGATGTCGTCCTGGAGGGAATGCACCAGCAAGCCGCTGGGCGCCCCGCCGGAGCTCCTGTATCCGGCCGCGTGCGTCTGTGCCCAGATGTGCAGGATCGCGCCGCCTTCATTTGCCGCCTGCTGGAGGCGCACGCCTGGCAGCAGCCGCCCGATCATCCGCAGGTGGTGGCCCCACTCGCGGCCGTCCGGCGGGAGTGACGGGTTGTATTGCAGGGGCGCCCACAGCTCTGCTGAGGGATCCAGTACATTCTCAAAGCTCCTCGGCATTACGCCGATGACAGTGTAGAGATTGCCGTCGAGGGTGACGCCTCGCCCAAGCACCGCGGCGTCGGAGCCAAAGCGGCGCCGCCACAATCTGTCGCTCAGCATTACGACGTTGGGACCCTTGAACTGATCGTCGGAGGGCTGGAAATCGCGTCCCAGCACCGGCACTATGCCGAGGGCGCGAAAGTAGGCGGGAGTTACCCGCTGGCCGTTGAAGCGTTCCGGCTCCGCCGCGCTGGTCATGGTGGGCTGCCAGGGTTTCTCCACGGCGATGGCGTCGAACGAGCGACTGCGCTCGCGCAACCCGAAGAAAGTCCCGAACGAAACCGCCAGCGGTACACCGTCGCCGTGGGTCTCCCAGATCATGGCCACCCGGCCGGGGTGTGGGTAGGGAAGCGGCTGAAAGAGAATCGGATTGACGACGCTGAAGATGGCGGTGGTGGCGCCGATGCCAAGCGCCAGGATGAGGACCGCGGTGGCGGCGAATCCGGGATTCCTGCGCAGTTGCCGGGCAGCATAGCGGAGGTCCTGCAGGACAGTTTCCAGCCGGAAGGCGACGACATCGTGGCTCTGTTCTCTCAGTTGCAGTTCGCTGCCGAACCTGCGCCGCGCGGCATAGCGCGCTTCCTCCGGGTCGACGCCGTCCTCGCGAAATTCCTTTTCCAATTGTTCGCGGTGGAAACCCATCTCCTCTTCCAGTTCGCTGCTGAAGCGCTGGCGGCGGATCAGGATGCGCAATCTCCTGAGAAGACGAAGCAGAGCGTCCATAGCCGCCTCCTATGCGTTCTGCAGCACGCGTCCGATGGCCGCGATCATGCGCTCGAATTCCGACATCTCGATGCCCAGCTGCCTGCGCCCGGCCGTTGTCAGGGTATAAAAGCGCGCCCGGCGCCTGGTCTCCGTCAGCTTCCACTCCGCCTTTACCCATCCCCGCAGCAGAAGCCGTTGCAATGCGGGATAGAGCGAGCCTTCTTCTACCGTCAGCACATCGTCGGAGAGGCGCCGGATGGCCAGTGCGATTCCATAGCCATGCAGGGGGGCACGGGCGAGGGTCCTGAGGATCAGCATATCGAGGGTGCCAGGCATCAGCTCGGGCTTTTCAGACATGGTTGCTATCTATAGAACGTCTATGGGTAGAATGTCAAGGGGGGTTTTCCCGGTCGCGAAGGCGGGTTGGAGAGCGCCTGACAGGACCGGCGCGGCGACAAAGCCCTGCTTCAGGCGCCCAGCAGGAACTGCCCCCTGTCCATGCGCATAGGGGCGGACCTCGGAGCGGTTAAAGCCTACATGCGCCGGCGGCAACCATCAGCGATCGCTGTCACCCGGGCCCGTACATCTGCCGCCCGGCATTGCATAAGCGGGAACGTTTTCTTATCCTGCTCGTATAGGTCTGTGGAGGGTTTATGTACTGCAACTACTGCGGTAAGGTGATTCAGGACGACGCCAATCTGTGCGCCTACTGCGGCAAGAGGGTCGGCTCTGTCGCCGGGCGCCGCAAGCTGATGCGCTCACGGATAAACCGCAAGATTGCGGGTGTATGCGCCGGTTTTGCCGAGTACTTCGATCTCGACGTCACCGTGGTGCGAGTGGTGTGGCTGATTGTGGCGCTGTTTGGTGGCGGAATCCTGGCCTACATCATTGCCTGGATCGTGATGCCGGAGGAGCCGGAATACGTTCCTGCCGCCCCGCCCGCCACGACGCCCCAACCATATCAGCACCCGTAAACGCCGCAGGGGCTAAAGCCCCTTGTTGAGAGGCACGGTTTCGGCGCGGCTGAAGCCGCGCCCTTTCAAGATCGCTGCTAGGGGAGGGAACTCCCCTTTTGTTTTTCTGAGCCATGCCAACATTGCGCAGCTCCGACGCACAGCTGTATTACCAGGTCGCCGGCAACGGTCCTGACGTTGTCCTGCTGCATCCGTTCCCGCTCAACCATCGCTTCTGGACGGCGGTGGCAGGATTGCTGGGCACGCGATATCGCCTGCTCATGCCCGATCTGCGGGCGCACGGCGACTCGGAGGCGGGCGAGGGGCCGGCGACGATGGAGAAAATGGCCGCCGATGTTGCAGCGCTCTGCCGCGAGGAGGACGTGGCCCGGGCTTGCTTCGTGGGCGTCTCCATCGGCGGATACGTTCTGTTCGAGTTCTGGCGGCGCTACCGCCAGCACGTCGACGCGCTGGTACTGGCCAACACTCGGGCGTCGGCCGAAACTGCCGAGGGCCGGACAAACCGGCTGGCGTCCGCCGACAAGGTGCTGCGCGAAGGCACCGCAGGCTTCATCGAGGAGATGCTGCCGAAGCTGCTGTCACCGGTGACACAAAGCAATCGCCCCGACATTGTTGACTCCGCCCGCCGCTTGATGCAGCAGATGTCGCCCCAGGATATTGCCGGCGTGCAGCAGGGAATGGCCGAGCGTCTGGATTCCGTGGCGACGCTGAAGACGATTGGCGTCCCGGTGCTCATCCTTGCGGGAGAGCATGACAGCGTGCCGCAGCCGGAGTTCCATTTGATGCGGCAGCAGATTCCAGCAGGCCGGCTGGAGGTAATTCCGCGCGCGGGACACTATGCGGCGCTGGAACAGCCGGAGGAATTCGGCCGGCTGTTGCGGCAGTTCTTCGATAGCCTGCCGCGGCCGTAAAGGTTCAACTGTGACCGGCATCACTCTGCCGCCGTCCTGGCTTCTGTAAAATAATCCGGTCATGCTGGATGCCTTTCTTGTACCTTTCAACAGTGTCGTCACTGCCAAAGGTGACAGCGAAGCGCTGGACATCAGCGGAGCTGCCAACCCCGTTTTCCTCCTCACCCTGTCGGTCGGCTCCATCGTGGAGCAGGAGTCGATCGAGCTGAGCGTCTTCACCTCGGCCGATGGCGCAACCTGGGAGACGAAGCCCGTGGCCTCGCTGCCGCAGAAGTTCTACGTCGGCGAGTATCCGCTGCTGGTGGATTTGTCCGCGCAGCCAAACGCAAAATTCCTGCGCGCGCACTGGGAGGTCACCCGCTGGGGGCGCGGCCCGACGACGCCGCGTTTTGAGATCGCGGTCCGCGTGCGCGAGGTGTCCAGGGAAGCCCTGCACGAGGCTACCGCCGAAGCTCAGACGCGGCGATAGTGGTGTACGCCCTACCAGAGCTGCTAAAGCCGAAGCGTTCGTGCCGGCGGCCCACGCGCCTGAGTTCTGCTGTGCATCGGGGTAGAGCGGGCCTTCCGGCCCGCGTCCCACGCGTCCATACTTAAGCAGTTCAGGCGCTGAGGTCTGCGACCTCAGCGCCTGAACTGTTTCTTTTCCTACTGCTGGACGCAGGCCTGAAGGCCTGCTCTACCCTGCCGCCTCACGGTTTCGCGGGCATGTAGAGCATGTCGCCAGGCTTGCCGGCTTTGACCTTGTAATCGGCGGGCACCTGGAATAGTGACGGATCCGGCTCGGCGCGATTGACGCTGGTGACTTTGGCGGTAACCGTTCCCATCATCGGATCCGTGTGAGTCATGGAGAGTGGGATCTGCAGATCGGTCGACTCCCAGCGCTCGGTGACTACCAGTATGGGTTTGGCATTGCCGATCTGGCCGGCGGGGATGGTACGCGTCACTCGCGTGCCCTGTGCCTGCAGGCCGAGGATGGTCTTCGCGCCGAGCTGCTCGGTGGTTACGTTGCTGCCTCCGGATTTCCACTCGGGTTCATGCATGCGTCCTGCGCTGCCCGCGGGTTTTGGCGGACGCAGCGGCATCTGATGCGCGACCTTGTTCTGCGCATTGAGCATGTAGCGGTAGCCGGAGACCGGATCGGTGATGACGACCATGGTCCGCTTCGTGGCTCCCGTGGCCGGGGTCGCCAATTCGAACTGAACTTCACGGCGAACGCGGCCCTCGGAGTCGCGGTAGACGGTGGTCTGGCCTTCGGTATGGATAGTATTGCCGTCCGCGAGCGCGGTGTCGCGGGTGGTGGTAAGCACCGCAGTCATGGGGGCGCCGGTGACAACCTTGCGGCCTTCCCCAATTTCTTCATGGAGGAAGAACCCTCCGCCCACGCCCGGTCCCTGAAAGACCATCGTTCCCGGGCCGCCGGGAGGAGGCGGCGGGGCAGACTGGTCCTGCGCCAGCACCAGCGAGGAAAAAGCACACATCAACAATCCCGGCAACAGCCACGGCCGGATGGCACAAACTGCAAAGGCTCTGCTGACACTCATGGATTCGTCCTCATTCCCGGATTTCAATTCCCGTGCTTCTCACTGAACGATGCGGACCGCCCGCACCAATCCGTCATAGCCAACCACCACATCCGCAATCTGCGGCTGGCCGCCCTGGGGGGCCGGCAGTTCCATGCGAACGACCTGGGTTTCGCTGGAGCAGCTGAGCGGATCGCACAACATCAGGGCAACGTAACCGTCATCGGCATCCGCCTGCGACTCCTGCGCCGCAATTTCCCCGGCGGAGCCCGCGGGATGGAGCCGCTGCTGCCCAGCCGTTCTGCGCCCGTGCTCGCCGGTGGCGGCAGTATTGGCCGACATCGGCTGCTGCACCGGCGCCGCCACCGTTGCAGGCGACGATTGACTCGCGAGGGGAGCAGCCGCTCCACGCTGTTGCAGAAGCCGCAGACCGAGGAACATCAGCACCACGACCGCGGCCGCCGAAGCCACATAGGCGCCGATTTCGAACCACCGGCTGAGGCGCAGGGCGAAGGGAGTGGAAACGGGCACTGCCACAGTGAGATTACTGCGCTCCGTCATTCCAGCGTGCGCCTGGCGCATCCCGCTGATCGCAACTTGCGGGCTTGAGGGCGAAGCAGCGGGGATCGCCGGAATGGCCTGCCGGAACGCCCGAAGCAGCGCCCGTTCCACATCTGGGCCAGCCTGGAGGCTGGCGGTTTGCGCCTGGAGCGCCTGCATGGAGGCAGCCAAGGCGCGCTGTTTGCGCAGCCACGCGCCGCAGGATTCGCAGCCGGTGGCATGCGCGAGGAGTTGCGCATCCCCCGTGCGCGACAATTCGACCAACGTCAGGGAACCCGCATCCTGTCTGAATTCACGGCACTTCATGACGGACACCTCGCGGCAATGCCGGGGATCTCCGGGGCCACGGCCGGCGAGTGCTGGAGCTTGCGGCCGAGCATGTCGTGCGCCCGATGCAGGCGTGAGCGTACGGTGCCGATGGCACAGCCGACAGCCCTGGCCGCATCCGCATAGCTCAGTTCCTGCAGATCGCACAACACCACCA
The DNA here is from genome assembly GCA_035516415.1 of Binatia bacterium. Taxonomy (GTDB): domain Bacteria; phylum Acidobacteriota; class Terriglobia; order Terriglobales; family Acidobacteriaceae; genus Bog-257. The sequence goes on along the minus strand of DATJAI010000081.1, from coordinate 5,233 downwards.
TCTCGCGATAGTGCTCTGGTAGCGACAACACCGCCTTCCACAGCGCCCTCGAGATCTGACGCCTCGCGATGCCTTCGCCGGGGTCGCTCTCGAACACCAGCGACGCGGCTGCGTCTTCCACCGGAACGCCCAGGACGCTTTCGGGATAATTGCGCTCCAGGGCGCGCCGAACATAGTTTCGCGCGACGCCGAACAGGTACGCGCCCAGCGCTCCGCGCGCGGGATCGAAGTCCCGGCCGCGTTGCAGCAGGAAGAGGAAGACCTCCTGGGTAACTTCTTCGGCCGTCTGGAGGGAGCCGCTCATATGCAAGGCGAAGCGGAAGATCGGTCCCTGCCGCCGGCGATAGAGGACGGTGAACGCCTCTTCGTTTCCCGCCAGAGCCTGCGCCAGCAGTTGCTCGTCGGTTAAATCGTTCAGCAAACGTCGCCTCGGTAGTGGACCTGATCCCCTTCCGCCAGTATTCCGGCGGCAGAAAGGTAAAGTTCCGTAATCCTGGAGCGGCAGCGGGCTGTCACTGCCCGCCGCTACTTCCACCACCTTTATCGTAGCGGGTGAGGCCGTTCTGTGACAAAGCTGGAGAGAGCCGCCCGGAACTGCTGGCGCCGAGGCGACGTACATGCCCTTTCGTAATCTTGACGGATTCGGCCTCCGGCCTGATTCTGACTGGTTGGGCTGAGTCCCGACGGGGCTGACGTGTCTTCAACGCGTCAGCCAAAGATCTTTGAAAAAAACGTCGTGAGTTTGGCACTCGTGGGCTTGACGCAAACGCTGCGGCCGCAGCCGTAAGTCTCTGGGGCTCAAGATCTTACGTGTAAGCCTCTGGGCTCAAGATTTTGCGGACGCTTTCCTGTGGAATCAATAACTTAGGGGCGAAAAAGGGGAGGGGGTACCCCACCTCGACCCCAATAAGCGCAAAGTCAAAGCTTATGGGTCCCGCTGCCTACATCGCCGGTGAAGGCGGACGGGAATCGGCGGTGTTCTGCCCGCTGGTCATCTCGGCAAAGCTGAATTGCCGGCTGACGGCTTCGTAGCTCCTGCCGTCCACCTCAACGTAGGGATATACGAAGTAATTCAGCGGTGGGCCGTCCTGCTTCGGCGACAGGGTAATATCGCGGCCGGTGGAGAACTGGACGCGATTGGCATCAATGCTCCCGAAGAAGTAGTCCGCTTTCTCCTTGGCTTTCCAGGCCTCGGAGATGTCCAGCGGAACCCATCCGATGTTGCGGGCAAAGAATTCTGCCCAGCAGTGATAGCCGGCGATTTCGCCGCGGTCTTTGTTCTCCGGCAGCGGGAAGCCAATGTCGAAGCGGGCGGGAACGTCGTCGGCGCGCATCATGCCGATAAACGGGGAGTGGAAATCGGTGCAATTGCCATGCTTCGAGTCGCAGGCCCAGATTGCGTCGCCGCGTCCCCAGCCGGTGCCCGTCTTGTCGTAACGCATGGTGCTGAACAGGTAGTCATAGGCAGCTTTGGCTTTCGCGACGGTGCCCTCCTGGTTGGCAGTCACCTGTTGCGCCAGCTGCCTGATCCTGCCGTCGGTGGGAATCAGACGGTCGGGGCTGACATACCGCTGCATCGATGCCGGCACGATGCCCGGCTTGGTGTCGTGCCGTTCGAGCTGCCCGAAGTCACCGCGCGAGAACTCACGGCGCGTGACCTCATACTCCAGCGAAAAGTCGGCGGCCGGCTGCACCGGGTTGTGGATTTCCGCGTAAAGCATCTGATTGCCGTATTCCGTCTCCTCGGTCATGCGCGTCGGCACCGGAGCCTTCACGTTGACCAGGCGCACGGTCTGATGCTCGTCGCTGTGCGCGACCGGCACCCACACCCGCACCAGCTTTGTCCCGCTGGGAATGTCCTTGACGGTGAAGGAATAGCTGAAGCGGAACCGGCGCGAGGGCGGACTGAACTTCTGCTTCTCCTGCGGCGTTGTCCCGGCAGTGGAAACCGGGATGGCAAAGCAGGCCAGCAACAGCGACGACAGCAAGCGCACCTTCATCGTTATGCTCCTGAAGCCATTGGATGTAGCCGGAGCGCAGGAGGTACGCAATAAATTTTCCCGACGCCCGGCAGACATCCCGCAGGGCGAGGCAGCCCGACAGGTTCTTCGGGGTGCGCCGCAGCGGGAAATCAGGCGAGATCGAACGCCAGAAATTCGGCCGGACCGTTGCCACTGCTGGTGCTGGCGATGCGCAGCGTGGTTTCGCCGCTGATGGCCGCACCGTCGCCCTTCTCCAGTGTCGTACCGTTCACCGCGATCTGGCCGCTGACCAACTGCAGCCAGGCGTGGCGTCCGGGTTTGATCGCAAGTTCGACCGACTTGCCGCTGTCGAGCAGGGAAGCATAGACGCTCGCGTCCTGGTGGATGGTGGTGGAATCATCGCGACCGTCGCGCGAGGCGATCAGCCGCAGCCGGTTCTTCTTCTCGTCGGCCGCGAAGGTGCGGTCTTCGTAGCTGGGCTTCAGCCCCTCGGCTTCGGGCAGAATCCAGATCTGCAGCAGATGCACGGGCTTGTCCGACTGGTTGACTTCGCTATGCATGACGCCGGTTCCGGCAGACATGCGCTGCACGTCGTTGCGGCCGATGCTGGCGCCGCGTCCCATGCTGTCGCGATGGCTGAGCTCCCCGTCGACGATGTAGGTGAGGATCTCCATGTCGCGGTGCGGATGCATGCCGAAGCCGCGCCCGGCGTTGATGCGGTCTTCGTTGATGACCCGCAGGTGGCGAAAGCCCATGTGCCGGGGATCGAAGTAGTCGGCAAAGGAAAAACTGTAGCGGGTGTCGAGCCAGCCGAGGTTGGCACGACCGCGATGTTCCGATGGCCTGAGGGTGATCATGGTTCCAGCTCCAGGTGATTGGATGCCGGCGAGGCTGAAAAGTAGCAAGCGTGTTACAACACGCAATCAGCACAGGCCGGCGTTTTCCGCCGCCAGGCGGCCCAGCACGCTCCAGTCGCTCTTCGCGAAGCCGCGCCCGATGGCGGCCAGCATGTGGTCGCGCACCAGGCTGGCCACCGGCAGAGCGGCGTTTACCTCCTCGGCCGCGCTGAGCGCCAGCCGGATGTCCTTGAGTCCGAGACACAGGGCAAAGCCTGCGGGCTCATATTTCTGGCCGGCAATCAGGCCGCCGTAGGTCTTGTAGACCGGCGCCGCGAACAGCGTGCTGGTCAGGAAGTCGACATATTCCTGCGGCCCGATGCCGTAGCTGCGCGCCAGCGCGATGGCCTCGGCCAGCGACTCGATCACCGATGCGATCAGGAAATTCCCGCTCAGCTTGACCACGTTGGCCATTTCGGGTTTCTCCCCAATCACGAAGATCCCCTGGCTGAGCGCCTCCAGCAGCGGCCTGCACCGTTCGATCGCGGCTTTCTCGCCGGCCGCCGCCACAAACAGCTTGCCCGCCTCAGCCGCTTCGGGGCGCCCGAATACCGGCGCGGCGAGATACTTCTGCCCATGTTGCCCATGTTTCTGCGCCAGAGTTCGCGACAGCGCCACGCTGACGGTGCTCATCGAGATGTGAACGGCGCCTTCCGGCAAGCTGTCGATTACTCCACCCGGATCGAGCGCCACAGACTCCACCGCAGCATCGTCGGCCAACATGGTGATGAGCACCTCCGCGTCTCTCGCGGCTTCCGCAGCAGACCCGGCGATTTTCGCCCCCTCCGGCTTGAGCGGCTCGGCCTTCGACAATGTGCGGTTCCACACCGTGAGCTCATGCCCGGCGCGAATCAGATGCCGCGCCATCGGGGTTCCCATATTTCCCAGACCGATAAATGCGACTTTCATCAGCAGTCCTCAAGCGAGTAGATACTCCGGAGTTTGGATGTTCGCACGTGGCCCCCGGTTCCTGGTTTGCTCCGGACAGCGCGACCATCGGCCATCATCCAGGCTGGTCCGTAGCTCTGAAACAATGTGTCTTCCCGTTTCGGCCGCACACGCCATTCGTCCCAATATATTTCTCCGCGCTTGTCGATTGGCGCGATAATAGTGATATGCGGCGGTGGGTTCTGAGTGCGATGTTATGCGCTCTGCTCACGGTCCCGTCCTGGGGACAGCGAGGTGGAGGCGGCCACGGCGGTATGGGCGGCGGCTTTCATGGTGGCATGTCCAGCGGCGGCGCCCGCGGTTTCTCCGGCGGCATGGCATCTCGTGGTGGCACCGGCTACGCGTATCACGGAGGCGGCGGATACGCCCGCGCCCCGGTGTATAGCGGCGCTTTCCACGGAGGCGCTCCCTTGGGCGGCCCTTCGCACGGCTGGAATGGCAACGGCTGGCACGGCAACGGTAACGGCTGGCACGGTAATGGCTGGGGCTGGCATGGTCGCCGAGGCTGGGGTTATGGACGTGGCTGGGGATGGGGCTATCCCTGGTGGGGCTGGGGCGGCTGGGGTTGGAATTGGTATCCGTGGTGGGGATGGTACGGCAGCCCTGGCTGGTACGATTCTTACGATTCGTATGTCCCCGACACCTACGCAGCTTCAAACTATGCTGCTCAGACCTATCCCTCGTACGTTTACGCTACTCCCAGTGGTTCCGATAACTACTCGCCGGACAATCGCACGCAGGAAGAGATTGACCGCCTGAACAGCGAAATCGATCAACTGCGCTCGCAGCAGCAGTCACAAGGCTCCGGCGCTTCGTCCAAACCCGAGATTCACGCCCAGACCGTCCTCGTTTTTCGCGACGGTCATACCGAGGAGATCCAGAACTACGCGATTGTGGGCAGAACGCTGTGGATCTTCAACGAAAACCGCGCCAGAAAAATCTCCCTCTCCGATCTTGACCTGCCGGCCACGCGGCGGGACAACGAGGATCGCGGCATCGCGTTCGTCGTTCCCAACTCCTCACGCTGACTCTTCTGTTTTCGTCCTTCGCCTTGTCACCAGCGCCACCGAATTCCGACGAAAAATATGTGCGAGAAAACCAGGTTCGCCAGGGCGGCCGCTGGGCGGATGTTTGGCAGCGGGCCGACAGCGGCACGACCAGATAATGTTCCGGCTCAATGGATGGCGAAGTCACCAATACCCCGTCCGCAACGGGGCATCGGCTCCCGCTCCCGCTCTTCTCTTGGCATTCGCGAGTGCTTCGGTTTTTCATTTCGGGAAATGCAGGGGAGTTTCCTGGCGAAATCACTACACCATGGTGCCGCTGTCGTTCCACAATGGGCGCAGACCCTCAGGGAGTCGCAATGCGACCACGTCGTCGTCTTACCCTGCTGCTGTTCTTGGCCAG
>DATJAI010000080.1:0-62643 GCA_035516415.1 Binatia bacterium | reverse complement strand
AACTGCGACACGGGCTGCGGTTCATCACGCAAAATAGAAGTGCAGATCTCGGCGAAACTGGCGCCGGAAAAAGGCATTCTGCCTGTCGCCATTTCGTACAGCACTGCCCCGAAGGAAAAGAGGTCGGTACGTTCGTCCAGTTCCTTGCAGCTCAATTGCTCCGGGGACATGTACGCCAGCGTACCGGGAACGGTGCCCGGAGTTGTCAGGCCCCGCCGGTCAAAAGCCACCGATCCTGCTGCCGTCGCGGCGCCTGCAGCGACTTCAAGGGTCACCTTGGCCAGTCCGAAGTCGAGAATCTTGGCGTGGCCGCGCTGAGTGCAGAAGATGTTGGCGGGTTTGATGTCGCGATGGATGATGCCCTGGCCATGCGCCGCATCAAGGGCGTCGGCGATTTCGGTTCCAAGGTCCAGAATTAATTCGATATCGAGCGGCCGTCCGGCTATGCGGTCCTTCAGAGTCGTGCCGTCAAGGAACTCCATGACAATGAACGGGCGTCCCTCGTAGCTTCCGATTTCGTGAATCGTACAGATGTTGGGATGATTCAGTGCAGAAGCCGCGCGAGCCTCCCATCGGAAGCGCTCGAGTGCCACGGGATCCAGCGCCAGATCGTCTGGCAGAAATTTCAGGGCGACAAAGCGATGAAGATCGGTATCCTCGGCCTTGTAAACCACACCCATTCCGCCCCCACCCACTTTCGCGAGGATGCGATAGTGCGAGATCGCGGAGTCGATCATGACGGAGCCGCCCGAAGACTTTTGATAATAGGTTCCCTGTTGATGGCCGTCAATCGTTATTGCAGAATTGTTATCAGCGAACCAGGCAATTTACCTGTCTCAGCTGTCGCAGGTCGCCTGGCCAGGTCGTGCAATGGTGGGTCGCTTCCTGAGTACGTGCGATGCCGGCCCCCGCGCACCCGGCATCGCTCACAGCAGGTTCGCAAGGAGCGACCCCTATTCGCCCGGCAGCCAGTGGCCCGGCACTACGCAGTCGCGCGCATTCTTGTGGGAACACGGAACGATGCGCGATCTGGGAACTTTGGGCGGGCCCGATGCAATCGCTTACGTGTCGGGTCTACGACGGCTTTCTTGGGATGGCCGGAGAATGGTGGACCTGAACGCGTTGATCGAGAACCCCGGCAACCTGACGGTCTTCTGGGCGATGTTTATCACCGACAGCGGAGAAATTTCAGGCAGTGCCATCGATCCCTACGGCAACACGCATCGGGTTGTGCTGGTGCCGCACCGCGACTGTGACAGCAGTTGCGAGCAGCGCATCACCGAGAGCCAGAATACTACTCCCCCAGTGCGATATCAGGCCAACACCGCGCCAGCGCAGTCGCGATCAGGCAGACCCGCTGACCGGCTGCGCAATCCGCCCTTGCGCCGTAATGCAGTGACGAAAGCCAGTGATCTTCAGGACTCCATGCTGACAATGGCGCAGCCTAAGGGCTGCGCCTTGTCCCGCACCTGAGCTGGCAGCGCTCTTCTCCCCGAACTCAAACCAGATCGAAACGATCGAGGTTCATCACCCTGGTCCACGCCGCCACGAAATCTTTCACAAACTTCTCGTTCGACTCCGCGCAGGCATAGACTTCCGCAAGAGCCCGGAGCTGTGAGTTCGAACCGAAGATCAGGTCGACACGGGTGCCGGTCCACTTGACCTGGTTCGTCTTCCGGTCGCGTCCCTCGTACACTTCTCCAGAGCCGTTCCCGGACGGCTGCCATTCGGTGCTCATGTCGAGCAGGTTGACGAAGAAGTCGTTGGTCAGCGTGTCCGGCCGCCTGGTGAAGACTCCGTGTTTCGACTTCCCGAAATTTGCCCCCAGCACACGCAAACCACCGATGAGAACCGTCATCTCAGGCGCCGTCAGTGTCAGCAATTGTGCCCGATCGACCAGGAGTTCCTCAGCCGCCAGGGGCTGGTTACCGTTGAGATAGTTGCGGAATCCATCGGCAGCGGGCTCGAGCGGTGCGAAGGAGTCGACGTCGGTATGTTCTTGCGACGCGTCCATGCGCCCCGGCGTGAAGGGGACCTTCACATCGTGCCCCGCAGCCTTCGCGGCCTTCTCAATGGCAGCGTTGCCGCCGAGAACGATCAGGTCGGCCAGGGAAACCTTCTTACGCTTACTGCCGTTCGGCTGCGCGCGGTTGAACTCCTTCTGGATGGCTTCGAGCTTCTGTAGTACCTTTGCCAACTGAGCCGGCTGGTTGACTGCCCAGTCCTTTTGCGGCGCAAGGCGAATGCGCGCGCCGTTCGCTCCGCCGCGCTTATCAGAGCCGCGGAACGTTGACGCCGACGCCCAGGCCGTCGAGACCAGTTGCGAAACCGACAGGCCGGATGCGAGGATTTTCCCCTTCAGAGCTGCAATGTCCTTCTGCCCGAGCAGCGGATGATCCACGGCCGGAATAGGGTCTTGCCACGGCAGCTGTTCCTTCGGAACCAGCGGGCCGAGATAACGCACGATGGGGCCCATGTCGCGGTGCGTCAGCTTGAACCACGCCCGGGCAAACGCGTCGGCGAACTGGTCCGGATGCTCGTAAAAGCGGCGCGAAATCTTTTCATAAGCAGGATCGAACCGCAAGGAAAGGTCGGTGGTCAGCATGGAGGGCGGGTGATGCCTGGAGGAATCGTGCGCATCCGGCATCATCCCGGCGCCTGCGCCATTCTTCGGTCTCCACTGATGCGCACCGGCTGGGCTCTTGGTGAGTTCCCATTCGTACTCGAACAGGTTATGGAAGAAGTTGTTGCTCCACTTCGTCGGCGTCGTGGTCCAGATAACTTCCAGCCCGCTGCCGATCGCGTCATCCCCTTTGCCGGTGCCGAACCTGCTCCTCCAGCCAAGGCCCTGCTCTTCGATAGGAGCGGCTTCCGGCTCAGGGCCGACATTGGACGCAGCGCCGGCGCCATGGGTTTTGCCAAAACTGTGACCGCCGGCAATCAGCGCGACGGTTTCCTCGTCGTTCATTGCCATGCGGCGGAAAGTTTCGCGAATATCCCTGGCCGCCGCGACGGGATCGGGGTTGCCGTTCGGACCCTCCGGATTCACGTAAATCAGCCCCATTTGCACGGCGCCGAGGGGATTCTGAAGATCACGGTCACCGGAGTAGCGCTCGTCGGCCAGCCATTTGCCTTCGGGACCCCAGAAGATGTCCTCTTCGGGCTCCCAGGTGTCCTCGCGGCCGCCGCCAAAACCGAAGGTCCTGAAGCCCATCGACTCGAGGGCGACGTTACCTGCGAGAATCATAAGGTCGGCCCAGGAGATCTTCCGCCCGTATTTCTGCTTGATCGGCCAGAGCAGCCGACGCGCCTTGTCGAGGTTCACGTTGTCCGGCCAGCTATTAAGTGGTGCAAAGCGCTGTTGGCCGGCGCCGGCGCCGCCCCGACCGTCGCCGATGCGGTACGTGCCCGCGCTGTGCCATGCCATCCGGATGAACAGCGGCCCGTAGTGGCCAAAGTCGGCCGGCCACCAATCCTGCGAGTCCGTCATCAGGGCATGAAGGTCCCTGGTCACGGCATTCAGGTCGAGGCTCCTGAATTCCCTGGCATAGTTGAACTCCTCGCCCATGGGATTGGACAGGCTGGAGTGCTTATGGAGGACCTGAAGGTTCAGCTGATTCGGCCACCACTCGGCATTTGTCTGGATCTTGCGGGCGCGGTGCGCTACCGGGCACCCGGATTCGGTTGAGGTTTTCTGTTCCTGAGTTTGGGGGGCAGCCGCCCCCCCTGCGGTGGCGAGTGTCTTCTCCATATATTTGCCTTCCTTCGAATTAATCAAAACAACTGTTATGAACTACGAACCGATTCTAGTCTTCAGGTTCGCATAATTGCTGTGGCCGCGTTTTTTTCCTGGTGCTATTCGTCTTCCATCCACACGCTCGAGCTTACGGGAACCGTGCCGCCAGGCGCATTTCGTACAGAGCCCCCGGAAGATGAGTTCGCACTCGCGAAGAATCCGGTTACCGAGCGAGCCCGTGTCAGGCCGCGGTATGTCGTACCATTCCATGTCCTCCACATCGCCGCAGCGGTCGCAGATAAAGTGGTGATGCCGCATGCCTCTGGCATCGAATCGTGCTGCGCGTCCCTCGACGGCCACCTCGCGGACCAAACCCGTCCGCACCAGGTCCCGAAGATTGTTATAGGTCGTGGCCCTGGAAGAACGCGGATCCACGCGATTCACGGCTGCGAAGATTTCCGCGGCAGTGGGATGCCGGTTGCATTCCATCAAAAATGCCATCACGGCGTAGCGCTGCGCAGTACAGCGCAACCCGCTGCTCTCCAGGGAGCGTTTAATCGCCACAGGCTCCATGAACTATTTGGAATATATCTAATCTGACATTTTGTCAAGGCTCAGGTACTGCTTGCGAAGTAGCAGAGAACGGGGCTCGGGACTCCCTGCGGCGCCAACTCGCGTCGGCGAGGACTATCCCGGTGCGTCCGATTTCCGCAACATCATCGGGAACCAGCTGACCTACGCCTGACCCGAGGCGTCGTACGGAGTAAGCCGCGGCGATGTAGCCGGAGGGGAAGCCGTGATTCAGAATCAATTTCTGGCGGAGAGGGAGGGATTCGAACCCCCGATACCCGTCAAGGTATGGCCGCTTTCGAGGCGGCTCGTTTCAACCGCTCACGCACCTCTCCGCAGCGGAAGCACAATCATTCTAGCAGGTGCGCGCCGCCCGCCGTGGACGCGCACGTCAACTGCTCACGGTTGGGTTCCGATGCCCCGTTTCTCCCGGAAAAACCGCTGCATTAGGTCCATGCAGCGCGCCGCCAGCACGCCCGCCGTCACCTCCACCTGGTGATTCAGCTTGGGGTGGTTCAGCACCTGCAGCATGGAATGCACCGCTCCCGCTTTGGCATCTTCGGCGCCATAGACCAGCCGGCGCAGGCGGGCGAGGGTGATCGCCCCGGCGCACATGGCGCAGGGCTCCACAGTTACGTACAGCTCGCAGTCCAGCAGGCGATAGTTGCCGACGTTTTGCCCGGCCTCGCGCAGCGCCAGCATCTCGGCGTGCGCCGTGGGATCGTTGCTGGCGATGGGACGGTTGCATCCCCGGCCCACGATGCGGCCTTCGCGCACGACCACCGCTCCTACCGGCACCTCGCCCAGCGCCAGCGCCCGATGCGCCTCACGCAGGGCTTCTTCCATCCAGAGTTCGTCGGAGTGAGACATAAGAAGCAGCTACGAGCAATCAGGTACCGGGAATCAGCCAGCACGTGGCAGAACTTATTTCCTGACTCTGAGTGAGAGTGGCATCATGACATCGGTACGCAGCCCGTGTGCAGAGCCTGGCAGAGTTCGTGATGCGTTTGCCCCTGCGTGGTACTCCAGAAGCTTTGCCATCGATATGCACCGCTGAAAGGATAGCAGCACGCATGCTTTTGAAGGCCATAGCGTTTGATTGGGGTCACACGCTGATGGATGAGCGCCAGGACGAGCACATCCCGCTGGGGGACCGTCCGGTTCACCTGATGTCCGGTGTCGCGGACGTGCTGCCGCAATTGACCTTGCCGCTGGCTCTCTGGGCGAATGCACGTGTAGCTCGGGAGACGGCCGTTCGCGGCTGGCTGGACCGAGCCGGATTGGGTCCCCTGTTCCACTGGGTGATCACTTCGGTCGATGCGGGTGCTCGCAAGCCGGCGCCAGAATTCTTTCAGTACGCGCTCTCCCGTTGTGGCCTGACCCAAGACGATGTGCTCTTTGTCGGCAACCAGTTAAATTCCGACATTGCCGGCGGCGAGGCGTTCGGCATTCGGACGGTGTGGCTGTGCGGGTCCGCTTATCGCAGCCCTGATGACGGTCCCTGCCGCGCCCGCGCCACCTACACCATTGACACGCTCTATAGCCTGCCGGCGCTCGTTCGGAAACTTCAGGCATTGTGGGTGGGATGACTCTTACCACGGGCTGATGAGGACGGAGGCAGCCGTCTCCATGATCTATTCCGAACCCGTCGCCGGTTGCTACTTCTGCCGCAGCATAATCCGCTGCACGGACATCGCCCGGCCGGTTGCAGCGTTGCAGCCAATCAGCGTGGCGCAAAGGCGAACGTCCTCGGTGGCGGGCTCGAAGCGCATCGGCATATTGGTCAGAAAACGCTGCAGGATCATCTCCTTCTGCACGCCAATCACCCCGCGGTACGGGCCGGTCATGCCGACATCGGTCTGCACCGCCGTGCCGCCCGGCAGCACCTGCTCGTCGGCGGTGGGAACATGCGTGTGCGTCCCCAGCACCGCCGTCACCCGGCCTTCCAGGTACCAGGCCAGCGAGAGCTTCTCTGACGTGGCCTCCGCATGCATGTCCACGATGATGACTTTCGCGGTGATGTGCTTCAGCAGCTCGTCGGCCATGCGGAAGGGATCGTCATTGCTGACCATGAACACGCGGCCCTGCAGGTTGATCACCGCATAGGGTATGCCGCCGCGCGTGCGTCCCTCGTACCAGCCGACGCCCGGCGCGCCCCGCGGATAGTTCGCCGGCCGCAGCAGCCGCCGCGCCAGCGAGCCCTGGTGGCCGTTGGCCGAGTTCATGTACTCGATGATCTCGCGTTTGTCCCAGACGTGATTGCCGGTGGTGATGACATCGATGCCCAGCTCGAACAGCTCCTCGGCAATCTGCGGCGTGATGCCGAAGCCGCCGGCGGCGTTCTCGCCATTGGCGATGGTGAGGTCCACCGCGTGCTGCTGTTGCAGCTCCGGCAAAAGCTCGTGCACGATGGTTCGGCCCGGCCGGCCGAAGATGTCTCCGACGAAGAGTATTCGCAAGGGCTGCGGTCCTTTGGCGCCAGGTGAGTTCGATGGTATCACGCGTCGGCACGATGACAGGCCGTCTTCAGCAGGGGTGTGGTTGCGTCCTGCGCCACGCCAAAGGCAGATGGATGATCGTCGCGGATTTCGCGCAGCAAAGACGGCGGCCATCAGGCCGCCGTCGCTTCAGCTACCGGAAATTCTACTTGTGGCTGGTGCTTCCGCCGCTGGAGCCATGGGCCGCCGAGCTGCCTGGGGCGGTGCCGTGGGTGCCTCCTATAGCTGTTCCCCCTACGGGGCCGGACCAGCCGTGGACTTCGCCGGCGCGCATGCCCCCGGGAACTGTGCGCATCGGCGGCTCAAACACATGCGCCGGCTGGTTGGCGCGCGCCGTGCCTGCGCCGGCTTGCGGCGGCGCAAAGACGCTCTGCCTGGGGCCAGCCGATGGCCGCACGTGCAGCCCGGTCGACGATGTCATCGCCCGGCCCGCAACCAAACTGCCGAAATCGGGTGGGATCCTCCCGCCCGGTATCGACAGCGGTCCGGTGCCGGCTTTGCCCACCAACACGGTGCGGCGGGAACCGCTCAGCAGCGGAGGAGTCGCCGCCAACCAGCCGGCCGGTGCCCGGGTAATCCTGGGCACCCGCTGGAAGCTGTTCACCCACCAGAGACCCCGATAGCCTCCCGGCAACCACGCCCATCCTGTGCCGTTGATGAACACCCAGGAGCCGTAGTGATACGGCAGCCATCCCCACGGATAGGCCGAAGCCCACATGTATCCCAGCCCCGGATACAGCATCCATGCTCCATTGCTGTACGGGTCCCAGGCCGCCATCGAACCGGCAAAACCGAACGGCTGCCAGGCGTAGCCGTAACCGGGAGCATAAAAGAAATCGCCGTAGTAGTTGAGGTCCTGCAGGCCGAATCCCCGGCTCGGCCCACTGTAGTTGACGTTCTCGGTGTAACTCCTCTCGTAGTCTTCGCGCTCGCGGTTCCAGTTATCGAAGCGCGCGGCCTCAATGCCTTTGGTGATGGCGTATTGCGAACTGTTGTTGAAGCTGAGAGTGAGCGTCTCGTTCTTCCGGATCCTGACCGCCTGCGGCTGGTTCTCCAACTCCACTTCTCCCCGCACCACCGCCGCTTCCATCTTCTCCGGCGTGACGCTCAGCCGAACTAGGCTGTTGCCATGCATCAGCAGACTGCTGCTGCCCGCCTTCATGCGATAGATGTCGTCGCCCCTGGCCGTGTCGACATACACCAGACCCTTCACCACTCGCATCTGGTTGATCTTCGTTCCGGCATCGTTCATCAGCAGCTGCGAGAATTTGACCTCTGAATTCTCCGCCAGCCGCACCGCGCTCTGGTTCTCGAACTCCACTTCCGCCAGGCCGTCGCTGCCGGTCACCAGGCGCGTTCCCTCCAACACGGGCGTATTCAGGATGGCTTTTTCCAGTCCCTGTCCCGCCACCCGCTCCATCTGCACCTGCCCTTCCACCAGGCTCAGGCGAACGATCCTGACGTGCGAGTCGGCGACGGCCGCCGTGGCTGCCGCCAATACCAATGCTGCAATTGCTGACAATGCGGAAACCATCTGCCTTGTCATGGCATACTCCTTGGCCCTTACTTTCATCTTCCGGGAGACGGTGCCGGCGGGCACGGGCGGAGCCTCGTCGAGGCCTTCTCTGGTTACTACTATTAAACACCATTCTGGAGGGATGTTTCCGCGGCTCGCGCAGCGCAATTGTCAAAATTTCCCCAAGCGGGAGCGACCGCAGCGTCCCCATTGCCTACGGCTGCGCCGGGTTCTGCGCCGCAGCTTCCGGCTCATCCAGAGTCCGCAGCAGGCGCTGCGCGCTTTGCCGGCTGATGTTCATCAGGTTGGGATCGCCGGCTATTTTGCGCAGCATGGGCGCGATGATCTCCAGCTCCTGCAGCTCGTGGCCGGCTTCAAGGTCTTCCAGCTCCTTGAGCTGTTGGTCCATGCCGAGCTTGTCGAAGCGGTAATGGAAGGCCAGCGTGCGGCCGAAGTCGATGGTGGTGGCGATTCCCTGAAACAGTCGCGTCAGCTCCTGCACCTGGGGATTTTGCGACCAGTTGTAGCTGCTCGCTCCCCGCAGCTCGGGCGATTCGTATTGCAGCGTCTTCGTGCCGGTCTGCGCAATGTGCTTGATGTGCGCATCGAAATTGCCGCGAAAGTAATTGAGCTTCTGCGCCAGATCGAAGATCTTCTGCCGGTTCGCCGCCGACATCGTGAAGTCCTGCTGCCAGGGATCGCTATCGCCGTTGTCCTCCGGGTGCGGCTGGCCCTCGAAGTGGCTCCTGCCGTCTGAGGTTACCTCGATCGAGTATCTCTGCCACGGAATCCCCTGGCTCCACTCGAAGCTGAAGCGCACCTTCGCCGCGACCGGGCTGGATTGCGCCGGTCCCTGCTGTGCGGCAAGGCAAAGCGTTGCCGGCAGGAGCAGAGAAGCAAAACACAATGTCATGCTGAGGGCCGATTTCATCGCCGCGCCCCGGCCTTTTGCCGCTGCAGCGTCCCGGCGGTGTGCAGATGACATATCGCAATCGCCAGCGCGTCGGCGGCATCGGCAGGCCGCGGCGGTGCGTCCAGGCCCAGCAGCCGCGCCACCATCACCTGCACCTGCGACTTTTCCGCCTTGCCGTAACCCACCACCGCCGACTTGATGGAAAGCGGCGAATAGGCCACTACTTCCAGCCCGGCCTGGGCCGCCGCCAGCATCGCCACGCCCCGCACGTGGCCCAGCTTCAGCGCCGACTTCACATTGACGGCGTAAAAAACGTCCTCGATGGCCACCTGTTCGGGCGACCACGCGGCGATGATCTCCCGCAGCTCTTCGGAAATCTTCCTCAGCCGCAACTCCAGCGCATCGCGCGGTGAAAGGCGGATGGCCCCGCTGCACAGATGATGCAGACTGCCGTCATCATGCTGCTCGACCACTCCGTAGCCGGTGTATTCGCCGCCGCAATCGATGCCCAGCACCCGCATTGCCCAGAAGTGTAGCAGGAGGCGGGACCGTCCCAACCGGTATCTTGCCCGCCTTGTTGGCGACGCTGGCGACAGAGCGCAAAACGCCCGGGGCTGTTAACACCTTGCGAATTCCCGCCGGCCAACATTTCCGCCATTACCCCGATTTGGCGCGCGACGCAGCACCCGCGCCCATGTGCCGCTGCAGGAACTCCAGCGTTTTCTGGTTGAACTCCTCCACCTTTTCGTAGAGCTGCGCGTGCGCACAGCCTTCAAAAATCAGCAACTCGGAGCCGCGAATGCCGTGATGCATCTGGTCGGCGAAACGGCACGTCAGCTGATCGGTGCGTCCAAAAGTTATTTGCGTAGGCGCCATGATCCTGCCAAGCTGCGCCACTAAATCATGATTGATTACGGCATCGGACTGCCGGATGAAAGCCGATACGGGCTGGGCGGGCCGGCTGCGCACGAAGTCCGCCAGCGACTGAATGTACTCCGGTCTGGCGGCATATAGCTCCGGTGTAAAGCACCAGGGGAAAATTCCGAGCACCACCATCTCGGCGACGTTGTCCAGCGCTCTGGCCAACGACTGCCAACCTCCGACGACAGCCTTCAAAAACGGGTCCGTCCTAAGCCAGCCGCCGTGCAGCGACAATGACCGGACCTTGTCGGGATACTTCGCCGCCAGCCACATGCCTGTTGCCGCGCCCAGCGACAGACCGGAGATATGCGCCTTCCCGATGCCCGCCGCCTGCATGAAAGCCGCGACGTCGTCCGCAAGAAGCTCGGTGGACCAGGCTCCCTCCGGTTTGTCCGTCTCACCCGTTCCCCGCAGGTCGAGCGAGATGCAGGTGAAGTGCCTGCAATATTCTGCTACCTGGAATGCGTAACAGGCGTGATCGGCAGCCAGATAGGGAATGAGAATCAGAGGCTCTCCGGTCCCCTGCTGCTCATAGTTCATCGTGATGTTGTCGGCTTTGACCTTCGGCATCAGGGCGCTCCATTCGCACGCGTCCGTGTCACTATACCCCAGCTCCGGCCGGCTTGACTTTGGAAGTTCTTCTGGTACACAATGCGCCACGACGTAGGGCACGAGGTTTTCCCTTCGGGTCGAAGCTCCCAGATCCCCGCCCACAATACCTTTTCCACAAGGAGACGCTTCCCATGAGTGCGACGCAGCCGGTCCCCAAAATCGACATGGACAAACTCAATGCTTTCATCGAGCACTTCGTCGGTGACCTCGGCGCCGCCGTTCACGCCGGCATGGTCGTCATCGGCGAGAAGCTCGGGCTGTACAAGGCGCTGGCCGGAGGCCCGATCAGTTCCTCCGAGCTGGCCGCCCGGACCGGGACCGACGAGCGCTATCTGCGCGAGTGGCTGGCATCGCAGGCGGCGGGAGGCTACATCACCTACGACGACACCAGCGGCAAATTCAGCCTCACCGAAGAGCAGGCCTTCGCCCTAGCCAACGAGGACAGCCCCGCCTATCTGCCCGGCGCCTTCGAGCTGGCTTTGGGCTCACTCGCCGCCGTGCCGCGCATCGCTGACTCGTTCCGCACCGGCGCGGGGATGGGCTGGCATGAACACGCCGACGGCGTCTTCCACGGCTGCGAAAAATTCTTCCGTCCCGGCTACGCCGCCAATCTCGTCAGCTCCTGGATTCCCGCCCTGCAGGATGTGAAAGAGAGACTCGAGGCGGGAGCGCGGGTGGCCGATGTCGGCTGCGGCAAAGGCGCTTCCACTCTGCTGATGGCAAAATCGTTCCCCAGCTCCCGCTTTTTCGGCTTCGACTATCACGACAAGTCCATTGAAGCGGCGCGCGAAACCGCCCGGCGGGAAGGTGTTGCCGACCGCGTTACCTTCGAGGTCTCCAAAGCCAAGGATTATCCGGGCGGAAATTATGACTTCGTGGCCGTCTTCGATTGCCTGCACGATATGGGCGACCCCGTCGGGGCTGCCGCGCACGTGCGGAAATCGCTTAGCAAAGACGGAACCTGGATGATCGTGGAACCGTTTGCCAACGACCAGCTGAAGGACAACCTGAATCCCGTGGGCCGGGTTTACTACTCGTTTTCGACGCTGTTGTGTACGCCCTGCTCGCGCTCGCAGGAAGTGGGATTGTGTCTGGGGGCGCAGGCCGGTGAGAGCCGTATCCGGGAGGTCGTGACCGCGGCCGGCTTCAGCCGCTTCCGCCGCGCCACCGAGACGCCCTTCAACATCGTTTACGAAGCCCGCCCGTAAGCCGCGTCGCAGCCGCTGAAGGCCTCCCGCGCCTGTCTTCGCAAGGGGCGGACCGGGACGCCTTCACCGCAGCACGTCTTCCAGTTCCACTCCCCGCTCCGTGCGCTCGTCGCGATACTTCACAATCACCGGCGTGTACAGCGACAGTCCCCACTCGGCGGCTTTGCCTTTGCTGATGGCACGCGAGCCCGGCACCACCACCGCATCCTCGGGAACATGAAGCGGCTCGGTGGCCGTCGCGCGATAAATCTCGCCTTTGACCGTATCGAACAGCGGCGTCGATCGCGTCAGGATCACTCCTGCGCCCAGAACGGCACGCGCGCCCACCTGCGTTCCCTCGTAGACGCCGCAATTGCCGCCCACCAGCACGTCATCTTCGATGATAACGGGCGAAGCGTTGATCGGCTCCAGCACGCCGCCGATCTGCGCCGCCGCGCTGATGTGCACCCGCCTGCCCACCTGCGCGCACGAGCCCACCAGCGCGTGCGAATCCACCATTGTGCCTTCATCCACCCACGCCCCGACGTTGATGAACATCGGCGGCATGCAGACCACCGATGCGGCCACGTAGGCCCCCGCGCGCACCGACGAGCCTCCCGGGATGATCCGCACCTGCTCGCTGGCGGCGAAGTGGCGTGTCGGATAGGTGTCCTTGTCCACGAATGACAGCACGCTCCGGTCGCCGCTCTCCGCCAGCCGTCCGATGCGAAAGCCCACCAGGATTCCCTGCTTCACCCAGGCGTTGGTTTGCCAGCGGCCATCGCGCTTTTCCGCTGCCCGCACCCTGCCTGCGGTCAGCGCATCACGGAATCGCGCGAACACGGCGCCCGCCTCCGCCTCGCTCGCGGCCGCGGCGCCCATGGCGTAGAGCTGCTCAATTTGGCGCTGCAATTCCTGCATGGCGGGCAGTATAACTGGTTGTGCGCCATCGGGTGCAGCGGGCCTCATATGCCGCACCCGCATCGAGAGATCAGAATGCCCTGGCTTGACGAACTGCTGGATCGCACCCTGGTGCTGGTCGCGCATCCCGACGACGAGTGCATCGCCTTTGGCGCGCTCCTGCAGCGAATGCGCGAGCCGCTGGTCGTCTTCGCCACCAATGGCTCGCCCGCCGACCCCTGGTTCTGGCAAAAGTATGGTTCGCGCGAAGCCTATGCGGCCATACGGCGTCAGGAAGCGCTGAACTCCATGCACGCCGTCGGCGTCAAGGACGTGCTCTTCCTTGCCGACATGCCCGGCGGAGAGCAGCTCGCCGATCAGGAGCTGTTCCGCAACCTGCGCCAGGCTTTCGAACTGCTGGCCGACATCGTACGCCGGCGGATGACGACCGCATTGCTTACGCTCGCCTACGAGGGCGGCCATCCCGACCACGACTCCTGCAGCTTCCTGGCGGCACAGCTCTCGAGGCTCGCATCCATTCCATGCTGGGAGGCGCCGCTGTATCACCGCAATGCCGATGGCTCAGGCATCTTTCAGGAGTTCATCCAGCCCAGCGGCGACGAGATCGACGTGCGCGCCACCGCCGCCGAGCAGGAACAGAAACGGCACATGTGCCGGGCCTACAGCTCGCAGGGCGATTTTCTGGAACGCTTCGGCGTCGAACGGGAGATTGTGCGGCCCCAGCCGGCTTACGACTACACGCGCCCGCCGCATGCCGGCAAGGTGAACTACGAAGTCTGGCAGTGGAAGATGACCTCGCAGGAGGTCTGCGCCGCCTTTGCGGATTTTCTGAAGACGGCGGCAGGACACGGTGTAGGACGGTGACACTGCGCAGAGGCAGCAACGGATCGGGTCGTGCTGTCCTTTGCTCGGGTAGTGCTGGCCTTCAGGCCAGCGGCAAAGCGCGTTTTTGATTTTGAGCCGGGCTTCAGCCCGGCGCCATTGACGGAATGAGCCACCTTTCCATCCTTTACATCGCCTATCCGCTGCTCACTGTTTCCGAAGACAGCGCCGGCGGCGCCGAACAGTTGCTGCTCACCGTTGAAGGCGAAATGGCGGCTGCCGGACATCACACGACGGTTGCCGCCTGCGATGGCTCGCGTGTGCATGGCCGTCTGCTGGCGACAGGAGCGGCGGCCGGCGCTGCCGACCAATACGAACGCCGCGAGGGCGAACACAACGCGCGCATCCTGGAATATCTGCGCCGGCATCGCGGCGAATTCGACCTGATTCACGATAAGAGCGGCAGCTTTTTCCGTGTCGCCGCCCAATGTGCCCTGCCGGTGCTGGCCACCCTGCATCTGCCGCGCCCGTTTTACAGGCAGGATTGGTTTCACCCGCTTCCGCCCAATCTATATTTCAGTTTCGTCTCGCAGTCGCAGGCGCGCTCGTTCGCGGACCTGGCGAATACAGTGGGAGTTGTGCAGAACGGCATTGCCGTGGAGCGATTTCCTTTCACTCCCGGCAAGGACGGCTACGTGCTCTGGCTGGGCCGCATCTGCGAAGAGAAAGCTCCGCATCTCGCCATCGCCGCCGCCCGGAAGGCCGGTGTGCCGCTGCTGCTGGCAGGCCAGGTTTACCCGTTCAGCTACCATCAGCAATATTTCGAGCGTGAGGTCCAGCCGCTGCTGGCGAAAGAATCCGGGGTAAGGTTCGTCAGCGCGCCTTCGGCCAGGCAGAAGCTGCGTCTGCTCCGGCATGCGAGGGCGCTGCTGCTGACCAGTACCGTTGAAGAGACCAGTTCGCTGGTGGCAATCGAGGCGATGGCGTGCGGCACGCCCGTGCTGGCATTCCGGCGCGGGGCGTTCGCGGAAATCGTCGCGGACGGCGAGACCGGATTACTGGTTGAGACGGTGGATGAAATGGCGGAAGCATTAGCCGGGGTTGGTCGCATCTCGCCTGAGCAGTGCCGCGAGCGAGTGCAACAGCATTTCAGCGCGTCCCGAATGGCGCAAGAGTATGAAGAGCTGTACCGGCGAGTATTGACGTCTGCGAAAGAGTGGGCAGCGTGAGCCCACGACCGATTAAGTCATCGATGAGTAGCTCTGCGATCTCGCGCGCAAACCCCTAATGCGGCTCAATGAGCGCTATGGGATGTTACGACAGTTATCGGAGTGCGACCCACAGAGCGAGAAAGGCACCGGCGGCACAGACGAGTGCGAAAGGCACACCGATTACGAACTCCAGCAACACCCATGCCGTGTACTCACCTTTTTGTTAGCGACCTGACGCTGCCGCTTCCACGCCTCTACGAAATACGCGGACAGTGATGCTGCGAAGAGCAGAGTCGCTATGCTGGCGACGATGCACGCAGCTCGCTGAGCAACGGACAAAGGGGCTGACCGTGGCAGCGCACTCGCGGCCAGAGTTAGGCAGAGGCACCAGCCCAAAAAAACCAATCCGCGATGCTCCTGCATCCGACGCCAAAACTCCAGCATTTATTCATTGTCCAACGAGAAATGCGGGATTACTAGTGATAAGGGGATTTTACGTCAACGATGTTGCCGTCTTTTCCAGAGCGGGTGAACTTTGACATGATGATCCGAAACGTAAGGGCGCGTGATTGCGTCCACAATTCGACCAAGAGGCAGCACTGCCACCAGCAAGACGATGATGCCTGCGGTTATTTGCACTTCGGGGTACAAGACGAAACGCCGAGAAACGTTCCAGTATGCGAGGCGACCGGAGCGTAGAGCAATAACTCCCTGGACAGTGACGTAGGTGCCGAGGGCGGCAGCCAGTATTCGAGCTGCTAATTTCGACCTCTTCTGCCTCAATGATTTCGTGGCGCATAACGGTTTCAATTGAAATCCTTATAGCTACGGTCTCAGATTGTTGACGAAAACAGGCCGATTGCACTCAAACCCCTTGCGAGGGTGCCTTTGACGGCGCTCGGCTAAATTCCTCCGCCCCTCCGGCGCTCCAGGCTTGCAGAATTCCGTGCTCTCCGTGCCGGAGCCTGCCCTGAGCGGAGTCGAAGGGTGGTGAACATCTACCGTGTCACGGCCGGCTGAGATTGCAGCAGGCCGGCGTCGGCCACAATCTTCTCCAGGCGGACGCGGTTTTCCTTCTTCATCGCCAGCAGCGGCAGCCGGTACACCTCTTCGATGCGGCCCATCATCGCCAGCACCGCCTTGGCGGGAATGGGATTCGATTCGAGGAAGTTGGCCTGCATCAGCGGCAGATACTTGCGGAAGAGCTGCCGCGCCGTGTCCCACTTGCCTGCCAGCGCCGCATTCGTCATGCGCGTCATCTCCGCCGGGATTTCGTTGGATACCACGGAGACGATGCCGACGCCTCCCAGCCCGATGACGGCCAGCGTGATCGCATCGTCACCGGAGAAGACGAGGAAGTCCTCCGGCACCGAGGCGCACACCTCCGCAATCTGCCCGATGTTGCCGCTGGCTTCCTTTACCCCGGCGATGTTCGGGATTTCTGCCAGCCGCAGCAGCGTGGTTGTCTCGATGTTGGTGCCGGTGCGGCCGGCGATGTTGTACAGCACCAGCGGCTTGCTCGAGGCTTCCGCAATTGCCCGGAAGTGCTGATAAATGCCTTCCTGCGTGGGCTTGTTGTAGTAGGGGGTCGCGGTCAGGATGTAATCGACGCCCGCGGCTGACGAGATCTCTTTTGCCTTCGCCACCGCTTCGCGAGTGTTGTTCGAGGTGGCCCCCGCCATGATGGGCACCCGGCCGCCGGCGGTCTCGATGGTCAGATCGATGACGCGCAGCCACTCCTCATGCGACAGCGTCGGCGTCTCGCCGGTCGTGCCGCAGGGCACAAGAAAGTCGATACCCGACTCGACCTGCCACCGCACCAGTTCACGCAGCGCCGCTTCATCCACGCTGCCGCTGCTTTGGAAGGGAGTTACCAGCGCCGTACCACAGCCACGGAGTTTCATGCGAAGAGCATAACCCTCCGCGCCAGGAATCTCAAAAAGCGTTTCCCCTCCCTGACCCGCGCAGAGGGCTACAGCAATCGCTCCGTGCTACTGCTGTATGGCCTGTATGGCCTGCGGATGCACCTGCTCGTTGCGGATCTGTGACGCGTCCCAGCCCCCGCCGAGCGCCTTCACCAGATACACTTCCGTCACCATCTGCTGCCCCAGCAGTTGGGTCGCCAGCCGCTCGTTGGTGAGCAGGGTACTTTGCGCGGTGATCACGTCCAGGTAGGTCGTCACTCCGCCGACGTAGCGGTTATTGGCGATTTCGAGGGCGCGCCGTGCATCGGCAACCGCGGCATCCTGGGTGGTCGCCGCCTGCGAGAGATCGGTCAGTCCCGACAACCCGTCCTCCACCTGCTGGAAGGCCACCAGCACCGCCTCGCGATAGTTGGCCACCGTTTCGTCATAGGCGTGTCGGGTGGCAGCCAGGTTGGCGCGATTGCGGCCCCCGTTGACGATGGGCTGCAGCAGGTCGCCGCCCAAGGACCAGATGGCGCTCGGCGCGCTGATCAGGTTGGTGATGCTGGTGCTCTGGAACCCTCCGCTTCCCGAAAGCGTGAGCTGCGGATAGAAGGCCGACTTTGCCACCCCGATCAGGGCGTTTTCGTACGCCATCTGCCGCTCGGCGGTGGCCACGTCGGGACGGCGCTCCAGCAGGTCCGAGGGTACTCCCAGCGGCACCGGCACCGGCCTTGCCTTCAGCGGCCGCGCCGGAACCGAAAATGTCGCTGCCGGATTGCCGGTCAGCACGGCGATGGCGTGCTCGAATTGCGCCCGCTGCTGCTGCACGAGATACAGTTGCGCGGTCGTCGAGTCCAGCAGCGTCTGCTGTTGCGCCAGGTCCAGGCCCGATGCCACACCGCCGTTGTGCCGGTAGGTCACCAGCTGCAGCCCCTTCTGCTGGATGTTCACCGACTCCTGCACCACCTGCAGCTCGGCGTCGAGTTCCCGCAGGCTGAAATAATCCGCCGCCAGCTCCGCGGTCAGCACCAGAATCACGTTGTACATGTCGGCCGCCGTCGCCTGCAGGGTCGCGTTCGACGCCTGCATGCTCCGCCGCACCTTGCCGAACAGGTCCGGTTCGTAGTTCAGAAAGAAGGGGATCTCGTACGTGCTTTGGGTAAGGGGATTGCCCAGCGTGAGCACTTCCGGACGGTGGCCGGAATACCGGTTTCGCGACGCATTGGGATCCACGCTGGCCTGCGGAAAGAATCCCGCCGAGGTCACCCGCGCCAGCGAGCGCGCCTCCTCCAGCCGGTCTTTGGCCGCCAGCAGCGACTGGTTGGCCGCCAGCAGTTGCTGTTCGTACGCGTTCAGCTCGGCATCGTTGAAGATCTCCCACCACACGCCTTTGGGAATCGTATCGCTGGGAGCGGCCGGCCGCCATGGCGGCTGCTTCTTATAGGCCTCGGGCGCCGGAGCAGGGGGACGTTTGTAGTTGGGTCCGACAGCGCACCCCGCCAGCAGAGCGCTGGCCACGAGGCCGGCAGCCAGGCGCAACCGCTTCATGAGTGCCGGCCTTCCTGGCCCTCAGGTGCGACTTTCACCTTCTGCCCGTCTTCGATGGAATCGGAGGGATTAACGATGACGCGGTCGTTTACGTCCACACCACCGACAATCTCCAGCGTGGTGCCGTAATCGCGGCCGATGCTGATTCGCCGCAGCTGCACCTTCCCGTCGCTGCCCACCACCGCAACCTGCGGACCCTCGCGGCGGAACAACATCGCGTTCACTGGAATGGTCAGTTTGCTGCCATTGACGTTTGGCCGGAAGTGCACCTCGCCGAAGGAGCCGGGCAGCAGCTTCCCGTCCCGGTTCGGCACGTCCACCTCGGTCAGCAGCGTCCGCGTGGTCTGGTCGATGGCGTCGGCCGTGCGTGCCACGGTCGCGGTGAATTTCTGTCCGGGAAACTCCTGCAGCGTCACCACCGCCTCCAGCCCGGGATGGATGGCGGGGGCATAGGCCTGCGGCACGGCAACGTACACCCGCAGGGGATCGGTGCGCGCCACGTCAAACAGTTCCTTGCCGGCTGCCCCGGCAACACCGGCGTTGATCAGTGCGCCCGGATCGACGGTGCGCCGCGTAAGCACGCCGTCGAACGGCGCGTACACGTGCTTGAAGCCCTCCAACTCCTCCAGCCGCTTCACATTGGCGTCGGCCGCCGCCAGGTTCGCCATGGCCTGCTCATAGCCGCTGCTTTGGGTATCGGCCTCCTGCTGCGAAACCGAATCGGTCTTGCGCAGCGCCTGATAACGATCGGCGTTGATTTTCGCCAGGTCCATGGCGGCCACAACCTGCTGCCGCGCCGCCCTCGCCTGCATCAGCTCCTGATCGACCTCCGGCGTGTCGATGTCCGCCAGCAGCTCGCCTTTCTTTATGCGGCTGCCGATGTCCTTGTACCAGCGCAGCAGATAGCCGTTGGTGCGCGCATAGATCGGCGACTCAATATAGGCCTGCAAGCTGCCCGGCAGCACCAGCTCCTCGTCAGGCTTTTCCGCCGTGGGATGGACCACGGAAACAGTAGGAATGGCGTTCTGCTCGGTTTCGTCGGCCAGAACGTGACTGTCATGCAGGCGTACCAGCATGGTGGCCACGCCCGCCGCCACCAGCACCAGCAGCACCACGCCAATGAACATCAACGCCCTGCGGGGGGTCGCGGGCGGAAGCTTGGGTGGCGCGGTGATCTCCGCCGGAAGGCGCCCTTCGTCTTCCCCGGCATAGCGCCGCGCACCGCCCCCGTCCGCGCGGTTCGGCGCATGTCCCGTTTCGTTCGTCAGCGCCGCCCTGTCTTCCTTTTCCATGTCGTGCGTAAGAATCTCCATTATTTTATGACTTCCTTGCCGCCTCCCGCGCCTCCCGTCGTCCGTGAATCATGGCGAATACCGTGGGCACGAAGAACAGCGTGGCCACGGTCGCGAAGATCAGCCCGCCAATCACGGCACGTCCCAGCGGCGCATTCTGCTCGCCGCCCTCGCCCAGCCCGATGGACATGGGCAGCATGCCGATGATCATGGCCAGCGCTGTCATCAGCACCGGCCGGATACGCGTGTAGCCCGCCTCCAGCGCCGCCTGGGCGGAGGGAATCCCCAACCGCATCCGGTCGCGCGCGAACGAGATCATCAGGATGGAGTTGGACGTCGCCACTCCCATGCACATCACCGCGCCGGTCAGCGACGGCACGTTCAGCGTGGTGCGCGTCAGCAGCAGGATCCAGCAGATCCCCGCCAGCGCCCCCGGCAGCGCCGTAATGATGATGAACGGATCGAGCCACGACTGGAAGTTCACCACGATGAGGAAATACACCAGTGCGATCGCCACCAGCAGTCCGATGCCCAGTCCCACGAACGAGGTTCGCATGGTCTCCACCTGCCCGCGTACCCGGAGCTGCGTGCCCCGCGGCAGACGCTGCCGGTACGGCTGCAGCATCCGGTCAACGTCGCGCATCACGCTGCCCAGATCGCGGTCCTGGGTGCTGGCGTACACGTCGATCGCCGGCTGCACGTTGTAGTGCGAGACTACCGCCGGCCTGGTCACCGGCGCCAGCTGCACAAGGTTGGCCAGTACCTGCGAGTTGGGCGTGGCCGGATCGTGCACCGGCGTGTTCATCAGGTCCTGCAGCGAGGTGACGCGGTATTGCGGCGACTGCACCGCGACCTGGTAGCTGACCCCGTTGGCCGGATTCAGCCAGAAATTGGGCGCCGTCTGGAAGCTGCCGCTCAGCGAAACCAGCACGTTCTGCGCCACATCACGGGCGTCCATGCCCACCTGGGTGACCCGGTTGCGCTGGATGTCAAGATGCAGCGTCGGCAGGTCGAGGAGCTGCTGCACGTGCACGTCGGCAGTGCCTGGAATATGCCGCATGCGGGCGGAAATCTGCTGCGCGATGGCGTAGTTGCTCGCCATGTCCGGGCCGGTGAGCTGGATGTCGATCGGCGCCGGCAGTCCGAAGTTGAGAATCTGGGTGACGATGTCCGCCGGCTGGAAGAAAAACTCCACCCCCGGAAACCGCCGCGGCAGTTCTGCGCGCAGCCGCCGGACGTAATCGGCCGTGGGATGATGATGCTCCGCGTTCAGCCCCACCAGGATTTCCGCGTCGCTGGTTCCAATCACTCCCGAGTTGCTGTAGGAAAGATTGATCCCCGAGTTGGGCAGCCCGATGTTGTCGAGGATCGTGACCAGTTCGTCTTTCGGGATCTGCTGTCGCAGATAGCGCTCGATCTCGTCGCACAGCCTTGCCGTCTCCTCCACCCGCAGTCCGGCGCGGCCACGCACGTGCAGCCGCATCAGCCCGGCATCCACCGAGGGGAAGAAGTCCTCGCCCAGGAAGAACACCAGCAGCAGGGACAGCGCGCAGAAGGCAACGAAGCACAGGGCGAACGCTCCCCGGTGCT
The DNA here is from genome assembly GCA_035516415.1 of Binatia bacterium. Taxonomy (GTDB): domain Bacteria; phylum Acidobacteriota; class Terriglobia; order Terriglobales; family Acidobacteriaceae; genus Bog-257. Next base: position 41,399 of record DATJAI010000080.1, on the reverse strand, counting down.
GCAGCGTCGTCTCCAGCAGCTGATAGTAGCCATTGCGGAACCTGTCGAAGCCGCGCTCGAAGCGCCGCTGGTAGCGGCCGAAAAACGTCTTCGCTGCCTCCTCACGGTGCTCGTGGCCGCGCATGATGTACATCACCAGGGTGGGGATCAGCGTGCGCGACAGAAAGTACGAGGCCAGCATCGCGAACACCACCGCTTCGGCCAGGGGCACGAACAGGAACCTGGCGACGCCGGTCAGGAAGAACATGGGCACGAAGACGATGCAGATCGACAGCGTGGAGACGAATGCCGGCACCGCGATCTGCGATGCGCCGTCGAGGATGGCACGCTTCATCTCCTTGCCCTGGGCCAGATTGCGCTCGATGTTCTCGATCTCCACCGTGGCGTCGTCCACCAGAATGCCCACCGCCAGCGCCAGTCCGCCCAGGGTCATGATGTTGATGGTCTCGCCCAGGGCGCTCAGCAGCAGCACGGAGACGAAGATCGACAGGGGAATGGAAATCGAGATGACGATGGTGGGGCGCCAGTCGCCGAGGAAGATCAGGATCATGCACGCGGTCAGCGCCGCGGCAATCAGCGCCTCGCGCAGCACTCCGTTGATGGAAGCCCGCACGAACAGCGACTGATCGAACAGCGGCTTCACGGTAATTCCCCGCGGCAGCGACTGCAGCGCCACCGGCACGACCCCCTTGACCGCATTCACGATGGTGATGGTGGATCCCTTGCCTACCTTGTAGATCGACATCAGCACACCATGCACGCCGTCCTGGCGCACGATGTTGGTCTGCGGCGCGAAACCGTCGCGCACATGCGCCACGTCGCGCATGTAGATGGTGGACCCGTTTACCGTCTTGACCGGCAGCGCGTTGAGCTCGGCGATGGTTGCCGGCGCGCTGTTCATCTCCACCTGATATTCCAGCGATCCGATCTTGGCCGTGCCCGCCGGCGTGATGATGTTCTGGGTATTGATCGCGTTGACGATGTCGCTCGGCGAAAGACCGTTCGCCTCCAGCCGCGGCATGTCCAGGTCCACCTGCACCTGGCGGATCTTGCCGCCGTAGGGATAAGGGGTAGCCGCGCCTTCCACCGTCGCGAGCTGCGTGCGCAGGAAGTTCTGCCCGATGTCGAACAGCATCTGGTCGGGCAGCGTCCTGCTGCTCAGCCCGAGCTGCACGATGGGCGTGGTGGAGGCGCTATAGGTGACCACCAGCGGCGGGGTGGTTCCCGGAGGCAGCGAGCGCACCGTGGTCTGCACGATGGAGGTCACCTGCGCCAGCGCCGTCTGGATGTTGGCGTTCGGCTGGAAGAAAACCTTGATGACTCCCACGCCGTTCACCGACTGCGACTCGATATGCTCGATGTTGTTGACCGTAACCGTCATGCCACGTTCGGAATTGGTCACGATGCGGTCGGCCATGTCCGCGGGCGCGAAGCCGGTGAAGAACCAGATGACGCTGATGACGGGAATGTTGATGTCGGGGAAGATGTCGACCGGCGTGCGCACGATGGCCAGCGGCATCAGCAGAATGATGACCAGAGCCATCACCACAAACGTATACGGGCGCCGTAGCGCAAGCGCGACAATCCACATTGCTCGGCTGCAACTCCCCTGGCCAGGACACCGGCCGGCCCTGGCGCCGGTCCGGCATGGATGTTATGATACGATACGATACGTATCGGATTCAACCATTACCGGCATCGCACGACGAAATGACTGTTTCCCGACACCACGGCCCGCCGGGCAGCAATGGAGCGAAGCGCGCTCCCGGGCGGCCGCGCAGCGAACACGCCCGCCAGGCCATCCTGCGCAGCACCCTCCGGCTGCTCCGCAGGAGCGGTTTCGCCGAGCTCACCATCGAAGCCATCGCCGCCGATGCCGGCGTCGGCAAGGCCACCGTGTACCGCTGGTGGCCCAGCAAGGGCGCCCTGGTGGTGGATGCCTTCGCCTCCAGCACCGCTGACGAGCTGCGCTTTCCCGATACCGGCTCCGTTTACCGCGACATGGCCCTGCAGATGAACCAGTTCCTTGCCGTGCTGCGTTCTCAGCGGGGTTGCATTGTGAAGGCGGTGATCGCCGCCGGCCAGTCGGACGCGAAGTTGCTGGAAGAATTTCGCCGGCGTCTCCTCCGGCCACGCCGTGAGTGGGCCTACGAAACCCTGCGCCGGGGAATCGATCGTGGCGAACTTCCCCGCCGTCTCGATCTCGACCTGGTGCTCGACATCCTCTACGGTGCGGTTTACATGCGCTTTCTCATTCGCCACGACGAGCTCACGGAAGATTACATCCGCAACGTTTGCCGGCTGGTGCTGGGTGGAGCGGCTGCCGCTGATGTCTTACCACCCGGACCCCGGCTGGCGCGCAACGGAGCCAGACGGCCCTCCCGGGCTCTCTGAGCGTAACCTGACGCAACCCGCTTCAGCCGCGCTGCGGCAGGCTTTCGTGGTCTTCAGGCGAGTGATCTGCTACCGGTAGCCTCGACCGCACCCGCCTCAGCGCTGCCAGCAGCTGCTGGTTCTGCTCCGGGGTGCCGATGGTGACGCGAAACGCATTGGGCGCTCCCCATCCGCCGCTCATGGGACGCACGATGACCCCCTCCGCCTGCAACGCCCGGCACAGCGGCCGCGCGTCTTCGCCCACATCGCAGAACAGGAAGTTCGCCCATGTCGGTACCACGCGGATTCCCATCTCCGCAATGGCCGGCGCCAGCAAGCTCTCCCCTGCCGCATTGTTCTCTACCGCCCGCTGCACATGCTCGGCGTCGGCCAGTGCCGCCAGGGCCCCAGCCTCGCCCAGCGACGACACCATGAATGCCGGCTTCATGCGCACAAGATATCCGATGAGCTCGGCCGGTCCCATTCCGTATCCCACCCGCAGACCGGCCAAGCCGTGCGCTTTCGAGAAGGTCCGCAGCACCACCACAGGCCGTCCCGCGCGCACGTAGTCCAGCGAGTGCGAGTAATCCAGCCCGCGCTCGGCCGCAAAGTAGCTGGCGAAATCGTGGTACGCCTCGTCGAGGACTGTAATTACGTGCGAGGGCAGACGCTCCAGGAAGCGGTCGATGGTTTTTGCATCCAGAACGGTTCCGGTGGGGTTGTTGGGATTCGCAATGTACACCACGCGCGTGTTGGCGTCGATGGCCGCCAGCATGCCATCCAGGTCGTAGCCGTCGTTGAGCACACGCGCTTCGATGAACTGCGCTCCGGTCGCTCGGGTCACGATGGGATAAACGATGAATGACAGCCTGCTGGTGACCGCGTTCAGCCCGGGGCCAAGCAGCGTCCGCGCCAGGATCTCCAGGAAGGTAGTCGAGCCGGCGGTCACCAGAATCTGACCTGGCTCGAGTTCGTGAATCTCCGCCAGACGTGCCGTCAGCTCCGTGACGGCCGTGTCAGGATAGAAATTGACTTCAGCGGTCGCCGCCCTGATGGCCTCCATCGCCAGCGGCGAAGGTCCAAACGGATTTTCGTTTGACGCCAGTTTGATGCAACGCACGCCGCTCTCCAGTTCCGCCTGTCGCCGGGGCTTCCCCGGCTTGTAGCTGGCCAGCTTCTGTATGTAGGCGGGAACCAGCTTCCCAAAATCCGTCATTCTGTCTCCGTCTGCGTCCGTGGACGCGCGGATGCCTTCAACTGTGCAACTTCCTTCCCGCTTAGATGCCGGAATTGGCCCGGCTCAACATCCAGCCCCAGCGGTCCGTAGCGCACCCGCCTGATTTTCTCCACGTGATGGCCGATGGCCTCAAACATTCGGCGGATTTGCCGGTTACGTCCCTCGAACAGTGTCACCTCATACCACGGATTGGCCGCGTCGCGTATCAGCTTGATGCGCGCCGGCGCGGTCCGCTCCGCTCCCGGCCGCCGCCGCAGTCCCGGCCGCAGCGGCCTGCGCCCGGGCGGCAGGGCGATGCCACCGCGCAACTTCCCAATCTGCTCCTCCGCCGGCCGTCCGCTCACCTTCACCAGATACGTCTTCGCCACGTGCGACGAGGCGTGCGTCAGCTTCTGCGCCAGCTCGCCATCGTTGGTCAGCAGCAGCAGTCCCTCGCTCAGATAATCGAGCCGGCCCACCGGATACACCCGCGGCGCGATACCCCGCACCAGCTCCAGCACCGTGCGACGGCCCTCCGGATCGCTCGCCGTCGTCACATATCCCCTGGGTTTGTGGAGCAGCAGATAGACGTGGCGCTCGGCAGCGCCCAGCAGTTTGCCGTCGACCTTGATGTGATCGCGCGCGGCGTCGGCCTTCGTCCCCGGCTCGGTGACGATCTGCCCGTTCACCGAAACCCGTCCGCCGGCGATGAGCTCCTCCGCCTTCCGCCGCGAGGCCACTCCGGCCGCGGCGATGATCTTCTGGAGGCGCTCAGCCGGCATCGGGGCCTCCGGACACGCTCTGTCGCAGCGGATCGCAGCGCCCGTCGGCGCAAGCTTCGCCCCGCAATTCCGGCCGCCCGCTCATTTTTCCTGCGACTCGCCGGGCTGCGCTTCAGTCGCAAACGTGCCTTCAGCAGGTACTGCGGGTTCGCCCATGAGATGTGAGCCGGGCTCCGGTACGGCCTCGGTGACGGGCTCATTTTCCTGCCTCTGCGATGGAGACGTGTTCGATTCGGCTGCGCCCGCGAACAGCTCCGTCTGCGGCTCGCCCAGCTTCTCGAACTCCTCCATGCTGGGCAGCTCGCAGATATCGTTCAGTCCGAAGCGCAGCAGAAACTCCTTCGTCGTCCGGTAGAGAATTGGCCGCCCGATGACCTGCTTGCGGCCCGCCGTCGTTATCAGCTTTCGGTCCAGCAGCGTGGCGATCACCCCCGCCGAATCCACCCCGCGAATCTCGCTGATCTCCGGCACCGTTACCGGCTGCTTGTAGGCGATCACCGAAAGCGTCTCCAGCGCCTGCAACGACAGCCGCACCGGCGGCCTCAGGCTCTTCGCGAAATTGGCCACCACATCGTGGTGCTCGGGCCTCGTCGCCATGCGGTAGCCACCGGCAATCTGGCGAATCTCCATGCCGCGGTCGCCCGCGGCGTAGTCGGCGATCAGCTCCTCCACGATGGTGCCCAGCCGCGCTCGGACCGTGCGGTCGCGGGCCGGCTTCTGCTCCTTGCCCGGATCGCCGGCGGAAGGCAGCTGCCCGCCGAAGGACGCCATCTCACCCTGCTCCCCCGATTGCGGCTCGGCCAGCACGGCCTCGCCCAGCACCGACGCGAGCTGCTCCAGCGTCACCGGCTCCTCGGTGGCGTAGATGATGGCTTCCACTTTGGCTTTCAGACTCATCGGGCTCGTGGCTCCTGATCGCCGGCTCCTCCCGCTAACCCGGAATGGCTTCCCTTCAGATTGTTTGACGTCACAATCGCCCGGCTTCTGACAACCGCTCTCATCTCCAATCGTCCTTCACCGCCGGAGCTTCCATCAGCGAATCGAAATTGGTGTGCTTCTTCAGCACCACCTCGCCGAAGACGTTGTCCTGCCGCGCCAGGATCGCCTGTAGCCGGATCAGCTCCAGAATCGCCAGAAACGCGCATACTAGCGCGGAACGCGAGCGCAGGCTGCGCAGCAACTGCTTCAGCCGGATGGGACGGTCCTCCAGCGCCAGCCGCCGGCGCACAAACTCGATCATCTGCGCCACCGTTACCGTTTCCTCGTCCACCTCGAACGATGGCCGCTTGCGGGCCCGGTCCAGCACCTGCTGAAACGTCCTGACCAGGTCCACCACGTCGGCGGCCAGCTCCGGCTTGGCGCCTTCCGCGTTCTGAAATTCCCGCAGCGCCGGGTTCGACCACACGGCCTCTTCGATCTGCTGCTTCTGCAGCAGCATCTGTGCCGCCGTCCTGAAGCGCTCGTGCTCCAGCAACCGGTTCACCAGCTCCAGCCGCGAATCTTCCTCGGCGGCAGCAGCGGTGGGATCGCGCGGCAGCAGCATCTTCGATTTGATGTGGATCAGCAGCGACGCCGTGTAGATGAACTCGGCCGCAACGTCCACGTCAAACTGCTTCATCGTCTCCACATATTTCAGGTACTGTTCCGTGATCTTCGCGATCGGAATATCGTAGATGTCGATGTCCTGCTTGCGGATCAGGTCGAGCAGCAGATCGAGCGGCCCCTCATAGACTTGTCCCACAATGACAGAGAAGGGCGACTCATCGGCGTCTTTTCTGGCCGGAGCCTGCGGCACCGGTTGCGCGGAGCCGCTGGAGGAAGCGCGTTGTTGGTCCTCAGTCATTCAGTGACGCCATCGCAGATCGCCGGCGAAGACACGCAAACGCCGTGCCCGGCCGATGCGCAAAACCTGGCTCAGCTGCTCTCGGCGCTTTGCGCCGGGGGCTCGTACTGATGCGACAGGTTCGCCGCCTCGCGCGCCTCCACCATTGTCGCCTCGGCTACCTTGCGCGCCTTCGCCGACCCCGCTTCCAGAACGTCCCATGCGAGCTTCGGATTGGCCTCGTACGCATGACGCCGTTCCTGCATCGGCTCCAGCACCCGCCACAGGCTATCGGTCGCCCAGCTCTTGCATTCGATGCAGCCGATCCCCGCCGTGCGGCAGCCGTCATAGACTTTCGCCATGGTTTCCTGGCTGCTGAAAATCTTGTGCAGGTCGCCGACCGGGCACTTGTCGGGATCGCCCGGGTCGGTGCGCCGGATTCGTGCCGGATCGGTCACCATCGTCTTCAGCTTCTGCCGCAGCGACGGCTCCGGCTCGCTCATCAGCAGCGTGTTGCCGTACGACTTCGACATCTTCCGCCCGTCGGTACCCGGCAGCTTGGCAGCCGGCGTCAGCAGCGGCTGCGGCTCGGGAAAGACAAATGTCTTGTGGTACTTCGGGTGTGGCTGCTCGACGAAAAACGTGTACGCCATGTCCGGCTCTATCGGCCGCCCCTGTTCGACGAGCCATTGCCGCTGTTCGGGAGTTAGTCTCTCAGTCCTCGTGTGCTCTTGCGAAACCTTCCCAAGCGGATAGAACTGGTTAAACCGCCGCGCCACCTCGCGCGTCAGCTCCACGTGGGGCACCTGGTCTTCGCCCACCGGCACGAAATTTGCCTGGTAGATCAGAATATCCGCCGCCTGCAGCAGCGGATATCCCAGAAAGCCATATGTTCCCAGGTCCCTGTCCTTCAGGTTCTCGCGCTGCTCCTTGTAGCTGGGCACGCGCTCCAGCCAGCCCAGCGGCGTGACCATGCTGAACAGCAGGTGCAGCTCGGCATGCTGCGGCACGTGCGACTGGATGAACAGCGTGCTCCGCCCGGGATCCAGCCCCGCCGCCAGATAGTCGAGAATAACCTCCAGCGAGTTCTGCTTGATGGCGCGCGTGTCAGCGTAGTCGGTCGTCAGCGCGTGCCAGTCGGCGATGAAGAAGAAGCACTCGTAGTCGTTCTGCAAACCGACCCAGTTGCGCAGCGCGCCGACGTAGTTGCCCAGATGCAGTTTTCCGGTTGGACGCATGCCGCTCAGCACGCGGCCCTTCGATGTTTTGCCTTCGCTCATCGGAAACCCAGGAAGAGCGCCAGCAGCGCCTGGAAGAATGCCATGAACGGCGCAATCAGCGCGCCGACAATCGAGATGCCCAGCATCGGCAGAATAAACAGCACCACGATCAGTGCGCCATAGCCCATCCGGTCGTAGAGACGCAGCGCGTTGTAGGAAAGGAAGTGTCGGATGACGTGGCTGCCATCCAGCGGCGGCAGCGGGATCAGGTTGAAAACCGCCAGCACCACGTTGATCCACATGGCGTCGTAGAAGAGCTTGGCCATCGGCTCGGCCACGGCGGCGCCCCCGGCGTGGCTGCCCAACGGCGTATTCGAGCCATGCCAGATGATTGCCAGCACGATGACCGACACGAAGGCGGTCAGGAAGTTGCTAACCGGCCCGGCCACGGCAGTGAGAATATCGTCGCGCACCCGGTCCTTGAAGTTCCGCGGATCCACCGGGGTCGGCTTGGCCCAGCCGAACGGCGGAAATCCCAGCACAATAAGAACCAGGGGCATAATTATGGTGCCGAAGGGATCGATGTGCACGATCGGATTGAGCGAAATGCGCCCCAGCATCTTCGCCGTGGGATCGCCCAGCCGGTTGGCCATCCAGGCGTGCGCCGATTCGTGCACGCAGATCGCGAACAGCAGCACGATGATCTCGAAGAAGATGTCAACCGGGTTAACGTGGCCAAACATTCTATTTTGCTTTCGATACTATTATGGCAAAACGCGGCAGAGCGTTGAGCTCCGGCCGCCCCATTGCCGGAGCGGAGCGGAAAAACCGCGGGTGAAGCCCTGCCTCCGTCCACCGGGCGTCAAGGACCGGCTTAATGCCAGGTGTAACCCAGCATGAACTGCAGATTGGCGTTCAGCCCGGGATTGTGATTTCCCAGTGATGCGTTGGACAGGTGATATGCCTTTACCGAGACATCCCAGGAGTTGCGTTCTTTGCCGAAGATCTGCGCCCCGATCTCGGCTCCGCTGGTGAAGTTCACGTTGTAGGTGTCGCCCGGCGGCAGATTGTGCGTGCTGAACAGCACCCCGCCGACAACGGCGGCGTAGGGCGCAATCCTGCAGCCGCTGGTGAAGTTCCACTTGGCAACCAGCGGATCGATGCCACCCGCATACTGCCCGCCACGGATCCAGTACTCGTCCAGCGGAATGATATCGATCGCCATTTCGTACGTCCCGCGCAGGATCCCGGAACCGTGCTCGCCGGTCAGCACCCGTCCCAGGCGAAAACCCAGCACGAGGTTCTGGCCGCTGGGCGTGCTGTCGACGGAAGTGCCGCCGCCCGCGAATATGCCTTTGTTCCAGGCCGGATGACGAAGCGCGTCCACTGGACTAACGCTGGGAAGTTGGGCCGGCAGCGGCACACAGGCTGCGCAGCAGAACAGGAGGAGGAGTCTGGCTTTCTTCATTGCGTGTTGGGGGTAATGGCAAAACTTACCAGTTTGTCTGCAGCCGTGCAAATTGGCTGGTGACCGTCGGCATCGCCGCATTGCTGGTCACGCTGGGTCCCAGTGTGCGCTTGCCGCAGAGCTCGCGGACCATGGCCCTGAGCTGGTTGACCATAAGCCGTCCATCATCATGGCGACAGGTGTCATGAGGCGCACCGCGGCCCCGGCTTACGTGGTCACGCGCGAGACAGCGCACCAGGCTTTGGCGGCGTGCAGGTGCTTCTGCCGGGCGAGGAGGCGGGTTTGGGAATCGGCGGCGGAGCTCTGCATGATGGCCAGTTCCTGGCGCAGGCGAAGCAGATTGGCGCGGTAGCGGCCGAGTTCCTGGCGCACCTCCGAGTGCTGGCTCTGCTGCAGACGTCCATCCAGGAAATCGCCTACGGTCTCGAGGGTGCGCTCGATCTGCAACAGCGCCTCGACTTCCTCGTCGGTTCCCAGCACCGGTGCGCCGGAGAAGCGGGCGAAGAACCGCTCGAAGCGGGCATTGGCGCCCCGCAACAGCTCAAGATGGAGACGATCGTCTATGCGCTCCATTCGCTCTTTGAACCTCCATCGGCAATGGGGACCGGCTGCAGCAGGCGTTTTGCCTGCAACCAGCAGTCCCGCACCTCCGAGAGGTAGCGGATCTGCTGCCGCATCAGCTCGGGCGACCCTCTCATCTGCGCCTCCAGCAGCTTGGCCCGCACCAGGTTATAGAACCGCTCGAACTGCATCGCCGCGTTGCCGCCATGCTCGAAGTCCAGCGTGCCCTGCAACTGCTGCAACACCATCAGGGCATGGCCGATTTCGGCGGACCGGCTTTCGATGTCACTCTTCTGCATGGCAGCGAGGGCCCGCTGCATATCGCCGATCGCCGCATCGTAGAGAAGGATGACCAGCTCGAGCGGAGGGGCGCCGCGCGCCGTGCTGTCCCGGTAAATGCGCCTGACGTCTAGGATGGTGTTCATCCGCGCCTATCCCTGGTTGTTGCCGCTGCCGCTGGCGCCGGGCAGGCTGGCCAGCTGCGACGCAATCTCCTGCATCTCCAGCGGATACTGCTGCAGCAGGGCATTCAGGTTGCTGTATTGATCGGTCAGCTGCTGCTGCACCACCGCCATGTTGTCTTCGAAATCGCTGATCTGGTTGGTGAGGTCCTGGTTGGTCTGGTTCAACCCGCTGATATCGACGGCCACCGGCCCCAGCGTGGGATCGGTCAACTGCAGCATCTGCGTTCCGGCGCTTTGTCCCCAGCCCGCCGGCGAGGTGGACTGGAAGAAATTCTGCATGTCGGAAAAATCGCTGCTGAGCGCAGCGCTCAGGGTGGCGCTGTCGATCTGCAGCGTGCCATCGTCCTGCATCTCGATGCCCAGCGACTGCAGGTTCACATATGGGCCGAGACCGCTGACCTGGGTGGCGGCCATCTGCAGCAGGTCGCTTTGCAGGGGGCGCAGCATGCTGTCGCCCGCCAGCACTCCTTCATTTTGCGTGGTGGGATCGACGGTGAATTGCGCATTGATGGAGCCGATGACGGCGTTGTAGGCGTCGACGAAGTTCTGGATGGCCTGCGTCGCCTGGCTGGTATCTGGCTGCACGCTGATCAGCACGGGGGTATTGGGAGCGGCGGCGCCGAGGCTGAGCGTGACCCCGGCAATGGCGCCGGTAATGGTGTTCGTGCTGCTGTCAAAGGGAACGCCGTCGATGCTCAGTTGCGCGTCCACACCGGCGGAGCTGGTGAAGGCGGCCGCCGCACTGCTCACCGTAAGATTGCCGGCAGCGCCCGAAGTCTTGCTGAGCAGCACCAGTCGCGAGCCCTGGGAGTCGCTGACCACGCTGGCGGTCACGCCATAGCTTCCACTGTTGATGTACGAGGCGGCCTGCTGCAGGGTCGTGTCGCCAGAGGGGATGACAATGGTGTCGGTCTTGAGGGGATGGTTGGGGTCGCTGCCGTATTTCACGTCGATCTCGGCGCCCGCCAGCGACGTTCCCGAGGGGATGTAGCCGGAGTAGCTGCTGGAGGTCGTGGCCAGGTTCGTGACCGTGACCGAGTGGGTGCCGGCCGCGGCCGTCTGGTCGGCCGAGGCGGAGACCACAGCCGAGTCACTTGAGCCCGTGGTCTTCTGGCTGAAGGCGCCGTTGAAGTCCTTGAGGCTGTTCACGCTGTTATACAGCGTGGTGAGCTGGGTGCTGATGGCGGTCAGGGCACTCAGCTGCGAGCTGATGGTGGACTGCTCCTGCTGCATCTGGGTTTCCGGCTGCCTTTCTACCTGCATCAGTTCGCTGACGATGCTGTTGACGTCGATGCCGGAGGTCTTGCCGCTGAAGGCGTCGTTGACGTTGTTGACGATGTCGCCGAGGGTGCTGCCGTAAAGGCTGTTGCCGATTGAGCTCATGCTTCAGGCTCGGCTCCTTTCTCTGAAGGTGCGCGCCCGCTGTCTCCAGGAGCAAACCTGCGAGGAGAGAAGGGGGGCCCGAAAGCCCCACCTTCTCCCCCGTGCAACCCGGTCTCCGCCGGCCCCGGGCGGCCGTCCGGTCCGCGCCATTACTCGAGCAGCTTGAGCACGCTCTGCTGCATCTGGTTGGCCTGTGCCAGAGCGGAGATGCCGGTCTGGCTCAGGATCTGGTACTTGGTCAGATTGGCCACCGACTGCGTGATGTCGGCGGAACGGATGCCGTCCTCAGCAGACGACAGGTTCTGGGTCTGGTTGTTCATGACGTTGGTGGCCGCCTGCAGCCGGTTGATACCGGCGCCGATGGAGCCGCGCAGGGCCGCCACCTGGGCAATGGCGTTGTTGATGTCGGTCAGGGCGGTCTTGGCCGCGCCCGCCGTCTGCAGATTGTCGTTGGCGATGCTGATGCCGTTCATGTTGCTGCTGTCGAAGGTGGCCAGGGCAACGCCGATGGTGCTGCTGCCGGCAGTGGTGGAGTCGCTCAGGTACACGTCCATGGTGCTGGCGTTGGTGGTGTTGGCCACGGTATCGGCCGCGAGGTCGCCGTTGATCTTGATGGTGGAACCGCCGTCGGCCAGCGGATCGGTGGAATCGCCGCGGCCCTGGATGTCAGTGACCACCACGTTGCCGGTGTTGTCCAGGGTTGCGATCAGGCCCTTGCCCGAGCCATTGATGTCGGTGATCAGGTCGCCCACGGTGGTGTCGCCGGTGGAGGCGCCGTAGGTCACAGTGGTATAGGCGGGCACCGCCAGGGTGGTGTCCCAGTACTTGATCTTCATGTCGCCGGTGATGGCGCTGGACAGGCCTGCCGGGTTGGTGACCGCGGTGGTGACCTGGTTGTAGTTGGTGGAACCGCCGGCGAAGATCTGCGAGCCGTTGTAGGTGGTGTTGGAGCCGATGCGGTCGATTTCGGCCTTGATGGCGGTGAATTCGGCGTCCAGCGCCTGGCGCTGGGAGCCGTCGTTCACCGTGCCGTTGGCCGACTCTGTGGCCAGGGTCACGGCGCGGTTTAGCAGGGTGGTGACCTGCGACAGGGCGCCGTCGGCCACCTGCAGCTTGCCCACGCCTTCGTTGGCGTTCAGCGCCGACTGGGTCAGCGCCGTGACATTGGCGTGCAGCCCGTCAGCAATGGCCAGTCCGGCGGCGTCGTCGGCGCCGGAATTGATGCGCGACCCGGAAGACAGCTGTTCCAGCGTCTTCTGCAGGTTGGCCTGGGTGATTGACAACTGGTTCTGCGCGGCAAGGGATGGAATGTTGTTCAGAATACTGATTGCCATGGGACAGCTCCTCTCTCATGGTTCCACCTTGCCCGAACTCGACGAGAGTTCGTTCCCGCAGGTACGCTGCCGGGGTTCTGGTGACCGGCGGAACCGTTGCGTTCATCCACCCTATCGGCCAGCGGCAGATCAGCTTTAGTCGGAATGAGATGGCCCTTCCGCCAGATTCCCCGGCACGCCGCAGGCCAAGTGCGCTTAGAGCCGGTTAAGCACCGGCAGCCGCCCGCGGCCTTCGGCCTTCAAGCACCCGGCAACTTTTGCCGATGCTTTTCTCTGACTCAAGCCCCCGGCGGAGGAGTGCGCATGATCCGGCTCACCCGCCTGAACCATGCACGCCTGGCGCTCAACTGTGACCTCATCAAGTATGTCGAGGAGGCGCCCGATACTGTCATTACCCTGCTGAACGGCGAAAAGCTGGTGGTGCGCGAAACCACCGAAGAGGTCATCGAGCGGGTGCGCGACTTTCGCCGCTCGCTCCTCGCCGCCACCCCGGCTGCCGCCGGCGGGCCGCCCGCCGATCCTGCCGCCGCGCCGGGCACCACGTCAGAGGACGTTGAGCATGGATAAGAGCAGCTGGTTCGGACTGGTTCTCGGGCTGGGCGGCATCGTGGCCGGTCTGCTGCTGGAGGGCGGAAAGCTCTCCCAGATCCTGCAGCCAACGGCGGCCATCATCGTCTTTGGCGGTACCGTGGGCGCCGTCCTGCTGCAATTTCCCACCTCGGTTGTTGCCGCGGCCTTCCGCCGCCTGCTCCGGATGTTCTTCGAGCACCAGCCCACTCCCCAGTTGCTGGTGCAGCAGCTGGTCGGCTTTGCCAACAAGGCTCGCCACCACGGCATGATCTCCCTCGATGCCGACCTGCCCGACATCGACGATCCCTTCCTCCGCAAATCCCTGATGCTGGCGGTCGACGGCACCGAGCCGCAGGAGTTGCGCAAGATGATGCAGATGGAAATCGACAATCAGTCCGAGTATGAAGACAACATTCCCCGGGTATTCGAATCGGCGGGAGGCTTTGCCCCCACCATCGGCATCATCGGAGCGGTGCTGGGCCTCATCCAGGTCATGCAGCACCTGGACAACATCAACGAGGTGGGCAAGAGCATCGCCGTCGCCTTCGTGGCCACCGTCTACGGCGTGGGGTCGGCCAACCTGTTCTTCCTGCCCAGCGCCGGCAAGCTGCGCATGCGCATCCGCGAAGAGCAGATCATCCGCGAGATGACCCTGGAGGGCGTGGTCTCCATCCTCGAAGGCATGAACCCCCGCATGCTGGAGACCAAGCTGGTCGGCTTCCTGAAGGATGCCCCCCCGGCCGAAGAGCGGTCGCCGAAGGCAGGCCCGCAATGAGACGCCGCCGCTTCGGACCGCATGTCAGCCACGAGCGCTGGCTGATCTCCTACGCCGACTTTGTCACCCTGCTGTTCGCCTTCTTCGTCGTGCTCTATGCCTCGGCGCAGGTTGACCGCCAGCGGGCCGTGCGCCTCTCCGGCGCGATCAGCTCGGCCTTCCAGCAACTGGGTGTCTTTCCGGCGGGCAGCCGCGGTGCCGGCGATGATGATGTCACGCTCCCGCTCAGCACCCCCGGCGATGCAGGGCAGAATATTTCCCCGCCTGACACCCCCTATCCCCGGCAGGCGGCCGAGGCCAAAGCGCGCTTCGCCGCCATGCGCAACGAACTGGAGAAGGCCCTCGCCGCCGAAATCCGGCGCAACGAGGTCGCCCTGCACATGGAGCCTGAAGGCCTGGTCGTCAGCCTGCGTGAGGTCGGCTTCTTCGACAGCGGCTCGGCGACCATCAAGCCGGGCGCCGAAGATGCCTTTGGCCGCGTGGCCCTCATTCTGCGGGAGCACCCCTGCGCCCTGCGCATCGAAGGACACACCGACAACGTGCCCATTCACACCACCCAGTTCGCCTCCAACTGGGAGCTGTCCAACGCCCGTGCCACCGGTCTGGTCAAAACCCTCATTGAAAAATACGGTATCTCCGCCGACCGGCTGTCGGCTGCCGGATACGCCGAGTTTCATCCCGTGGCAAGCAACAGCAGCCCCAAGGGCCGTCAACTCAACCGCCGCGTGGATGTCGTCATACTCCGGAATGACTGAGCGGTGGCTGAGTCGCGCAACTTCGGGGCTTCCTCCGAACCCGTCCCCCGTTTGCGAAACCGCCTCCGCGGTCGCCTGATCGCGCGCATCCCGTTGGCCGCTGAACCCGATACCGTTGCCGCGCTCTGTCGCGAGCCGAATGTCGGTCCTGCGCCGGCCGGCATCAACTCCGGACACTCATCAGCGCCTCCGCTACCCGTGATAGCAGGATGCTTATGGTGAATGGCTTCTGGAGGTGAATCGCCGATGTCTTCCTGATCTGCTTCACAATGTTGCTGTCCGTGTAGCCTGACATGAACATGGTGATCAGGCCAGGGTTGGTGACCCGCAGTCGACGAGCCAGCTCGGCACCATTCATGCCGGGCATCACCACGTCGGTAAGCAGCAGATCGATCGCTCCTTCATGTCTGGCCACCAGCTGCAGCGCGTGCTTGGGGGTATCGGACGCCAGTACCCGGTAACCGGCGTCTTCCAGCACATCGCGCGTCACCTCCCGCACTCGCAACTCATCCTCCACCAGCAGAATGACGGGTGCATCAGTCGTTTGCCTGTCGCCTGTAAAGGCCAATGTCGTGGCATTCATGGTGTTGTCCACTCCCGCGCTGCACCTGCTTTGCGAACGCGGCATGGGGGGTGCAATCGCAACGCCAACCGGCATTGCCGCAGCCTCATGCATTAACTCAAAGTGCTTCAGGGATATACGAATGAAAGGCGAAAGTTGCTCGGGCCTTCCCGCTGGGCTCAAAACGGGATGCTTCCTGTTTTGGGGTTCCGCTTCGGGAGTGGGGTTCCCGATCCGACTGCCTCGCCCGCAGAGCAGGACATTTCACGCCGCTGCCGAACGGCGCAGAGGGTGAATACACGGTCAATCGTAGCGCCCCAAGCCGAAACCGTGAAGTCATGGAAAGACGAAGCGGGCGGAGGTTCGTCCGCCCGCGGCCTTGCTCGCCTTGTAGATCTTTTCCTGCCGACCGCGCTTCCTGGATCGGACTTACACCTGAGGAAACACGGCTTGGGATTCCTCCCCAGCTTCTCCGAACAATTCGCCGATCTGCGAGATCAGCGCGTCCGGACCTTCGCCTTTGTCAACCACGTGATCGATGCTGCCGGTCCCGTTCCGCGATCCGTAACCGTAAGAAGACAGCACCACCGTAATGAGCTCCGGACAAGCCTCCTTCACCTGCCGTCCCAGTTGCTCAAAGTCGATTCCGGGATCGCTGTTGTCCATAATCAGCATGTCGGGGCATTGATCTTCTGCCATGTGCTTTGCATCATCCACGGACGTAGTGGGCAGGACGATATATCCAAAGCGCTCCAGAAGCATGCGACGCACCTGCAGCACGTTGATGTCGTAACACAAACAGAGAATCGCTTTGCGGCGTGATTGCATGTACACTCCCGGATGCGCAGTAGTCATAACACCTCTGTCGCGAACGCGAGAACTGTGCATTTGGTCTCCTCGGCAGCGCACCCCGTCAGAAGTGCAACGTCCGTGCCAAAGCCCAAAAACAGAAAACAGGCAGCTTACAGCCAAGGTATGTTGCTGAATCGGGAAAGTTTTACCGCCATCAGGAAAGGCTGCCAGGGCGTCATTTTGCGCAATTCTGCTGCCGCCTCAGGGCCGCTTCGCTGCCAGGCTCCGGCAGGTAGGTCTAGAATTGGTTCTTTGGCTCCGGTTTCGTTCCACATTAACGGCCCATGCTGCCCTTCAAACTGGTCTATAGCGAGAACTACTATCTTCCCATCGGCGAGCATGTCTTCCCCGCCGGCAAGTTCCGCCTTATCCGTGAGCGCCTGTTGCAGGAGAATGTGGCCGAGGAGAACGACTTCATCGCGCCGCAGCCCGCCACCGAGGACGATGTTCTGCTGGTGCACTCGCCCCATTACGTGAGCAAGCTGATGGAAGGCAGCCTCAGCACGCGGGAGGAGCTGCAGATGGAGATTCCCTACTCGCCTGAGACCGTCGATGCCTTCCTGTTGCACACCGGCGGCTCCATCCTCGCGGCCGAACGCGCCTTGCAGGACGGCGTCGGCATCAACGTGGGCGGCGGCTTCCATCATGCTTTTCCCGAGCACGGCGAAGGCTTCTGCATGATCAACGATTTCGCCGTTGCCATTCGCGCCCTGCAGAAGCGCGGCCGCATCCGGCGTGCCATGACGGTCGATTGCGACGTTCACCAGGGCAACGGCACCGCATTCATCTTCGCCAATTCGGGAAACAGGACAAACAGGCCGCCTTCCCTGCCGGGACAGACCTCGACCGGTCCACGGGGCGCAAATACCAACCGCAGCGCGGAAGTTTTCACCATCTCCCTGCATCAGGAACACAACTATCCCTACTTCAAACCTCCGTCATCCATCGACGTCAGCCTGCGTGATGGCTGCAGCGACGCGGAGTATCTCTCGTGGCTGGAAACCGCGCTCAGCTCCGGGCTGGAACAGTTCCAGCCCGAACTGATCTGCTACGTGGCAGGCGCAGATCCCTTCCGTGAGGATCAGCTCGGCGGACTCGACCTTACGATTGCGGGACTGAAGCAGCGCGACGAGATGGTCTTCCGCGCTGCCCGCGAGCGCAACATTCCGGTCATGACGACCTTCGCCGGCGGATATGCGGTTCACATCGAGGACACCATCACCATTCACTGCAACACGGTGATAGCCGCGGCGGAGGTCGCTCGCCAGGCTCCCAGCAGGGCATTTCCGGGCTAACTCACCATCTCCTACAACTGGACTTCTTCGCGCAGCTTCTTTGCCAGTTTTTCAATCTTCTTCAGCCGCTCGGTAAGGTCTTTCGAAATCATGCCCTTGCTGACTTTCTCAATATCTCCGGGAATGGCGTCGCTGAGCTCCTTCAGATCATTTGCCTGCTGCAACATCAGCTTTGGGTCCGGCTTGGCGTAGGTGGCGGCGGGCAGGTGAGTCTCGTCCGTGAAGACGGTCGGGGGATTCTTGTGTCCGTGCTGGGCCGTGGACGGAACTATGACCAGCACTGTCAGGAATACCAGCGAAACGGTGCGGGAGCTAAGCATGCCACGTCCTCCCATGAATGCGGCGATTGTACCGCCGTGTCCCCCAGCAACTTGCAAAATCCTGGACACAAACGCGCCCATGATCGTCTCGCCGGGACAGTGTCTCCGCCTCCGAATGTAGGTTAGAATTGGCTCGCGGCTCTCTCTTTCGCGACGTGACGGGCAATCCATCCGCAAGGAGAGACTCCCGTGAACAACCAATTTTTTCTACGAGCCCAGCAGCAAGCGACGCAAAGGGTTCCCATCTGAAACCAGAGTGAAGCGCGGCTTCCGAGTGGTACACGGAGACAAAGAGCTCCGCGAGAGACTCGGCCGCAAGGATGTTTGTCCGTGCGGTTCAGGGCGGAGATTTCAGGAGTTGCTGCATGCTGACCGGCAGGTATGATGGAGCCAGCCGCAGCGATTACAAACGAAGAAGCGGGAGGGCGCGGCTCGCCCGTGCCCTTCGCTACCAGAAATTGAATTCAGTCATCATCGGATATCTGAATCATGTTTGAGAACCTCACAGAAAAACTCCAGCGCGCCTTCAAGAACCTGCGTGGACAGGGCACGCTGACGGAAGAAAACATCGGCGAAGCGCTGAAAGAAATCCGCATGGCGCTGCTGGAAGCCGACGTCAACTTCAGGGTGGTCAAGGAACTGGTCGACCACATCCGCGAGAAGGCCGTCGGCCAGGAGGTGATGACCGCGCTCTCTCCCGCCGAGCAGGTGGTCAAGATCGTTCGCGACGAGCTGATCAACATCCTCGGCAAAGACACCGCAAAGCTCAGGTTTGCCTCACAGCCGCCGACCGTGGTGCTGATGGCCGGCCTGCAAGGTTCCGGCAAGACGACGACCTCCGGCAAGCTGGCCCACTGGCTCAAGCAGGGTGGACATCGCCCGATGCTGGTTTCCGTGGACGTTTATCGTCCCGCCGCGCGCGAGCAGCTCAAGGTCGTCGCCAACGCCATTAAGGCAAATCTTTATGAAGGCACGGTCGAGGAGTCGAACACCGCCGCCGTCGAGCGCCTGGTGAAAGAGGCCCGCCGCGAGGCCATCAACAATGCCTGCGACGTGCTCATCGTTGACACCGCCGGCCGCCTCCACATTGACGAGCAGTTGATGGAGGAGATGCAGTCGCTGAAGAAGATCCTCAGCCCACAGGAAATCCTGTTCGTCGCCGACTCCATGACCGGCCAGGATGCGGTGCGCTCCGCCGACGAGTTCCACAAGAAGCTGACCCTCACCGGCGTCGTCCTCACCAAGATGGATGGTGACGCCCGTGGGGGCGCTGCGCTCTCCATCCGCAACGTCACCGGCCAGCCCATCAAGTTCATCGGTGTAGGCGAAAAGTACGACGCGCTCGAACCCTTCCATCCCGACCGCATCGTCGGCCGCATTCTTGGCATGGGCGACATCCTCTCGCTGATCGAGAAGGCCGAAGCGAAGCTCGACAAGGGAAAGTCGGAGGAGTTCGCCCGCAAGGCGCTCTCCAGCGACGGCTTCTCGCTGGAGGATTTCCGCGGCCAGTTACGCCAGGTGAAGAAGCTGGGATCGATTTCCAGCATCATGGGCCACATGCCTAAAATCGGACCGTTCGCCGGCATGCAGCAGGCCGCCGACAAAGTCGATGACAGCCAGCTCAATCGCGTTGAGGCCATCATCAACTCCATGACCGTCTATGAGCGCGAGCATCATGAGGTCATCAACGGCAGCCGCCGCAAACGCATCGCACGCGGCTCAGGGACTTCGGTGCAGGAAGTGAACCAGTTGCTGCGCCAGTACGCCCAGATGCGCAAGATGTTCAAGAGCATGGGCAAGCCCAGCTTCGCCCGCCGCCTCGCCGGAATGAAGATGCCGGGGATGTAGCCGTGGCCAGTTGTCAGCTGACGACAAGCGAGAATATCTCCTATGAGCATCATTCACGTTAATCATATCCAGTCAAGTTGCCGAGCGCGGTTTTCTTCCACGATCGACATGAGCGATGTAACCACTACAAACACTGACGAGAGAGAGGACAAGTTCCTGAGTCGTGCCCTTGCTGCATTTGCGATCGCAGCGACAGCCAAAGTTGATGACAGCATTGCGGCCCAATCGGTCGTAGACGAATTCCACGACGATGGGATTGATGCCTTTCTGTACGATGCCAATGAACATGTCGCCTATCTGGTGCAGTCTAAGTGGGTAAAGAATGGTAACGGCTCAATCGATCTGGGCTCTGCCCTCAAGTTCCAGCAAGGTGTCAACCACTTCCTTGAGAACAAAGTCTCATTGCTTGGACCGAAGATGCAGGCAAGGTCGGCTGACATTCAGGCCGTTCTGGATGATTCTCAAGCTACATTCGTTTTGATAATCGCGTATACGGGCAAACCACCGTTGGCCGCCGAGTTAATGAATCCGCTGAACCAGTGGTTGGCAGAGCTTAACGACGACGGAAGCCTCGTGAGCCTTCAGGTTCTCAAGCAAAAAGAGTTGCACGACATCGTTGAATTGAAGGCCATTGGGTCATCCGTCGATCTGACAGTAATGCTGCACGAATACGGTCAGGTGAAAGAGCCGTACAAGGCATACTACGGACAAGTCGCCGTGGCGGACATCGTTACCTGGGGAAAGTTTGGAGACCGCCTATACCATAAGAATATTCGAGGCTTCAAAGGCAGCACTGACGTGAACGTCGGAATTATCTCGACGGTGAAGGACGATCCAGACAACTTCTTCTATTTCAACAATGGCGTAACGCTGCTTTGTGGCGGTTTGGATAAAAAGCCACTCGGCGGAAAGTCGAAAGCGAGTGGTGTTTTCGATTGCAACGATGCCAGTGTAATCAATGGTGCACAGACGGTTGCTAGCATCATCTCTGCTTTTTCCTCGGCGGGTGCGAACGCTTCTACCGCTCGGGTCATGGTGAAATTGATTTCTCTAGAAAACTGCCCGCCTGATTTCTCGACTCACGTTACACGCGCTGCAAACACGCAGAACAAGATAGAAAATAGGGACTTCGCAGCCCTCGACCCTGAACAAGCCAGACTTCGCACGAAGCGTCGGCATTTAGCTTACGTTCGCAACCTAGTGGTCGAGTGAGACGAACTCGGGCCCGTGCCATGCGTTGCCTTCGCGGGTGTAGCCAGACTCCTCCAGTATCTCCTGCAACGTTCCCATCTCGGCGCTTGTTTCAAGGAACGCCTGCACCGCCTCGCGGATGTTCTTGCGCGCCTCCTCATCCGTCGCCCCGCAGCTTGAAACGTCCAATTCCGGAACATGAGCGACGTAGGTCGCGCCCTCCTTGAAGGTGTGAACCGTATACGGAATGCCATTCATCGATTCGTCTCCTGCGCTATGTTTCGCATCGTAATTCTATTACGTGGCTCTGTACATCGTTCAGCCCGGATGGCTGCGTGCCCCACCCTTCGGCTGCCGCTCAGGCGGGCTCCAAGCCTTGTCTGCCTGTATGGGCCTTCGTTGCATAGGATGCAATCAGCCAGAACATGAACTCGAACGTCTACGTGATCGCCGGCCCTTAACGGCTCGTCAAGACGACGTTTGCGCGCGAGTTTCTTCCTAACCAGGTCGATTGCAAGTACTTCATCACTGCCGACCTCATCGCTGCGGGATTCTCGCCGTTCTCGCCGGCGGCCCCTGCGACCAAATTGGACGATTAATGCTAGAGGAAATCGAAGGGCAAGCGCTGAGCGGAGAAGACCTCGGCTTCGAGGCTATGCCTTCCGGCGCTTTGGAAGGGCACGGCTTCAGCCGTGCCGTCCGTGCCACTAAACCCCGGGCTTTGGCCCCTGAGGGATGCTTTGCATCTGCGCAGCCCCGACGCCGCCTCACCGTGCCGCCTCGCGTAGCACCGATGCCCGCTCCTCCGGTTCAACCGCAACGCCATCCCGAAAGCTGACGTACTTCCCCGAGATCGCCGCCACCCGCTCTCCAGGAACGATGAATCCCACCAGGTTCAGCGGATCGGCGGCGGAAATTGTTATCGTCTCGCCACTCGCCGGGAAATTACGCATGGCGCGTAGCGACTCGACCGCCTCCGGCAAGGCGAACTGCTCGCCCAGGAACCCGCTGACGAAGCGTCCGCCACGCACTTCGCCGCGGTCCTCCAGCCGCCGCAGGGCGATCAACAGCTCGCGCCACTTCGGCAAATTCGACTCCCGCGCCAGCACTTCGCGAAAGACGACGCCATAACGCCGCAGCAGCATCCAGCAGGTCGCTTCGACCGCCTTGTTGCGGTCCGTGCCTTCGCCCGGATAGAGCAGCGACCAACGTCCCGGCGTATGCCGTGGCCGCGGTGCCTTCGCCGACCCCGGTCCCAGCCGGCGCTTCGGACTGATCAGCGAGCGCAGATTGTCGAAGCCGTCGGCGGTCACCATGCCCGCCGCAACCAGCTCCCACAGCGCAGTCTCGATCTCGGCCTTCAGCTTGCCCGTGCCACGCACGATATCGGCAAAGAACGAGGCGCCGCGACGCCGCAGAAATTCCAGCACCGCATGTGCTCCCGCGCTCAGCACGCGCTCGTAGCTCTGCTCATCCTCGCTCAAGCGAGGTTGCATCCAATCCGATTCTTCGCGCACAAAGAACGTGATGGGCGCAACGCTCGTTGGCACAACGCGACGGCGAATCGGGGTCCCCGGCGCGACCGTCGTTGTCGCGATGGGGTGACGGTCGTCGGCCGACCCGGGGCCCCCGACGCGCGCCGGGTTTGCGCGCGTCGGGGTAGAGGTTTCTTCCAGCGTCGCCGGATGCGGCGACAGCCGCCCCCAGCCCACCGCTCCCGTCAGGCAGAGCTGGTCGAGCGCCGCCGGATCGTAGTCGTTCACGCGCCGCGACAGGATCTGTTTCTCCCACGCATTGGCCGGAATTTCGAAGCCCTGCAACTGCCGGATCACCGCCAGCAGGCCGCGCTCGCCGCTTAGCTGCGACTGCGGCGCAATGTGCTGCCAGCGCAGCAGCCAGCGCATGAACCGCGCCGCCGTGACCGGCTCGACCTGCTTACGCAGCGTCGCCACCGTCAGGTGATGAATGCGAGCCAGCAGTCGCCGCTCACACCACTCAACGTTCTCGAGTTCAGGGTTTGCGGAAACGCTGGTCGGGGTCCCCAGCAAGTCCCGTTTTTGGACTTGCTGGGGGGCAAGTCCGGTGAAGTTCCCGCGCAGAATCGTTCCCGAAGCTTCCAGCCGCAGCAAAGCTTTCTCGACATCGCCGGCCGGCAACCCCAGAAGGTACGCCAGCCCACCCGCCGTAATCGGCCCCGAGTGCATCATCCAGCCATTCACCATCGCAAGCACCGCATCGTCGCGTGAGGTGTTGTTCGACGGCAGCTCGGGTGGTGTCACCTCGAACTGCGCTTCCGGGAAGATGAGCGCAAAGTCCTTCGCCCGCTCGGAGGCGACATAGTATCGGCGAAGGTCTTGCGGGTGCCCCACCCAAGCCGCTTTTGCTTGTGTGGCGGGGTTCGTCTGGGCCCGAACAGTCCCCCTTACCGCGCGCCAACCCTCCAGCAGCTCGCCAACAAAAGGCGTCCAGCTCTCTACCGCCTGCTGCCAATCGGGATCGGGAATCTCTTCCGGCAGTGCAACCAGCGTCTGCAACGTGTCATGCAGTTCATCGCTGTCGCGAACGTCGGGCCGGGCCTCCTCGCGCACCCGGGCAATCGCCTGCTGGTCGAGCTTGCCGATCTCGTTCAGCACCGCCTCCGGCAGCACCCGCCGCATCTGCACCGCGCGCGCCCGCCGCTCCTCCAGCGGGGCGTCGTCCAGATACGCATAGGGATTAGCGTTCAGGATTTCGTGCGAGAACTGCGATGGCACAGGCGTATCCACCGCGAGGCAGCGGATCGTGCCGCTGCGGATACCTTCCAGCACGCGCCGCAGTCCCTCGATATCCATCGCCTCGGTGAGGACATCCTTCATCACCTCCTGCACCAGCGGGTGATCGGGAATCTGGATGTCACCCACGATGTTCTCCTGGCATGCGGCCACGTCGGGAAACACCGACGCCAGCAGATCGTCGCTGCGGATGCGCTGGATCTGCGGCGGGACCTTCTTTCCGCCCTGGAAGCGCAGCAGCGCCAGCGAGCGGTTCGCGTCCCAGCGCCAGCGGGTGGCGAAGATAGGCGAGGCCAACGCCGCCTGCTCCAGAATTTCCTGGACCGTCTCCGTCTGCAGATAGTGAAAAACGTCGCTGAGTGGAAAGCTGTGCTGTTCGGCCAGCGCGATGTTCAGGCCGTTGTCGGTTGCGGCCGCCTGCAACTCAAAGTTGAAGGAGCGGCAGAAGCGCTTGCGCAGCGCCAGTCCCCAAGCCTTGTTGATACGCCCGCCGAACGGCGCGTGAATGACCAACTGCATCCCCCCGCCCTCGTCAAAAAAGCGCTCGGCAATGATGGTCTGCTGTGTGGGCACTTCGCCCAGCACCGCACGGCCCATGATGATGTATTCGATGACCTGCTCCGCAGCGGCATCGTCGAGTCCGCATTCCTGCTTCAGCCACGCGACCGCATTTTGCACCTCGGGACTGGATTCCAGGCCGCGCAGGCGAATGCGTGGTGCATCCTGGTAGAGCGGGCCTTCAGGCCCGCGTCCAGCAGCGGTTTGAACGGGTACGGCTTCAGCTGCGCCGTTACGGCCAGCTTTTGAATTGTCATCACGAGCGGCCTTCAGGCCGCGAGGGATCTGCTTTTCGACACGAGCACCAGACCCTGTGCCGCCGGCTGAAGCCGGCTTCGCAGAAAAAAGGGTGTCCCCTGACGCACGCCTGAAGACCTGCGCTTCCCCCGTGCCGGCTAAAGCCGGCGGAGAATCGAAAAGAGGCTGGCTGGACGCGGAGCTAAAGCTCCACTCTACCCTTTCGCCCTCACTCGACGCCGGCCTGAAGGCCCGCTGTACCTGAGCCTCTTCCGGGTTCATCGCCACCGGCAACGGCGCGGTGTTCGGCAGCCGCGCGCTGATGCATTCGCGCAACTCGGCCACGTGCAGCGAAAGCTCATCGGTCCGCGCCGGCGCTTCGCCGCGCCAGAACGGAATCGTGGGCGCCGCGCCATGCGCGTCTTCCACCACCAGCCGGCCAGAATTTGATTCCACCCGATGAATACGCCACGAGGTGTTGCCCAGCAGCATGATGTCGCCCGCGTTACTCTCGACCGCGAAGTCCTCGTCAACCGTGCCGACGACGATCTCTTCCGGCCTTGCCAGCACCGTAAACAGCGCGGTCTCCGGAATCGCCCCGCCGCTGGTGATAGCCGCCAGTCGCGCCCCGCGGCGCGCGCGCAGACGCCGGTTCGCCATATCGCGAAATAGATAAGCGCCATAGCGCCCACGCCGGGCGGCGATGCCCAACGACAGCATCTCCAGGATGCGGTCGTACTCCTCGCGGCGTAGTTCGCGGTACGGGTATGCGCGCCGCACGCACTCGAACAGCCCGTCCTCATCCCAATCCTCGCAACTGCACATGGCGACGATCTGCTGCGCCAGAATGTCCAGCGGCGCGAGCGGGATTTGCAGGCGATCCAGATCGCCCTGCCGGACAGCGCGAACCGTGGCGGCGCACTCCAGCAGGTCGTCGCGCGTGGTGACAAACAGACGGCCCTTCGAAACCGCTCCCCGCCAGTGACCCGCGCGACCTACGCGCTGCAGCGCCACCGCAATCGAGCGCGGCGAATTGATCTGGCAGACCAGGTCAACCGTGCCCACGTCAATCCCCAGCTCCAGCGATGCCGTCGCCACCAGCGCGCGAATCTCGCCGTTCTTCAGCTTGCGTTCTGCGGCCAGTCTCAGCTTGCGCGCCAGGCTGCCGTGATGCGCCGCCACCAGTTCCTCGCCCATGCGCTCGCCCAGATGCAGCGCCACCCGCTCGGCCAGCCGCCGCGTATTGACGAAGACCAGCGTCGAGCGATGCTGCAACGCCAGCTCAGCGATACGGTCGTAGATCTCGCCCCACATCTCGTTGCTGGCAACCGGACCAAGCTCGGAGCGCGGCACCTCCACCGCCAGATCGAGCTGCCGGCGATGACCAATGTTCACGATGGCAGGATCAGGGCGGCCGGCTCCGGTCAGGAAGTGCGCGACCTCTTCGATGGGTTTCTGCGTCGCCGACAATCCAATGCGCGTCGGGCAATCCGCCAGGAGCGCCAGCCGCTCCAGTGACAGCGCGAGGTGCGCGCCGCGCTTGTCGTCAGCCACGGCGTGAATCTCGTCCACGATGACGGTCCTGATGTGGCTCAGGATGGCGCGGCTGCTGTTGGCCGTCAGCAGGATGTACAGCGACTCGGGCGTGGTGACCAGGATATGCGGCGGACGCTTCAGCATCTCGCGCCGCTCTTTCATCAGCGTGTCGCCGGTGCGCACGGCGGTGCAAATCTCCGGCATCAGAAAGCCGCGCTGCCCGGCGAGTGCGAGAATTTCGCCCAGCGGCGCCTCCAGGTTCTTCTGGATGTCGTTGCCCAGCGCCTTCAGCGGCGAGACGTAGAGAACCTCGGTCGCATCGCGCAGCTCGCCAGCCAGCGCCTTGCGCACCAGCCGGTCAATGCAGATGAGGAAGGCTGCCAGCGTCTTGCCCGATCCGGTGGGAGCGGAGATGAGCGTGGTTCGCCCGGCGAGGATTTGCGGCCAGCCCTGCTCCTGCGGCTCCGTCGGCGTGGCAAAGCGGCCGACAAACCACTCGGCGACGAGCGGATGCGCCCAGGCAAGTGAAGCCGGAATTTCCCCCACAGGCATTCCGTAATTGTAACAGGTCTTCGCTAATTCTTCGCCTTAACGCGGTGATTGTTCTGCAAACTCGGAGAGTGGCCAGGAGGGCCGTCAAACGCGGCCGCGCAGATGGGAATCAAACTCCGCTCAGTCGCACGCTCTGAACTCCTGCTGCAAGGTGCGCTCGTCGATATCGACCGATTCGGCTACGGTGATGGAATACACGCCGGCGCAGTGCCTGAGCCACTGGCTGTAGCCTTCCTCAAAATCGGGTACCGGCGCGTCGTTCTTCAGGAGCCTGGTGACGCTGCGTTCGATCGCGTCTCGGGTGAAGGGCGCGTGCTGGACGACATTCGACACCACCGGACCGCTTGCACAGTTCTTCAGCCGCAAACCGTCGATTCGGATGTGGATCACCTCGCCAATTCGCGGGAGGCTGTCGATTTTCAGGATGGTGATTTTCGAACCCGCTTCGTCCTCGCGTGTCTTATACGCCCAAACCTGGCCGGGATGAAATTTCCTGTCCTCGGCCGGCTGCGGCTCCGGACACGAAGACGCATCCTGGGCCGGCGTATTTCCCGGCCGAATCAGCAAAAGCACGAAAAATGCGGAGCAGAGAAGCCTTCTGGAACTCATGGATACCTCTGCCGGGCGGGGTTACCATTTTATGCGGATTGCCCTCATTTTGGCCAAGCCCGGGTCCCCGACGAGCGCCGATTTTGCGCTGGTTGGGGTGGAAGAGCGAATCGCGAAATCCTGACCGCCGCGCTGCTGCTACACTTGCCCCATGTCCTCTGGGCGGGCCAGGAAGATCAGGCTGATGCTGTTCGATGTGGACGGCGTGATGACCGATGGCACGATTTTCTTCTTCCCCGCTCCCGGAGGAGGCGCCGGCCACGGCACCCACCAACATCGCGAGCAGATGGCCGACAGCGGCGGCTTCGGCATCGCCAGTCACGAAATCATCGAGGCCAAGGGCTTCAATGCCCATGATGGCACGGCATTTTCGCTGGCACGGCTGGGCGGGCTGAAGACCGGAATCATCACCAAACGCATCTCGGAAACCGTCGCCCTTCGCGCCCGCGATCTCAGGATCGAACACGTCTATCAGGGCCGGCAGGACAAGACAGCGGCGTTTTACGAGATTCTGGACAAGGAAGGCCTCCAGCCCGACCAGGTCTGTTACGTCGGCGACGATGTCATTGATCTGCCGGTGATGCGCCTATGCGGTCTTGCCATTGCCGTCAGGAACTCGCGCGAAGAGGTCATTCGCGAAGCCCATTATGTGACTCCGCACGAAGGTGGGAAGGGCGCTGTCCGCGATGCCATCGAGTACGTCCTGCGCGCGCAGGGTAGTCTGCAGCGAGTCATCGAGGACTACATCCAGTCGCGAAGCCAGAACCCGGCCGCAAACCTGCGGTGACTCCCCCACGCCGGCAGCTCACAATTCCCGGCAAAAAAAGAGCCCCTCCGACGGACAGGGGCGAGTTGCACATCGGAGGGGTAGCCGTTGTTACACGACTATTCTCAGGGTTGTTGCCCACCTAAACCCCTGTCACCGGAAGATGTTTCGCATGCCAGGAAACAGTTTCCGGAATTGGATACGGGCCTCCGGCGGCTGCTCGCCCGGGCGTTCCTGGCAATCTGAAGCCACGCCTTGGGTGGTGATGGCCGGACGCTCACCCCGGTATCTCGCGTGGGTGCGAATGGGCAGCATGACTTATTTCCCCGTCACCCTCGCGGCTCGATGAAATCTAATCTCGCTAAGAAGCAGCAGCTACTCGCCATCTTCCTCTGAGCCGCCCGCACCCGATGCGCGCCGGTTTTGAGCAGCACGTAAGCAACACGCGTCACACTGGGCGGCATCTCCTGTTGACACCAATGCTGCCTGGCGCCTGCAGGCAGAGGATGAGCGCCGCAATACTACTATGTCGCGTGATTTTTACAGACTCGGGAGCAATACGATGACTGGCCGCTGGCGAAAGACATGACCGGCTGCTGACCTGCTCCTCATGTCAGCTTGCCGTTTGAGGAGAAGGGGATGATAAATGTTGCCCTTGCCGACCACCTGCCAGTCTTCCGCACGGGCTTGGCCAGGCTGCTCGCCGCGGAAGACGATATCCGTATAGTCGCACAGGCGCAATCCACCGATCAGTTGCTGAACGCCGTCGAAAAATTGCGCCCGCATGTCGTAATCCTCTCATCCGGATTTCTTGATAACCCAAATGATATTCACCGCATTACCAACGCTGCAGGCCAGCGGCCGATCGCAATCCTCATGCTCTTCGAGGGCATGGAAGATGCCGCCGCATCCATTCCCCCGGGGTTGCGGGGTGTTCTCTCCCGTAAAGCCAGCGCCGCTACGCTAGTCGAAAGCGTGCGTTGCCTCGCCCAGGGCGGCTCTTACCTGCGGCCCCGGGCTACCGGCGCGGACGCCATCGATGTGGTTGGAGAGCGCGTGACCTCCGAACTTACGCGGCGCGAACTCAAGATCATTGCTGCCGTCGTGCAGGGCTACCGGAACCGCGAAATCGCTGCCCAGCTCGGTACCAGCGAGCAGATGATCAAGAACGCCATGCAGGTCATCTACGACAAGACCGGGGTGTCTGACCGGCTGGAGCTGGCGCTCTATGTCATCCACCACCAGGTGCTCGCCCGGGCCACGGTCACGGAGTCTCGGGTACGGCTTCCTGCGAATGCGCTGGCGAAGAAACCGCCGGTTGCCGAGATTGCCCACCACCGTTTCCCGAATGCGGAACGGGCGTCGGCGCCTGCCCACATTGGTGGCAGCGTCGCTGTCACCATTCTTGGTACCACCGTAATACGGCCGAATTGTGATAAGTAAGGGTATGTACAATGCGTAGCAGCAGTTTCGCTTCGCGAAACTCCGAGCGGGCAGATGCCGGGCGCCGGATGTCAGGTGTCTCTCTTACGCCAAAAGGTGACTTCGGTGTTTTTGGCGGCAGATTACCCTTGGCGGCAGGATGCCGGCTACTGCTACTATGAATCTTGCGGTGCTTCAAGGAGCGCCCACAACCAGTCGGACGAGCAAGACGTCTTCTCCGGCGACCCCGGGCGGTCCAAGTTCAGAGTTCAGGGTGTTTCATGTTAAAACGCTCCCCCTTCGCGGCCGTAGTCCTGCTGGCATTTTTCGCGTGTTTGGGCGCCCGGGCGGCTACCATCTCCAGCCATCCCTCCGTCACCCACAAGGCGCGCGCCAAGCCGGCGAAGCACATCACCGAGACCGTGTCGGCGCAGAAAAAAATGACGCGCATGCGGCACAGCAGCGCCACCGTGGCGCGCCGCAACCGTTCCAGCCATGTGGTCCGCTCGCGCAGGCATCGTTATTACGAGCGTTTTTATGCCAGCTCCTACGCCAATGATCAGGTGGAAGGCGATATCACCGCGGGCGAAGATCCGCTGGTCCGGGCCGCTGCCGTCGAGGCGCTGGGCAACATGAATGGCACCATCGTCGCCGTTGATCCGGATAGCGGACGCATCCTGGCCATGGTGAACCAGAAGCTGGCGTTATCGGCCGGCGCGCAGCCCTGCTCTACTATCAAGGTCGCCGTGGCGCTGGCCGCCCTCAGCGAGAACGTCATCACCAAAGACACCGAAGTTCCGCTGGGCCGCTACTGGAGGATGGATCTGACGACCGCTCTCGCCAAATCCAACAACGCCTACTTTGAGGCGGTGGGGCGCAAGCTGGGCTTCGAAAAGGTCAGCTACTACGCCCATCAGTTTGGACTGGGCGAGCTGGCCGGCTGGAACATGCCCAACGAACAGCTTGGCACTTTCCCGGACTCTGAGCTCGAGGCGAAGCTGGGCGGAGTCGGCAAGATGTGCTCGTTCGGCGAGAGCATCTCGCTGACGCCTCTGCAATTGGCCGCCCTGATGGGCGCTATCGCCAACGGGGGCACGCTCTACTATCTCCAGCATCCCAGCACCCCGGAGGAAGTGGCGGAGTTTACGCCGAAGGTCAAACGTTATCTGGACATCGGGCCGCTCATTCCCGAGATCACCGAAGGCATGTCGGGTGCTGTGGAATACGGTACCGCCCGCCTGCTGCGTACCAACTTCATCGAAGAGCCTATCCTCGGCAAGACCGGAACCTGCTCCAAGGACGGCACCCGCTTCGGCTGGTTCGGCTCATTCGCCAATACGCGCTATGGCCGGATCGTGACGGTGATTTTCCTGGAGGGAGGTCGGCCCACGTTTGGTCCCAAGGCAGCCGAGCTTGCCGGGATTATGTACCGCAACCTCTATGACCACGACTTCTTCGCGGTCAGGACTCCGGCAACGGCCGCCCAAGGCGCGGGAACCGTCTCTGTCGGCGCGCAGCAGTAGTCTCGGGAAATCAGTTCCGGGAGTTCTCATTCGCCGCCGGAAGAAGAAGTCATCTGGCGAACGGCGACCCCGATTGCGCCTGCAGCTTCTTCAGCGCGTCCTGATAGCGGTTCCTGGCGCTTTCATCCTGCGCCGTGCTCAGCTTCTCGTTCAGCCACTTCAGCATGGCCGCGCGCGAAGGATGCGGATAGGTGTTCTCCGCGTCGGCAATGCGCCACTCGCTATTTTCTAAGGTGACGGTGAACTCCACATCCTGCATCGCTCCCGGAGCTTCCGGTGCGTAGCCGCTCACGAGATCGTAGATTCCCAGCAGACGGTAGTGCACACTGACTGTGTATTTGCCGTGACTGGAAGCCGGTTCGTTGTCCACGACATAACGCGCGACCACGTCGATCTGGGGGTACTGGGGAGCCGACGTCCACCACACCAGCGGCTGAAATTTCGGCCAGCCCTGCGGGTCCAGGCGTGTGCCCTCGTACTCCAGCCGGCAGTATTTCGAGACCAGCTCGCGGATCTGTGCCGGCTGCATGTCCTCCTGAACATGCGGTACCGGCATGGGAAATTGCGCAGGCAGGTAGCTGGCTGTCGCAAAGAAAAACAGGACGGCCAGCAAAAAACGGCACATCGGCTGTACACTCCTGAACAGGATAGACGTAACTGTACACCCCAGTGGCATCGGAAGCGAAGCGCACGGCCTGATGGCTCACGCCGCAGGCGGGGGAGCTGCGGTTCCGCAGGCCCGGCCGCGAAACTTACGCCCGTGCTGTCTTCTCGTCGCTGAAAACCTGTCCGTCGCGGATGTGGATGACGCGGTGGGCGTATTCGGCGATATCGTGCTCGTGCGTCACGAGGACAATGGTATTGCCCTGCTCGTGCAGGCGGTCGAAGAGCGTCATGATCTCCAATCCCGTTTGCGAGTCGAGGTTGCCGGTGGGCTCGTCGGCGAGGATGATCGAGGGGTGGTTGACCAGGGCGCGGGCGATGGCGACACGCTGCCGCTGTCCGCCCGACAGTTCGTTAGGTTTATGGTGCATGCGCGATTCCATGCCCACTGAGGTCAGCACCTGCCTTGCGCGTTCCATGCGCTCCTCTGCTGGAAGGCCGGCATAGATCAGCGGCAGCTCCACATTGTGCAGCGACGTGGCCCGCGGCAGCAGATTGAAGGTCTGGAAGACGAAGCCGATTTCCTTGTTGCGGATTCGGGCCAGCTCGTCGTCATCCAGCTCGCTGACGAGCTGTCCATTCAGCCAGTAACTGCCCTTGCTGGGCGAGTCCAGACAGCCGATCAGGTTCATCAGCGTCGACTTGCCCGAACCCGACGGTCCCATGATGGCGACATATTCGTTGCGCTGGATGCGGAGGCTTACCCCGCGCAGCGCGTGCACCTGCTGCTCCGACCCCATGTCGTACGTCTTCCACAGGTCCTCGGTGCAGATGATGCAGCTGTCGGGTGCCGCTACCCCCTGGGGTTCGGGCAGGCTCGCCAGTTGCGTCGCCATCTCTTTTTTCTCCTCCGCTGGTCGCTGGTCCGGGTTGGTCATGGAATAAGGTGACTTGCCTCCCTGCCCTGCAGCCATTGTCCCGCGCGGTGTCGCTACGATTCTTCTTCTTCCTTCGGCTTGACTGAGTTGTCCACCTTCACGCTGGCGCCATTGCGCAATGTTCGCAGCACCTTGTAGCTGCCGGTAACGATTTCGTCCCCTTCCTTGAGCCCGCTCGTCACCTCGATGTCGGTGCTGCCGCTGATGCCGGTGATCACCGGTACGAAGACGGCATCCTTGCTGTTCCGCAGGACGAAGACCCCCTGCAATTCTTCCTTGGGATTTCCTGCCGGAATCGCCGCCTGCACCGACCCCTTGCGGTTCTTTTCCGGACTCAGGTCGCCCCGCTCGCGAATGGTCAGCGCCTGAATCGGAATGGCCAGGGCGCCGCTTCGTCTGGCGGTTGTGATGCGCGCCGTCGCCGACAGTCCGGGATGCAGGTTCGCCGGCGGGTCCTGAAGCGCTATGACCACCTTGAAGTCCTTGGCTTCCTGGCCGCTGGAAGTGGTCTGGGCGGTGGATACACCGGTCGAGCGCAGCAGCGCGTTGCCCCCAATCTCGGAGACAACTCCCCTGAACTTCTGCGTAGGCATGGCGTCAATGGACACTTCGGCCTTCTGCCCCAATTGCACGTTGACGACGTCGCTCTCGTCCACCTTCACTTCCGCCGTGATCACCGATGTATCGGCCACCGTCATCAGTGTGCTGCCGGGCGCGTTCTGGATACCGGGAACCACGGTCTCGCCCTCGCGCACCGGAAGATTGGTAATGACGCCATCGAACGGCGCGCGATACTCGGTCTTGCTCAGTACGTCGCTCACCCGTCGCAGGGTGGCGGCGTTCTGCCCGATGTGTACCTGAGCGGAATCCAGATTCGCCTTCGCCTGCGCCAGTTTCGCCCGCGCCTGCCCCAACTGCGCCGACGCAGTATCGAATGCCGCCTTTTTGGTGTCGTAGTCGGCCTTGGCGATGAGCTTCGCGTCGTACAGCGCCTTGCTGCGGTCATAGTCCAGCGTGGCGCGCTCGTTCTCCGCCTCCGCCTGCTTCAGGTCGGCTTTTGCCGTGTTCACTGCGGCCTGCGCCGCCACGGCATCCGTGCGCGAGGCACTCAGCATGGCGTCGGTGGCGGCAACATCGGCAGCCGACTGTATGTTGTCCAGCGTGACCAGCAGCTGCCCCTGTTTCACCCGATCTCCTTCCTTCACATAGAGACGGGTGATCTTGGCCTGCACGTTGGCGCCGATGTTCACATACACTTTGGGCTTTATTTCGCCCGACGCGGTTACGATCGCCGTCAGGTCTTCACGCACTACCTTGCCGGTCTGTACTTTCACGACCCCCTTGCGGCTCTGCTGCACCGTAAATCCCACAATGGCCAGCATGGCCACCACCACAGCAACGATCAGCGCGCTTTTCTTCCACTTCTTCATCGGACCTCGAACGGAACCAGCCTGGGGCACACCTCAGCTCCTGCACATGATACGAACTCGGACGGCCCAGGGTTCCTTTTGGGAGCAGGATTCGCCGCCATATTGGCGCTGGCAGGGGAGGCTCCGGTCACCTCGCCCATCGGGTGCGGGAATCGCTTGCTGGCTCTCCGGATACAACGATTATAGCTGTTCAGGGCAAGGGGAATGAAACATCCGTCGTCAATACCCCTTTTCCTTGTCCACAACCCACAATAGCGGCTCGCCTTTGAGAAAATGGCGCAGGTTCCGGGTGAACGTCTCGTAATGGCGCTCCCACATCTTCTCCGTCAGCCCGGCGATATGGGGCGTGATCAGCACATTGTCCATCTCCCACAAGGGCGACTCCGGCGAAAGCGGCTCCTCGGCGGTGACGTCCAGCGCCGCGCCCCCGAAGCTCCCCGCCTGTAGCGCCCGTATCAAAGCCTCTTCATCGATCAGTACGCCCCGCCCCACATTGATCAGGTACGCATCCGGCTTCAGACACGCCAGCCGCCGGGCATCCATCAGCCGGTATGTCGCGGGGGTCACCGGAACGGCCAGCACGACGAAGTCCGCCGCGCCCAGGGCCCGATCCAGCCCGTCCAGGCCGTACACCTGGTCCGCAGTTTCGCCTCCGCGCTGAGGATGCTCGCGGACTGCCGCGACGCGCATTCCGATACTCTTCGCCATCGCCGCCAGCGGTCTGCCGATCCCGCCCAGCCCGACGATGGTCATGGTCGCGCCGTTCAGCTCGCGCGGGCGCTTGCCCGCATGCCATAGCTCCTGCTGCGCCCAATGCCTCTGCTGCTGATAATGCACGCACTGCGGAATTCTCTTTGCCAGGGCAAACGCCAACGCCAAAGCGTGCTCGGCGACCACCGGACCATGCACGTCCCGAGCGTTGGTCACCACAATGTCACTGGCGCGCAACTCGTCACTCATCAGCGCGTGGACTGCGGTCGCCGTCGAGTGGATCCACTTCAGCTTTCTGGCGGCCCTGATCTGCTCGCCACGCAGCGACCACGAGATGGCGATATCGGCATCGGCGATCTCTTCGTTCAGCCGCTCGTAGTCGCGCAGAGGAACGACTTCGAGGTGGGGAAATTCCCGCCGCAGCTGCCCGGCGAACCACTGCGGCGCCTGCCAGAGTTCGAAACGGTGATGCAGGACGATGAGGAGTTTCATCGAAGAGGCAATCTGCGACCGGGACTCTGCATGCTGCGGGAAAGTGCAGGTATCGTCCGCCTTGAACTGGCCTTCAGCCGCGGCCCCAAACTGGAGCTGAACACCTCACTTGCGCTCAGCAGCGGGCAGGGTTGCCTCCTCCGCCAGCACCCGCAGGTCCTTACCCGTCATCTCCCGGGGCTGGGGAACGCCCAGCATTCCCAGCATCGTCGGCGCAATGTCCTGTAGCGCGCCATCAGGATGCAGCGTAAACCGACGTGCGTCTCCCCTGAATTCCGCTCCGGTGACGGCATGCTCGGTCGCCACGATGAAGGGCACGGGATTGGTGGTATGCGCCGTCTGCGGGCCGCCGGTTACCGGATCGATCATCTGCTCGGCGTTGCCGTGGTCCGCAGTAACGATCATCCCTCCTCCGTGCTGGCGCAGCGCCCGGTAAATCTGGCCAAGGCAGCCGTCGACCGTTTCCACGGCGGCAATGGTTGGCGGAATCTTGCCCGAGTGTCCCACCATATCGGCATTGGCGAAGTTCACCACCATCACGTCGAAAGTGTTATCCGCAATTGCCTTCACCACGGCATCGGCTATGCCCTGCGCCGACATCTCCGGCTTCAGGTCGTAGGTTGCAACCTTGGGCGAGGGCACCAGCACGCGGTCTTCGCCGGGGAAGGGCTTCTCCACGCCGCCATTGAAGAAGTAGGTTACGTGGGCATACTTCTCCGTTTCGGCCACCCGCAGGTTGCGCATCCCACGGTCAGCCATCACGTTGGCCAGGATGTTGGTCAGCGACTCCGGCGGCGACACCACCGGCAGCGTGAAATGCTTGTCGTACTGCGTCATGCACACGTAGGTGAGGTCCCGGGGGACGCGGTTGCGCGGCAGGATGCGGTCCAGATCGTCGGCGCCTTCCAGCTCGCGGCCATCCTGCGGAGTAAAGCGGCTGTTGCGGCACAGGCAACGCGTGATCTGCCGCGCCCGGTCGGCGCGGAAGTTGAAATTGATGCAGACGTCGGCGTCGCGAATGCTGCCCACAGCGTCGCCACGCTCGTCGCTCAGCACGAACGGCACGATGAACTCGTCGGTTATCCCGCGGTTATAGGAGTCCTTCACCCCCTGAACCGGGTCGCGCCAGCGGCCGCCTTCCGCATCGCCGTAAACCATCGCATCGAAGGCCTTCTTTTCGCGCTCCCAGCGGCGGTCGCGGTCCATGGCGTAATAGCGCCCGCTGACAGTGGCAATACTGCCCACGCCGTACTCCCGCATCTTCTGCTGCAACTGTTCGATGTAGCCGGCGCCGTTGGTCGGCAGGGTGTCGCGCCCGTCCATGAAGCAGTGCACGAAAACGCGCTCCACGCCGTTCATTCTTGCCATCTGCAGCAGCGCGTAAAGATGGTACTGGTGCGAGTGCACGCCGCCGTCGGAGACCAGTCCGAACAGGTGCAGACGCCGCTCGCCGGGGCGGGCCGCTGTCATGGCATGGACCAGGCTTGGATTGGAAAAAAACGTGCCCTTCTCGATCATGAGATCGATTTTGGTGATGTCCATGTACACCACGCGGCCGGCCCCGATGTTCAGGTGCCCGACCTCACTGTTGCCCATCTGTCCGGTCGGCAGCCCGACGTAGCGTCCGCTGGTGTGGATCAGCGTGTGGGGATACTCCACCAGCAGGCGGTCGTAATTCGGCTTGTGCGCCTGCGAAATGGCGTTGCTGTCCGACGGCGGCGCGTAGCCCCAGCCATCGAGGATGATGAGCACCAGCGGCTTGGGAGGAACAGGCATCGATCAGCAGTAACCAGTAGCAGCCAGCTGTTAGCATACACACTCCCCGAAATTTGAACATCGATTCCAGCGCTGGTGCAATGTTGTGGACGGTTCCGGTGACATTGTCCGGCAGCGAATCTCCCGGTTATACTACTGGTATGAAGACGGCAGTTTCCATTCCCGATGAAATCTTTCAGAAGGCAGAACGGTTCGCAAAACGGCGCAGGTGCTCGCGCAGCCGAATTTTCAGCGATGCCCTGCGGGAATACCTGACACGCCACTCGGGCGATGAGGTAACCGAGGCGGTAAACAGGGCCTGCCGGGAAATCGGCCAGGCACAAGATTCATTTTCCGCAGCGGCCGCTTACCGCGCGCTGGTGCGGACCGAGTGGTGATCTCGCAGGGCGAAGTCTGGTGGGCGGAGTTGGATGCACCGCGGGGCTCCGCTCCAGGCTTTCGCCGGCCCGTGGTAGTCATCCAGTCCGATGATCTGAATCATAGTCAGATAGCAACCGTTGTTTGCGTGCCGCTGACCAGCAATGTGAAATGGGCTTTGATGCCCGGGAACGTTCATCTCCCGGCACGCGTCACCGGGTTGCCAAAAAACTCCGTCGCCAATGTCTCCCAGATCGTTACCATTGACAAACGCCTCCTGACTGACCGTGCGGGCAAACTACCTGCCGCGAAACTGGATCTCATTTTTTCGGGAGTCGAGGTCGTGCTGGCCAGAAAAGTATAGCGGGAGTCGGCGGTCCCTCGGGGAATAGCTCATTTTGGGCTCCTTGATCGGCGAGCCGTCAGTCGGAACTTGCTGGCACCTACGCCCCCGCTTTCGCTGCCAGCGGGCCGTGATAGTTCAGTGCTTTCAGCCCCAAAAACCGTGCCGCCGGCCCCAGCTCTTCTTCAATCCGCAGCAACTGGTTGTACTTGGCAATTCGATCGGTGCGCGAGGCCGAGCCGGTCTTGATCTGCCCCACTCCGGTCGCGACCGCCAGATCGGCGATAAAGGTGTCTTCCGTCTCGCCTGAGCGGTGCGAGATCACTGCCGTGTAGCGGTTCTGGCGGGCCAGGTTGATGGCATCGAGCGTCTCGCTCACCGAGCCAATCTGATTGAGCTTGATGAGTATGGAATTGGCCACGCCGGCCGAGATGCCACGCTGAAAGATCTCGATGTTGGTGACGAAAATGTCGTCACCCACGAGCTGGATCTTGCCGCCAAGCTCGTCGGTCACCAGCTTCCAGCCGTCCCAGTCGTCTTCAGCGAAGCCGTCCTCCAGCGACACGACGGGGTACTGCCGCGCCCAATCGGCCCAGAACCTCACCATATCTTCGGCCGAGTGCTCGCTCCTGTCCAACTTTTTGAAGACATACTTTTTCTTCGCGCTGTCGTAAAACTCGCTGGCGGCCGGATCCAGCGCGATAGCGATCTGCTCGCCCGGCTTGTAGCCGGCCTGGGTAATGGCCTCGAGCACCACTTCAATGGCTTCCGTATTCGACTTCAGCGACGGCGCGAAGCCGCCCTCATCGCCCACGGCGGTGTTGTAGCCGCGCTTCTTCAGCACGCCCTTCAGCACATGGAAGGTCTCCACGCCCCAGCGCAGCGCCTCGGCGAATGACGTCGCGCCCACCGGCATCACCATGAATTCCTGAAAATCGACATTGTTGTCCGCGTGTGCGCCGCCGTTCAGGATGTTCATCATCGGCGTGGGCAGCAGTGCGGCTGTGAATCCGCCCAGGTACTGATACAGCTCGATGCCCAGGTGGTCGGCCATGGCGCGCGCCGCGGCCATCGAGACAGCGAGGATCGCGTTCGCGCCCAGCTTGCTCCTGGTCGGAGTGCCGTCAATCGCGAGCATGGCATTGTCCAGCTCGCGCTGGTCGCTCGCATCCATTCCTTCCAGTTCGGTCGCGATTACCTCGTTGATGTTGGCGACCGCCGTGAGCACGCCCTTTCCCCCGTAACGGCCTTTATCGCCGTCGCGCAGTTCCAGGGCCTCGTGCTCGCCGGTGGAGGCTCCGCTGGGAACCGCGGCCCTGCCGCGCGCCCCGCTCTCCAGAATGACATCGGCTTCTACCGTGGGGTTTCCGCGGGAATCCAGGATTTCCCGGCCAACGATCAGTTCGATTTCCGTCATATAAGTCCTGCGTCTCTCGCCCGTGAAGTTGCCTGCGCCTGGCGAGAGCCATGTGAAACCTGTCATTATACGGGAGCCGACTGGCCTTTCATCCGGTCTGGATTGGCGCTGGATGCCCACGGTTACCGGATGCGATCGGCCAGTTCGCCGCCCGGGAGCTCACATTAAATTTGTCGTCCAGGCAGAAATCGTTTGCGACCCTGCTGCCGGTTGGGTATTCTCTTTGCGTTGCGGTTCAGGTGCATCGGACCAGATGCAGCGCGGACGCCTGCCGTCCGGCGCTGCCACCGCCTGCCGGAGGTCAGCCATGTGGAAGCGAAAGGAAGAGGAACAGATAACCCCCGAGTTCAGCACCGCCGGCTCGCCTGTAGGTCCCGCCGTGCCTGCGCCGGCACGTCCCGCCGAGGCGGTACGTGGCGAAGGACTGCGCAGCGCCGAAGTCGCCACCATCGGCAAGTCGGTCGTGGTCAAGGGTGAGCTATCGGGTAGCGAAGATCTGATTCTGGACGGCGAAGTTGAGGGCTCGATCACGTTACGCGGCCAGACCCTTACCGTTGGCCCCAATGGTCGGGTCCGCGCCAACATTGAAGCCCGCAATGTGATTCTCCACGGGCGTGTGAACGGCAATATCAAGGCCGCCGAGCGCGTCGACCTGCGCAAGAGCGCCTCGTTGACCGGAGATATTGTGACCGCGCGCATCTCCATCGAAGACGGGGCTTTTTTCAAGGGCGGCATCGATATCCAGAAGCCGGAGCCGGCTGCCCGGGTCGAGCCCAAACCGCAGACCTCGGCCGCCTCTGCAACCGTGCCCCCGTCGCTTTCGGCCCAGGGAACCCTGCTCGAACCCAAGAAACTATAGCTCCCGGGGGCGCATTGCATGCTGCGCCCCATCGCCCCCTTTGGTGCCTTGCACATCATCCATACAAATCATTGCTGCCCGGGGACTCTGCTCATACAATGTGCGTTGTGCCCGGTATTCTCAGCAGGCTGTTCGGCGGTGCAGAGCGGCAAAGTGTCGGCGAAGCCCCCCTGCCCGGCCAGAAAGTCAGCCGCCGCTCCACCGGTTTTAATGAGTTCATTCGCTCGGTCTCGCGCGAAGACGGCCTGAAGATCCTCGACCTCGGCGCTACCTCCCCAGCCAACATCACCTTCATGACTGGCCTCGGCCACCGCTTTCATCAGGAAGATGTGCTGCACCTGGCTAGCGACAAATCGCTGATCATCCCC
The DNA here is from genome assembly GCA_035516415.1 of Binatia bacterium. Lineage (GTDB taxonomy): Bacteria > Acidobacteriota > Terriglobia > Terriglobales > Acidobacteriaceae > Bog-257. Next base: position 1,340 of record DATJAI010000080.1, on the reverse strand, counting down.
AATGGCGATGGCGGCACTACCGTGGACGTGGACCGCTTCCTGCGCGAAAATCTCTGCTTTAAGCGGGCGGAATTCGATGCGGTAATGTTCTGGGATCTCGCCGACTTTCTGCCCGAACCGCTGGTGAAGCCGCTGATCGAACGCATTCACGTCGCCATGAAGCCCGGCGGCATGATGCTGGCGTTCTTTCACACGAAGGATGCCGGGCCCGATGCGCCCTTTTACCGCTACAACATCGCCGCCAAAGATACCCTGGAACTCCAGCCCATTCGCGGATTCCGCCTGCAGCGCGTCTTCAACAGCCGGCACGTCGAAAATCTCTTCCGCGAGTACGCCTCCATCAAGTTCTTCCTCGGCCGCGATAACATTCGCGAAGTGCTGGTGGTGCGGTAGCCCGCTACTCGGCCATGTATCCGTGCGCGTCTGTGATATGCCATTCAGGAGCGTTCCCGGACGTGGCAGGGGTCGGGGTACGGCGGATTTCGTGGCAGGAATTCCAGGACTGCTCTCAGTTTCCGGCTATATTTGTGCAATCCTGTTGCCCGATAGGGCGCCCCGTAGCCAGACTGAGGGAGCGAACACCAGGAATGAAGGAGGAGAAGTGATGATCAGCGACGGAATCAGGCCGTTCCGGTGTCTTTCAGCGGCCGTTGTTGTGTTGGCCGTCTGTACTCTACAGACCGCGGCCCGCTGCCAGATGACCTCAACAGGGGTGGACTGCTCGCAGATTGGTTCGCTTCATCTGCTCAAGCAGGACAACCTGCGGGCCGGTCTGGTCCTGGTTCAGTGCGGGGTAATCCCGGGGGGAAGACCCAGCTCTGGTAGCGAACTTGCCGCTCCCCAGCCCCCAAATGTCCTGGTCAGCAACCGTAGCTGCTCCGGGCCCACGCGTTGCACCAGGAGTGAAAGCGTGGTGTGGCACAGCACCCGTGTCGGCGATAACAGCATCGTCGTCAATTTCAATGACGACTACCAGCCTGGCTTTACGGGCACATCCTTCTCCACCGATGGCGGCTCTACGTTTACCGAGATTCTGCCGCCGCCATTCGCTTCCGGACACGGCACCAACTTTGGCAACCCCATTCTGGTCTACAACCAGAAGCTCGGCAGGTGGTTCGGCGGCGATCAGGTAACCGGGTGCGGCGGTCTTGGAATCGGTCTGTGGAGTTCCACGGACGGCCAGAATTGGTCCGCATCCTCCTGCGCTCACAACGGCTCGAATGACGATCGGGCGTCAATGTGGGTCGACAACAATCCCTTCAGCCTGAAGTATGGCCGGATGTATATCTCGTTCAATGATTTCAACGTGGGCGGCGGAGCTCTGTTCGTCACCCACTCGG